>DASYBJ010000491.1:0-56750 GCA_036500845.1 Acidobacteriaceae bacterium
TGACTTTATTCGATTTTGCGCCTTTTTGGGCGTCTAAGCTCTTTATTTTCAGTATCAGTTTTTGTGCTAAATCAAAAAAGTCACACGCTCCGAGCGAAGCCGAGGGATCTGCTTTTTCCGTGCTTCAGCCGTGTCGGAGCCGCTGAAGGCATTTGCGCAGGCCAGCAAGCCCGCGACGCATTGTCGTTTCCTGCTAAGCGAGGAATATAAGCTTCAGTCCTCACTCACCAGAAGCGCGACCGGATAAGTCGCAAAAACTGTGCTCAATGCGATCCCTCCGTCCTGCTCCAAAGAAACGACCTCACCTGTGAAGGCATTTACAAAGCGTGACGGACCAGACTCCGGTAGAGTGAGCCGCGCTTTCCCCCACGCGGCGCCAAGCGGCAGCTGCGGCTTTCCATGCATCAGCGTATAGGCAAAGCGGGGAACAACCGCGAGAACACTTCGACCGCTCGCGGTGTCAATGCGCAGAAATGCGATCACATGCTCCGGATAAGGTGTCGATGCGATGAGCGGCACATACTGGCCGCGCCGGAAGAGAGCGATTTCCTTGGCACGCAACTTCAGCGCCACATGTGTTGTCCAAAGCTTCGCCCGGCCATCGCCCAGGTGGGCAAGAACATGGCGGCACACTGCATCGAACCCCTCCTGCTGAGACTGGACGATCATGCTATCGAGATAATTTGCACGAACTTGATAATCTACGGGCCGCCGGTTGTCGGGATCCACGAGCGTGAATTCCCAAAGTTCCGTGCCCTGATAGAAATCAGGAACTCCCGGAGAGGCAACCTTGAGCACAACCTGAGCCAGGGAATTGACCGCACCAAACACACGCAATTCCGGCATCAACTCGTTCAAGGAGCGGACAAAGGGGCTCATCTTCCCTGTAGGACCGGGCTCGAGCACCGCGTTGATGAAACCGGAAACCGCCTCCATGTATACGGGATCGGGGTTGATCCAGCTCAGGTTCACTTTGGCCTCGCTGAGCGCCTTCGAGGCATACTGTCGGATTCGCTCCAGGAAATTCTCCTTCTCGTCCGGCGACTTGATGTGCCAGGGCCACGCGCCGGCGATCGTCTGGTAGAGGAGATATTCTTCGTTGCTATCGGGAGCCACCCTGCCGTCTTCCAGTGTGCGTTTGAATTTAGCGTTCATGCGTTGCCAGCGAAGTACCGCCGAAGACCACGCGCGAGGCATCTCCGAGAGTACGTTGAGACGGTTCCGCACGTCTTCACTGCGCTTCGTGTCGTGAGTGGAAGTCGCAAGCATGGAGTCGGGCGAGTGCGTGAGGCGCTCCTCGTTGCTCTTGTGTAGCGTCTCAAGCGAGATTCCAAACGACTTGATTGAGCTGCCGACTTCGTTCGACGAGACAAACCGGTTGTAAACGTAAAACGCGGTGTCCTCTACGCCTTTCGCCATCACTGGCCCTGTGAGCTGCTGAAATTTGAGCGCGAAATGCAGCATGCGCGGATCCGGCTTGGCCTCTCGCTGCGCTTCAGGTGACGTGTTCTTCAAAAGCAACGTATCTCGAAGAAAGTCGAAAGCGGAGGCGTCAATATCGGGATTCAGACGTTTGGCGCGAAGAATGGCCTGCCGGATAAACGCCACATCACGGTCGCTATATTGCCCGCGATCGTCGATGTAAGTCCGGTACACCGGAAACGCCGCGATCGTCTGCCGCAACACCGTTTCGAGGATATTGTCTGTGAAATCGCGAGCATAGCGATTGCCTGCGGCGATCCGGCTCAGAAGATTAGTCAGCACATAAACTTCACCCGCCAGGGAAGTTTGCATCACCTGCAGCTTGGATTGATAGACGATCCGGTCGGGATCGGGACGATATCCCAGGATCCTCGCGTAGAGCTGGTCAAAGCGACTCTCATTTTCGCTTTGGATGAAGATCGCGTTCGCCAGATAGGTGAAGTCGTATCCGGACGTGCCGGAGACTGGCCATGCAGGCGGCAGATACTCCCGGGGTTCGAGAATCTTTTCAACCACGGTGTAGAGAGAGCCCCGGCTTTTAGACCAGTCGTATCCCCGCACTTCGTCGAGAATGTGGCGTTCGATACCATTCGCTGCGGTTTCACCAACCGGCTTTTCTCCCGAGCACTGGCTTGCCAGGTATAGCAGTTGCAAGCGAATGAGGTACTGGCGCGGGTTGAACATCCCATCGCAGTGATCGATCCGCAGACCGGTAACCTTTTGACGCGCGAGCAAGGCTCTTATCAGACAGTGAGTCTCTGCGAAAACCTCCGGATTCTCCATCCGCAAGCCAACCAGGTCGTTGATATCGAAAAACCGCCGGTAGTTGATCTCTTCAGCGGAAGTACGCCACAACGCCAAACGGTAGGGTTGAGCCTCGAGCATGCGATGCAGGCGGTCGAAGCTGCGAGGATAACCCTCAACCCCATTGATCGCGTCGAGTGCCTTTTGGATCACCGGTTGCATCTCTGGTGATCTCAGGGTCTCGCGGATTTGTGGTAACAATACACTCAGCCTCTCCTGTCTTATTTTGCGTAGCTCCTCGTCCGTGGTCTCGTGGGGAGGAACATCCGCGAGTTGGTTCAGCAGATCCCGAAAGTTCTCAGGAAGTTCGTTGGCTATCTCTTCTGGTTCGAGGAACAGGATCGGCAACGAACGAGGAGCAGCCGGCATTGTATGGTCGTAGTATTCGATGAACACCCGCCCGTCTTTCACTGCTACCTGGATATGTTTGCTTTCAAGCTCGACCCCGTACTGGTTTCCCAAGATTGGCAGCAAGAGCTTGTTGCGCATCGCCGGTTTGAGCGGCTTCCAATCGATATCGAAATATTCCGAGTAGCGCGAAGCGTGGCCGTTCTCGAGCACATCTTGCCACCAGATTGAATCGTTCCCGACGCCCATGTGGTTGGGTACGATGTCGAGCAGCAGTCCCATCCCGTATTGCTTGAGGACAGTCGAGAAGCTCGCAAAGCCCTCTTCCCCGCCAAGCTCGGGGTTGAGCCGGTCATGGCGCGTGACGTCATAGCCGTGCATGCTTCCAGGTCGTGCCTCGAAGATCGGTGACGAGTAGAAATCGCCAATGCCAAGCTTCGTGAGGTATCCAATGATCGATTGCGCGTCCGCAAAGGTAAACTTGCTGTGCATTTGGACGCGGTATGTCGAAGCCGGAGCCCGGGCCGCAGTGCGTATCAGTTGATCCACGCATTCGTTCATGTGAGCAGGAATGTCCGGGAACACATTGTCTTGGGAGCGAAGAATCGGCGGCCTGCCGCTTCCGGCTCGCTTCCAGATTCGAGGATACAGGGCGCCAAGTTCGCCGGCGCCGTACCCGGAGACTCGGGCTATTGCATCCGTAGACCGTGCGTTCCGCGGCCTCGAAAAGCCGATTTGGGTGAGACACGGGCTGTTGGATGCGGCCTTCAATCGATTGTAGAGCCAAAGGCTCGTAAATTCGTCGCCCGCGGTGCGCTTTACGAATCCTTTACGAGCGTGAACAATAGGATGGAAGTTTCTAAAGCGTAGTGAGGGAAGATTTGATGCCACTCTCCGGCGAAGCCATTCGAATGATGAACTATGTAGATGATATTTCGACCACCCTGCGGCGGATCCTTGCCCTCAGTCCGACGCTTTCCGCTGACGAGCGCAAGCGGGTTAGCGATTATCTGCGGTCCAGTTCTCCAAGTGCCGATGAAGTATTGACCGCGCTCGATCTAAATAACACCCCCAAATAGCAGTGGCAAGAACAGTCTTCGGAACTTGCCGGCCTCGCAATCCGTATTGAAAGAGGGCGGCTATGCAAAACGCGACCGATGTTTTCGGCGAGGTCTTCCGTGCCATATGGGCGCACAAGCTGCGTTCGTTTCTCACCATGTTCGGCATCGCATGGGGCGTTGGATCGATGCTCCTGCTCATTGGCTTGGGTGAGGGCTTTCGCTCCGGCCAGAGGCGCCAAATGGCCTCTCTCGGCAACAATGTCATCCTGATGTGGGGCGGCAATATGCCTGCCGTTCCCAGCCAGCATACGGGCATGCGTCCTTACAAGCTGACCGTTTCCGATGAGGCTGCGGTTCGCGCCGAGGCGCGCAATATCCGCGACGTCACGGCCATCGTCAGCAGCACCACAATCAAGGAAGTCAGCGAATACTCGACCTCTAGCGGAGAGGTCGCGGGCGTCGAGCCGAACTTCAGCGAGATCCGTTTTCTCCCGGTCAAGGAGGGGCGCTTCCTGCACCCCGAGGACCTCAGCCGGCGCGCCCGCGTCGCGGTCTTGGGACTCAAGACTGCAGCTTTGCTCTTTCCAGGCCGTCCGGCCTTGGGGGAATGGATACTGCTCAACGGTGCGCGATTTCAGGTCGTTGGTGTCGCCGATACCCTCGCTCGTGGCAACAACGATAATGACAACCGGAAGGTATACCTTCCGCTGACAACCATGCTCGAGCTGTTTCCACTTACTGGAGAAAACGTCCCGCAGGACGCAGTCAGCTCGCTTCAGTATCAGCCATGGGTAAAAAATGAAGATGGTGCTGCGGTCGCCGAGATGCACCGGATCATCGGCCGCCGCCACGGTTTTGATCCGGATGCTCCGTACGCGTTCGAAGAGTGGGACTCGGTGAAATCCCAGCGCATGGTGGGAGCGATCTTCGATGCGATGGATCTTTTCCTCGGCGGCGTCGGCATCGTGACATTGGCTCTTGGCGCCGTGGGGATCGTGAACATCATGCTCGTTTCCGTTTCCGAGCGCACCCGGGAGATTGGGTTACGCAAGGCATTGGGTGCGACCTACCGGAGCATCCTGGCTCAGTTCCTGCTCGAAGCACTGCTACTCACCGGCGTAAGCGGAGGCATCGGGATCCTTGGTGCCAGTCTGCTAATGTTCGCTCTGAATGCAGCGATGGGCAAAAATGTGGCAGGTTTTGATCCGCCCCGCCTGGTCCCATGGTCCGCAGCGCTGGCCCTCACCTCGCTTGTTCTGAGCGGTGTACTTTCAGGCCTCTATCCCGCACGGCAGGCGGCTCAACTCAATCCGGTGGACGCTCTGCGCCACGAGTAGGATGGCATTATGTTGCGAGATTTGCTGACACAGGCGTACCAGGCCATGCTGTTCAACCGGCGGCGTACCCTCATTACCATGGTGGGGATGGCCTGGGGAATCGCGACAGTCGTGCTTTTGATCGCCTATGGTTCGGGCTTCGGGCGCGCGATTGAGGCCATCTTTGCACAGTTCGGCACCAACCTGATCGGCGTTTTTCCGGGGACCACAAGTGAGCAGGCGGGTGGGACGAAGGCGGGCGTCAAGGTCCGCTTCCAGATGAGCGACGTAGACCTTCTGCGCAGCGGTGTTCCGGGCATCATCCACATCTCGCCGTTTGTCTCCAAGGATGCTGCCGTGCAAAACGACCTGCATACGTACACATGGTCGGTGACCGGCGCTGGGCCCGATGTCTCCGACGTCCTCAAGCTGAACGTGGACTACGGCCGCTTCTACAACGATCTTGACAATCAGCAACGCAATCACGTCGTAGTGATCGGCTCAGAGGCAAAGACCAGGCTCTTCTCAGGCATGTATCCGATTGGGCAACACATCCGACTCGGGGGCGTGAGTTTTACGGTGATTGGAGTCCTGCAGGGCAAGATGCAGGAAGGCGATAACGATATCAACCGTGTCATCTACATCCCATTGAGTACGATGAGCGACATCAAGGATACGAAATATCTGGACGGGATCTGGTTCAACTATCAAGGCAACTATCTCACCACGGAAACGGCGGCAAGGGACGCTCTTGGAGCGGCCCACGACTTTCGTCCCAGTGATCGCAACGCGATCTTTGTCGCGAATCTTCTGCAGCAGCTTTCTCAGTTTCGCATCATCACCGCGGGCCTGAAAGTTCTGCTCGGTTTCATCGGCACGCTCACATTGGGAATTGCGGGAGTCGGCCTGATGAACATCATGCTCGTCGCGGTCCAACAGCGCACACGCGAAATCGGGATCGAAAAGGCATTGGGCGCACAGCGCAGGCATATCCTGGTGCAATTCCTAGCCGAAGCTCTCGTCATCACCGGCGTGGGCGGAGTCTGCGGCATTCTCCTCGCCTATCTCGTTTCCGCCGCAGTGGGCCGGATCACCTTCTATAGTGCGCTCGCCTCCAATGCGCAGGCCGCGGATATTCAGTTGCTGATCTCGCCTATCACCGTTCTCACCGCTACCCTAATCCTGGCTGCGGTAGGCCTCGTCAGCGGCATGCTTCCCGCCATCAAAGCCGCCAACCTAAGCCCGATCGAAGCCCTCCGCTACGAATAAGAAGCCTGCCCGCTAAGTCTCAACGCTATTTCAATGCCAGTGGCGGCAGCACAGCCTATTAAGTTCGTGGAAGGGTTGGGTTATAGCTCTTGAAGCCCGCATTCGCCATTCCGCGTTGCGCCTCAGGGTTCTTCATGAAGGTATCCCATACGAAGCCAGTGCGTGCATTTTCGGCCATGAGCATGGTGATCCCGGCATCGATCCCGATGATGTCGTTGTCATACCATTTTTTCAACGGATTGAACGCATCGATAAAGCCGTAGCGGGTCCAAGCTTGTGGGTAACGATTTTTAATGTTCTTAAGGACTCGTAGGGTCGCGTCCGGCAGAAACGGCAGTGAGCCTCCGGCGGCCGCAGGAACTACGGTCCCATCAATGGGGCCCATGGCTGGCGGGCCGCCCCAGATCACGTAGCCTTTGTCGGAGTCGGAAGCAGTGATACCCCAAAGATCGTCGCTGTAATCGGGAAAGTTCTTACTCATTTCCACGCAGAAGCGGCGGTGTACATCGGTTGCGATGCCCGAGTTCTGGAAGTAATCCGCGTACTTGTCGCGCTTGTGCCGAAAGTCGAACCAGGCCTGGGAGTACTGATGTACAAACAGCGGCGCAAACGAGCCGATGTAGCGCAGCCCCTCATACTCGAATGTGGTCCGTTTCCATGCCAACCAGGCCTCAGGGTGCAGGGGATGAGAGGAAGAACCCATTCCGAGCAGATAGATCATCATCAGTTCGCTGTAATAGTCCCATTTGTAAGGCAGGAAACCGAACTCAGGTGTCCATCCTTGGGGCAGCAGCGAAATATCTTCTGAGAGCCAGGTCCAGTCCACTCGGTCGAAAATTGCATGTGCAAGTTCGATGATGTCGCGATCCCGAAAGTGCTGGCGGCAGGTAAGGATCCCGCAGAGCAAGATAGCGGTATCGACTGAAGAGACTTCGGAGTCCCATATTCTTTCGCCCGTTTCGATGTTGGCAAAGTGATAAAAGAATCCGCGATGCGTCGGCAGCTTCTTCCAAAGAAAGTCGAGGGTCGCAATCACACGCAGGCGTGCATCCTGGTGGGAGATGAAGCCGCGCTGTTCTGCAATGCAGATTGCGGTCAGGCCAAAACCGGTGGACGCAATGCTTGCAACCACACTGGTGTCCACTACGCGGACGTTGCAACGGTCCTTAATCAGTCCGGTCTGCGGATTGGCTTGCTCCCAGAAGTAGAGGAAAGTGCTACGTTCAAGATCGTCCAGAAACTGCTCATCTTCAACGGGGAAAATGATCGGCGCAGGGAGAGGTGCCGGTTCCATAGTACGGCGATCGGCCCGCTGTTCTGCGTGTACCTCTGCCAACGTAGGAAGGGACTTCCATCGGGCAAGCGGCAGACCGAGGGAGACACCGGCCATCTGGCGGAGCAGTTGGCGCCGGGAACTGTGATTCTCGTGCGGGTCGGGAACTTTGCCAATTTGTGCTTCATCGCTTCCGTCCGTTTCGTCTGCGCTTTCATCCATGCTCATTTAGTCCATCCGCCTTCGCCCAGGAAACTCATTCTGGGCGACCCTCTAATTGAATATTTATTGAATAATAGATGCACGGGTGTCCTGGTTGGAGCAGTCTCTGGGCGAACGTGTGCTCTAGGTTGTGTCTCCAACGGCTTGTCGGGGTTGAATGACGGAAAAGAAAGCTGTCTGGACGGGCATCGCACTTGCAATAGCCGTAGTCATTATATTTTTTCTGCTGCGTGCACACCGGTTGAGATCGATCTCGGAGCGGCAATCGATACCGATTGCAGGCGCAGTGATTCAGCGCGATGCTGACACAAAGAAGGAGCTTCCGATAGCCGATGTTGTAATCACAGCATCGGATGGCGTCCAGAGCGCCACCACTCAGTCGGATGCCTCGGGATTTTTCAAGCTCGTCGTGCGGAAGAGGCTCTTGTCACAAGAGCCTATTGTGGTCAGTTTCCGGCGTCCGTCTTACGAACCGCTTGACTTGAATGTGCAAACGGGCAGGTTGGCGACCCGGGATGAGCTGTATGTTGTGGCCATGGTTCCTCTTCATGCGAAGACCGTTGCCGGATCCTACCGCCCACAAGCGGTGCTCTCAAATATCCGCGTGAGATATACGATTAATTCGCGGACGGAGACGAATGTAGGGAGTGCAGTCAAGACCTTTCAGGTTGTCAATAAGGGAAATGTGCCCTGTGATCAGCAGTCTCCATGTTCACCGGATGGCAAATGGAAGGCTTCTTCTGCATCTGTATCGCTAGATGCCGGGGCAGACAACTCGTTCGGCAATGTGAGAGCCTCGTGCATTGCGGGCCCATGCCCGTTTACGCGGATTGACTCAAGTGGATTTGTTCATGGCGGTCGCAACATCCGCGTCTCGGCGCTAAACTGGTCGGAAACAGCTACCTTCCTGATGCAGGCTGAGGTCTTTCACACAGAAATCAGTTCCAATGTCCGCGAATTGTATCCTGTCATCTTTGGCCGGACACTCAACTTCACGTTGCCCCCAACTCAGGAAGGTGTTAGTTTTGAGGCCGAAATCGACCGCTCCCCGATGGTATTCCCTTTGAGCCCGAATCTCTATCTGAGCTGGGCAACCTGCAGTGTCCGGACCGGTCCGGAAGAAGAGAAGACCACAGTTTACCGGTGTGAACTTAAGCCGGGATATCGGTTCTGACCTGCTGCAGGCGTAAGCTCTAAACCTGACGTTGGAAAGAGGAGCCTAGGTGAGATATGCGGCGACGAACCAAGTTGCGGCAGGGGCCTTACAGCGTTGATAGATTCGCGAAAGCTGAAGGGAACATGCGTCCTTTTGAATCTATTTCAGTAGCAGATCGAGGGTGCCCCATTTCTGAACGCGCACTGTGCGTCAGAAGTGGGAAACCACAAATCTTTCCCTCTCGGCTCTTCAGCCTTTGGCTTTTCCGCGATCCCGTCGACTCAAACCCAAGACACAAAAAGGGGAAAAAACGATAACCGCTGCGCCCGTTCGGCAGCCTTGTGACAATAAACGCGTCGAGTCGGCGCAGCGCATCCTGGGCGACAGGCTAGTTGAGCGAGAGCACCGGGATGGTGGCTTTCTCTTTACGAATCGCCGTCTTGTCGTCGCTCCACTTCTTCCATTCAGGATTAGACGCCGAGAGTTCTGCCCGAACCTTCGTTTTGATGACATCGCGCGAGGCCAGCGCGTCCAGGTCCCGATACTCGAGGAGGATGAAACTCGCCCACGGCGCCCCGGCGGGGTTTTGGTTTACGAAGGCCGCATACGATGAAAGAGCGCCCGCCTTCATCCACCCTTCGAACTGGGGTGCAACATACCCCGCTACGTAACTCACGTATTTTTGCGTATCGACTGCTACGTCGTATTCCAGAACCAGGAATTGCGAGTCCTTCGTAGTCGCCGCACTTCGATTCTCTTTGACCACATCGGCGGTTGCGGACGTATCGACAAAAGCCAGTTCTTGTGCCTTCTCTGAAAGACCACCAGGGTTCGATATCTCGATCTTCTGCCAGCGCGCCAGTTCGGCAAAATGGTTGAACCTTACAATGAGGTACATGTCAGGAACAGAATCCGAGGCATACGCTGTAAAGAGAGCTTGGTAGCTGTCAAAGACACCGTCCTTTTTCCACTTGTCGAACTGTGCGATGCCTTCTGAGGCCATAACGCTGCGGAACTTCACGCGCAGTCCAGGTTTCGCTCGGTAGGTCACGATGAGGGCGGTCGGTCCATTCGTCTCCGACTGTGCCGGCGCGTTGCTTCCTGCGCAGACAAGCAGCGCAACAGAGAGGAAAATACCGAGAGCTCCCGTACGTCTCATCGTCTCCCCCTACTTTCCGCTCAGCGCCCAGGCGACGCAGGCGTCGAATAAGCTTCATCCCGTCGGATGTCAGGTCGTCGTACCCTGCGTAAACGGCCCTGAAGCGTCTCTTCAATTCGACGGTGGGCTAATCGTCCAGAGCAGCACTGCATCGAACAGAGCGTGACCCTGCTCTGTCAGGTCATCGAAGGCCGGGTTATCCACAGGCAGCAGTGCGCGGCGAGCCGGGGCCACGAACTCATCCGCCATCGCCGAGCCCTTCTCGTAGCCGAAGATAGCGCGCTCATGGAACGAGTTAGGAAGATTGGCGACCACGATCGCCGAAGGCGCCGGCATGGCCCACTTGAGCACGTCGGCCTCCTTGATGTACTTCACATAGCCGGGCTTGAGCCCAGCTGCCATCGTGTTCGACGAATTGATAATCTCAAGATAGGCCTCTGGCGGATCCTCGCTCTCCTTCGGCTCGCCATGCTCACCGTAATCGACGTAGCGATGCCGGTTAGCCATTTTCAACGTGTCCGCCATCAGGCCCTCCAGGCACAGCACTGGAATTTTCGCATCGCGGTATTTGTTGGAGAGCTTGTACTTCGAGTTTGTGGCCGAAATGATAATCGCGTCCTCGCCCTCAGCTTCGGTGTCCGGCTGCGTCTGATCGACCTGCTTGACGACGAAGCCGAGCTCCTTGAGATGCTCCGCGATGTGATCGTCGGATTCCTCACCCTCCGGCGTGTCAAGGCGGCGAACCAAGAGGATCTTTTTGCCCTGGGCCACAGCCGCAAGGCGCTTCTTCAGTGCGGATGGATCGTACGGCACCTGCTCTGCTGGGGGACTCAGTACCCAACGGATTGATGCGTCGAACAGCTTCAGGCCTACCCACCATTGGGCAAGAGACGGATCATTCTCTGCTTGCCCGTGAACTGCGGTCAGAAAATGAAAATTACCATCCCGCAGATAGAAGCCCATGCGGCGCGCGGGCGCGACAAAGCCGTTGTACATCGTCGAACCCTTTTCATAGCTGAAGACTGCTGCGTGCGTCGGCTCGCCTTCTACGTTGACGACGAGCTCGGCAGCAGGCGCAGGTTTGGCCCATCCGAAGGTCTGCGGCTCCAGATAGAGGGTGCCAAAAATCTGTGAGCGCGGGATGTGCAGCTCACGGACGACCGGATCCACAACGTTCGGGAAGTAGCCGTAAAGCATCGTGTAGGACCGCATGTAATCCTGGACAGGATCGATGGTCTCGAAATCCACGTGCCGCTCAGGCCCGCACATGTGCATGTCCGGATAGTCAACTGTGTTCCATGTAAAAACCGGAATCGCTGAAGCCGCATACTTGTCCCCGAGCACGCGGGGATCAGCGCTTGAAGATAGGATGATGAGGTCCTCACCGCTCGTCACGGCAGGTGCATCTTCCTTCGCTACGCTGACAATATAGCCCTGGTCCTCGAGATACTTCTTTACGAGTAGGTCGTCGTTCGGATGATCTTCATCGGCCTGTCCACCGATGATCAGAATCCTCTTGCTATGCAGTTCCGCCGCGCTGAGCACCCGGGTACCGTCTTGCGCTTGCGCCCAGCCGAAAGATGTAAGAGGAACCGTTACGGCAGAAAGCAAAGCTGCTGACCTGAGTTTCAAAAGAAGTTTCATGGTCTCGATTCCACGTGCGAGAGTTAGGACCTCTTAACAGGCCCCTAGTAGCTAGCGACAACGACAACCGGCGTGCCGGAGCGCACGGCCGTTAGAAAAAGATGATGGGTCGCGGAATCGTACGCCACACTGCCAAGTCCGGGACCAAGCTTGTAAGTGCCACCGACACTGTAGTTGATATAGGCGTTCATCTTCACGCCCGTCAGAGTGCCGTCCTCCTGGGAGATAAAGGCCGCAGCTTTCCATTTGCCTTTACCCTGCGGCGTCCAGGCAAAGGTCTCGCGGGCTGGCCCCGCACCGCCGGGTAACTCGATGAACGTAAAGCCCGAATCAGTGTCGATGATCTCGACGACGCTGTCCTCGCAGGCAACGAAGAGCCTGCGTCCCTTGGTATCGAGAGCCAGACCAGACGGCTTGTGCCCCGTCATCATGGGATAATCCCCTTCGCTCTTCGATGTCTCGTGATTGAGCACATGCACAACGTTGGCTGCGGTATCGGCAACATAGACGTGGCCAAGAGTGCCGCAGGCAATCTGCCCGGAACCGGTAGGCAGATGTGCAGAATGGACGATCTCGTTCGAGCCGGCATCAATCGTCGTAAGTGAGCCTCCTTCGCTAACAACCTCGACCGTCTTAGAGTCATCGTCATAGCACAAAGACGATGGACCGGCTGTCGGCAATTTTTGAGCGTGCGAGGGCTTAAGATCTGCGAGGGCGAATGAGATAACGCTGCCATCGCCTGTAGCGAATCCCTTTACAGGTGCGCCCTGTTCCTCGCCAGTCATCACCGGGATCAAAAGGACGTCCCGCGCACCCGGGAAAGGCACCGTGCCAACATTTGCTCCCGTATCGGCGTTCAGTACTGCCACGCCTTCGTCGCCCGCGACATAAATCCGGCGGTTCTTAGCGTCGACTGCAATGCCTCTCGCGTTGGAACCGGAGAGTTTGTATTCGCCGACTGCCTTGTAAGTCTGGCCTCGAGAGGCTGATGCAAACAGTAGCGGAGACAGACAGCCGAGGAGCGCTATCTTGATTTTCAGCTTGCGAATCATAGTTGCCATCCATCCTTATCCATCCTGAGGTGCGAAGTGTCATCCGTCTCCAACGCACTCCAAAAAGCCGCGAAAGTCTGTATCTATTCGAGGAGCGCCATGGTGGCTATAGGTCCACGTTTGGATGCCTGCCCTAGGTGCTTTGGAAAAGCGTGCTCGCCGTGGGAAGTTGGGACCGCATATCATCTGCGATTTCATTGGCAATCTTCTCCAAAGCCGCCTTGTCATCGCCCGGCTTGTAGTTGAAGACCACGCCGAGAGCGCCTATGGTTTTCCCGCTCTTGTCCTTCAAGGCCAACTCCACCTCGAATCGATCGGCCTTGGGAGGCACTTCGAGGTTCGGCTTGCCCGTGCGGATGCAGCGGAGGTCGTCCTCATCGCCGATCTTGCCAATGCGGCCGAAGTTAGACGCCACGATGACGTTCTTATGGCCCGGCGGCTGCGCGTGAATCCCTATCAGGATCACTTCGGGGTGCTTGGCGAGCGCCTCATCGACGAGTTTTTGTGCGAATGGCGCCGCCTCCGTATAGGTGGGGTCCATCTCTTTGGCTTCCACCTTGCGCATGCCGGCCACGGCTTCTTCACGTGTCATTTGCGAATAGCCCTGGTTAGCGCAGGCACAGAGAACAGCGGCTGTGCAAAGAATGTTGACAAGTCTTTTCATCAATTCTCCTCCAAGCGAATCTCTCCCCCGGTGCAAACAAAAGGAGCGTCTGTTGGCCGGGTCACACTATCGTCCGCGCTCATGAACGTTGTCTGAAGCGAAGATTAAAACCTACTTCTCGAAACATCGATGTTCCTCTCTCGACTTACAACCGATCAAAAGACCCCCGGAAGCGCGGGAGAATGCTCGCGATGCAGAGCCGTCAGGTCCTGCTTCTCCATCCCCAGCGCGCGCAGCAAGAGGGCGGCGATCTGAGATGTGGGAACAGGGGTGGGGTCAGCGCGCCCGGTCAATCCCATTCCAGAGACAAGCAGGGCGACATGCGTCGCGTCGTCCGTGACCCCGAGTACGGAGTTATCTGAGCCGTCGCGCCAGATAACTCCCGGAATAGGTTCGAGGAGAAGGTCTGGACTGCGTGGGTCGTCAGGCGATTCGATATACAGCTGCAGAAAACGACTTGTCTCGATCGCTTGAATACCCAGTTTGGTTCTGCTTTCGGCGAGAATGCGGGCAGCCGCCAGCGCCTGGCTGCGGTCGCGGAGCCAAAGGAGTGCCACGCCATCCGTCGTCATCTCCAGCGGTTGGATCCCGGCGGCAGTCAGTGCTCCGCGCAGTCCTTGGGAGCCGGTGTGCTGCCGAGTACGACCGTCAGCAGGGGAGAGCGCGTAGGTCGCTGTCACGATGATCCATGTGGATCCGAAAAGATGCCGTGCCTTGAGCTCGTCGATCATTCGCGCGATCGCCTCATCGATGCGCTTCAAACTCGCATTGAGTTCTGCCGAAGGTGTGCCCAAATCATCTGCGTAGCCCAAGCCGTGTCGCTGGGCCTCCGCAAAGGCGGAGAAGTTCATGCCGAAGAGCTCCGGTACTACTGAATCCTTTTGCCCGGAGCTGTCTTCACCGTCGATCCAGTGAAGAACGGCAACCATACGCAATGCGTCTGCCGCAGCGGCACCGGAACCCTCTCCGTCCGGAAAGTTGACCGCCTCGGTTAACCCCTTTCCGGTAGGGCCGCGAAGAAGATCCACCAGCCCCGCGCAATTTCCTGCCCATGCGGTCATGCCTCCTTGGCCGGCTACCAGTTCGAAGACATCGTTCACGCGGAGTAGCTCGTGCGGAGCAACGCTCTTGCAGCCATGTTCCGGATCCTGTGCAGCCACGACGCCGCTCGATCCGTCGCCCGGTTTCGCAAAGATTGTCGCGAGGTCAACGCGGGCGCCAACCTGGCCACACGATGAGCCGGCCGGGGACAGTTTGCGGTCAAAGAACCGTGAGACCGGGACGCCCGTGGAGAGCGGCGTGCCGCCCGTCGAAAACGCAAGTAAACCCACCGCCGGGTCATCCCACGGTAGGCGTGCGTTCGTATAAGTCACGCCCTGCCGGCTGAGCATGGCCAGCGCAGAGGACGGGTGGTCTGTGATCCACTGCTGCAAATCAAACGCATGAAGTCCGTCGATGCTCAGCACGATCACTCGCTGGGCCGGATGGTTCGTCGGTGTGTGCGGTAGCGGTGCCGGATACTGCTCCTGGCCCGCACTCGGCATTGAGCAGCATAGCAAGTGAGCAACTCCCGCAGCCAGCGCGATACACCGGAGCATGTTGTGCCGGGCCGTTGTGGGTTGCATTCCGCTCCTCACAACCGACTACCTCAGCTTGTTCGCTTCAGTGGCATCAAGCGAGGCGGGCAGCGGCGTGTAGATGGCGTCCTTTACGACGGCCTGCTGACCTTGCTGGCTCAAGGCATAGCGAATGAACTCCCTGAGGACAGGATTGAGAGGCTCTCCTGGCCGGCAGTTCGCGAAGATATAGATGACCCGGCTCAAGGGATACGTCTGCGCAGCAACGTTGTCGAACGTAGCCGCGTAATAGGGGCCGCCATCATGCACCGCCAGCTTGAGCACCTTTGTTCCGGGATTCGTGTTCCACGCCAGCCCCGTGTAGCTGATCGCATACTTGTCCGCGGCTACCTTATCGGATAACGCGATGACCGTGGGTAGGGTATTGATGTCGCCACGCCACTGTCCGTTCGCCAGTACGTGCATGTTGACGAAGTTGTCGTAGCCGTTGGGAATTTCCACCCCCCACAAGTGAATCGGCTTATCTGCCCATTCTCCTTTGAGCCCAAGTTGTCCCCATGTCGTGATGGGGGCGCGAATCCCGCGATTATGCGTCAGCGAATACATCGCATCAAGCTGAGGGAAGGTGATCTCATCGAGCGGATTGTCCCTATTGACGATAAAAACGATCGAGTCGGTGAAGGCCTTCACAGCCAGGCTGCCGCCGGCGACGGCGACGGCAAGCGGCTTATAACCGAACTTGTCGATGAACGGCGTTTCCTCACGGCCCATCATCTCTCGCGAGATGAATCCGAAGTCGGCGACTCCGCTGGTGAGGCGCGGCCCTCCCTGCCCAGATCCGCCAATCTCGACGGAGATGTCCACTTCTGGATAGATTTTCCTGAAGCCGTCAATCCACGCCTGCATAACATCCGTCACGGTGTTAGATTCGACGCCCTTGAGGCTGCCCGAAAGGCCTTGGACCGGCTTGTAATCGGGAATGGCAGGATCAACTTTTGCCGAGTACGGCAAGGGAGGATTTGGTTTCGGGGCAGGCTTCTCCAGGTTCTGTGCACCGATTGAAGCTACGCCTAGAAAGCCGATCGATACCACAACAGGAAATAGACCCTTCATCGATGATTTCGCCTTTGACATTCGGTGTCTTGCAACCTTCGACACTTCACGCCGCCCAGATGAACAGCGACTGAAAACAAGATGAAAAAGCTTTCATTCCTAACTTTTCTAACCCGGGGACGGCGGCTGCCTACTCTTTCCGCGGCTGCTGAACCCGACTGAACAAATGCCCCATCATCAAACGGCTTGCTCCTTCCATGAATGCCTTTTCATCAGCGATTCAGATTTCCTTCATTCCCCTGGAAGTTAATGCTTCTGTCTCGGAACTGGCCTCTTTCCCGGTCTGATTCGCTCTTCCAGTCCAAGGCGTCGTTAGGAGCTCTCATGTTGAAAAGCTTTACGCTTCCGCGCTTGGGGATTGTCCTACTTCTACTCCTCGTGTGCGCTCTTCTGTCTAAGCCTCTGATTGCCCAGAGCGGGGCAACGCTCCAGGGCCTAGTTACGGATTCCACAAATGCCGTCATTCCCAACGCGCAGATAGTGATCACTGCCGTGCAAACTGGCGTCGCGCGTACAGTCGTATCCAACAAGGATGGTCTCTACACAGCACCGAACCTTGAGATAGGAACCTATACAGTCACCGTCGAGGCTGCCGGTTTCGCAACCCAGAACCTGAACGACATCGTTTTGAGTGTCGGCGCCGTGCGCGAGCTCGATATATCTATGAAAATCGGCGCGTCGACTATGGTCGTGACGGTCGAGGGGTCCACCAATCAGGTGAACACGGCCGATACTTCCGTGCAAGGCGTCGTGGATGGGAAGCAGACGCGCGATCTTCCGTTGAACGGCCGCGATTGGACGACGCTCGCATCTCTCAACGCAGGCGTGTCCCTGGTGCTGACGCAATTTGCCGGGGCGGCAACAGCCACCACCAAGCTCTCCCGTGGCCTCGGCGCTCAAATGACGATCGGTGGCAACCGTCCGCAGCAGAATAGCTATCGCCTTGACGGCATCAACATCAACGACTATGCGGGCGGAGGTCCTGGCTCGGTTTCCGGGGCCACGCTCGGAGTTGACGCGGTGCAGGAGTTCAGCGTAATCACGTCCGACGCTCCAGCCCAGTACGGCCGCATGTCCGGCGGAGTGGTGAACTCTGTCACGCGTCAAGGAACAAGCGCATTTCACGGCTCCGCCTACGACTTCATTCGTAACAGTGCGTTCGATTCTCGTAGTTACTTCGATCCCGTCGGCGGTGGCGAACCATCGTTTCGCCGCAATCAGTTTGGTGGTACGATCGGCGGCCCCATCCTCCGGAACCGCACATTCTTTTTCTTTAACTACGAGGGTTTCCGCCAGGCGCAGGGCGTAAGCTTTCAGTCCACCGTACTTTCTCCCAACGCACGGAATGGCATTGTCACCTGCGCCAGCGGCGCGACTTGCATCAATGGTCTCCAGAAGTTAACGATCGATCCGAAGGTTGTTCCTTACCTTACGTTGTATCCGGTGCCGAACTCGTCGGTCAGCGGCAACACTGGCATTTATACCTTCCTCACCACACAAACCACGAATGAGGACCTGTCGACAATTCACCTTGATCACAACTTCTCGGAGAAGGATTCCCTACACGGAACACTTCTCTACGACACTGCCTCCCTGGACTCGGCGGATCAGACGAATACGCTCTACGACGAAGCCATCTCGCGGCGCACGACTGCAGCTCTCGAAGAGATCCACGTCTTCTCATCGCAGCTCACTAATTCGGCGCGCATCGGGTACAATCGCTCCGTTGCCATCGCGCCGAACCAGAAGGCAGTTCTGAATCCCGCGGTCAACAACCCCGCACTTTCCTTTTACCCGGGGCTGGGCCGCAGCGTAGGCCAGCTCCTGGTGTCCGCGCTCACAACGGTACAAGGCGGCTCAGGATCCGTGGGAACTACTGCCTATCATTCCAACTCCTTCCAGGCATACGACGACGTAGCCTTCCTCCGCGGCAAGCACACGCTCGACTTCGGCTTTGCCGTTGAATATGACCAGAACAACGCTCTGGGCGGCGTTCTCCCCAACGGCGAGTGGAGCTTCGGTTCGATCAACAACTTCCTTCAGAATGTTCCGACCTTCTTTGAGGGCGGTGTTCCCGGCACGCCTGTCATCCCACATGATCTTCGGCAGTGGATCTACGCCGGCTACATACAGGACAGCTGGAAAGTGTTCAGCAATTTGACCCTCAATCTCGGCCTCCGTTATGAGGGAGCGACGAACACCACCGAAACGGCGGGGCGGCTCGGCGCGCTGCCTACCCCCACCTCCCCCGCCGCCGTTCCCGTGGGGACATTCTTCACCAACAATCCCACCGCCAAGAACTTCGAACCGCGCGTCGGTGTTGCATGGGACCCCTATCGCAATGGCAAAACTGTCTTCACTGCAGCGTCGGGCCTTTATGACAACTTGCCGCTGAACTACCTGTTCCAGTTGCAGGTGATCTCCAGCGCTCCTTCCTATGAGGAGGGTCGCGTAACATACTCTGGTTCTGCCGGCAAAGGCCTCTTCTCAACCTCTCCCTTCTTCACGACGACACCGAAATTACGCGCGATCTATACGCCGCAAACCCCGCCGCGCAGCTACGTCATCCAGAGCAGCCTCAACCTCCAGCAGCAGGTGACGCCCAACACGGTTTTTCAGATTGGCTACATCGGCTCCCATGGCGTCCATCAAGTCTTCAGCACGAATGACATCAACAACGTTCCTGACCTTGGCCGAGATCCGAACGGTAACTACTACTGGCCAGACCTCAACAGAGTTACAGGCGCGGCGCGCGCAGCATTACAGTTAAATCAGTCGATCGGAACGGAATCCCTCACGGCATTCGCCGGAAGCTCGATCTACAATTCCCTGCAGACCTCGCTCAGCTACTCCAGCCGAAACGGAATTGTCGGCAAGATCGCGTATACGTGGTCTCATTCCATCGATGACAGCTCGTCCGCTGTCTCCGGCGCCAGCTTCAGTAACTCGGTTTCCGGTCTGCCTGCCTTCGACATGCGTCTCAACCGCGCCGATTCTGACTTTGATGTGCGGCATACCTTTTCGTTCAACGCTGTGGCTCCGTTGCCGAATATAAAGCGTGGCGGCGCATACACCTCTCCGCTCCGTGGATGGACCTTCAACAACATCGTCTCCATACGTTCCGGCATTCCGTTCACACCCATCATCGGTGGCGACCCGCTTGGTCTGCTGGGTTCGCAGCCCTTCGCCTTTCCCAACCGCAACGTGCATAGCAGGAGCTGCACGAATGGGCATAACGTGAACTACATCGATACCTCGTGCTTCAGCTTCCCAGGGACATACGCGTATGCCCCTGGTTTCAACGGGCCGCTGCTTGGCACGAGTCGCCGCAACACATTGGATGGCCCTAACTACTTCTTCTGGACCACGGGGCTAATGAAAGATCAATCCATCACCGAGCGGGTGCACGCTCAGCTTCAATTCCAGGCATTCAACGCGTCCAACCATACGAACTTCGCCAACCCCGCAAGCGCGCAGACGCAAATTTATAGTGTCAGTGGAGCGCTCTCCGGAACCGCTGGATTGCTTACGGCTGTTGCAACACCAGGGCGTCAATTGCAGTTTGCTTTGAAGATTCTATTCTGAGTTGGAAATGGGCAACCGAAACGCTTCAGCCAGGAGCCTACGAGATTCCCTCAACATAAGGGATCGTTCGAGGAGACACCCCATCGAACGGGAATAAAAGCCAAAGCAAGTTGTTCTCACTGCGAATGTGTCCATTCGGTTTCAAGTTACGGGCTCCCACCAGGAGCCGTCGATGGTCGACCCTATTTCGAGAGCGTGACCAGCTACCGGACACCTCAGTAAACTGAGTTCAAGACGCTGCGCCAACGCCCTTCGCGGAACGGAGAAAGAATGACTTTGACGGACCGGATCCAGTTCAACCTTCCCCAAGACCGAATCCCTCAGGCCTGGTACAACATTCTTTCAGATCTTCCAACGCCTTTGGCACCTCCCTTGCACCCGGGTACGCTGAAACCAATCGGACCCGACGATCTGGCTCCCCTTTTTCCGATGAGCTTGATCCTTCAGGAAGTCAGTACTGAACGGGAGATCGAGATCCCCGGAGAGGTGCAGCAGGTGTATGCGCAGTGGCGCCCTTCGCCGCTGTTTCGGGCACGGCGACTGGAAAAGGCACTCGATACGCCGGCGCGGATTTACTACAAGTACGAGGGCGTCAGCCCGGCTGGCTCGCATAAGTCGAACACCGCAGTCGCGCAGGCTTATTACAACAAGAAGGACGGCACCAAACGCCTCGCAACAGAAACGGGTGCGGGCCAGTGGGGATCGGCTTTGGCGATGGCCTGTGCTTTCTTCGGCCTGGAGTGCAAGGTCTATATGGTGCGGGTCAGCTACGACCAGAAGCCCTACCGTCGCGCTCTCATGGAAGCTTTCGGCGCATCCGTGACCGCCAGCCCGAGCGATGAGACGGAGTCAGGCTGTGCCATTCTTGCGCAGGATCCGCAATCGAACGGTTCGCTGGGTATCGCCATCTCGGAGGCCGTGGAAGTGGCCGCGAAAGACCCAGAGACCAAATACGCGCTTGGCAGCGTGTTGAATCACGTCCTGCTGCATCAGACCGTGATCGGGCTGGAGGCAATGGAGCAGATGGACCTGGCCGATGACGAACCCGACGTGATCGTCGGCTGCACGGGCGGAGGGTCAAACTTCGCCGGCCTGGTGATGCCGTACTTGGGCCGCAAGATCAAGGGTCAATCCCAGGCGTGCCTGGTCGCAGTCGAACCCGCCGCTTGTCCCAGCCTGACGAAAGGTAAGTTTACCTATGACTTTGGAGATACCGGACATCTGACGCCGCTGGTCAAAATGCACACTCTCGGGAGTTTGTTCATTCCGCCGGGAATCCATGTAGGTGGGTTGCGCTACCACGGCATGGCTCCGCTGGTATCCCACGTCGTGGATCTGGGATTGGTTGAAGCGCGGTCAGTGCAGCAGTTGGACGCATTCGCGGCTGGCATTCAATTTGCCCGTGCAGAAGCTATCATTCCAGCTCCGGAAGCCAACCACGCCATCGCCGGTGCCATACAGGAAGCGTTGCGGGCCAAAGAAGAAGGAAAGCCGCAGACGATCCTTTTCAATCTCAGCGGACATGGGCATTTCGACATGCAATCGTACCTAGACTATGCGGCGGGGACGTTGCAAAACTACGACTATCCGGCGGAGGAAATCGCGATGGCGTTGACAGGCTTACCCACCCTTGTGTGACTAGCGAAGAACAATCTTGTGGAAGCGACCGAATCTATTGCTCGATACGCAAATGTCTACGACGCTGTGTTTTAACGAAGTCACTGCGACAGGTCACTAGCGGCTGCAGGTTGCGTTGCTGTGCTTCACTGTCATCGACGCCCAGAGCCGGGCACCGGTTGGAGGAAAATAGTGCGCGAAAAGCGCGGTAAGCGCGGAAAGTCCCCCTCGGTAGCGAGCGATTTTCTGCATGGAAAGAGTGGAAAGCCTCTTTTGAGGAAAACTGGCTGCTTCGGCACGGCTGTTGAACCCGCAAAAATACACCGATGTCACCCTGCTAAGTATCCGAAGAGAAGGCACGCGCATACTTTATTAGATGCATATTGACCACTTTTAAAAGCACGCCGCCATGGATAATTGCGTATGTTCTCCCTGAGCGATATTCCCGATGGTGAGGAATTCCACGCGAAGTGAAAATTCTCTACGCGGACAAAACCGCAGATCCCTCGACTGCGCTCGGGATGACAAGGTAAGGATAGCTATCGGGTTGACCATGAAATCTGGGGAGGAGCGCCCAAGGCTTGTTGCGCTTTATATATAATCGCCTGACCACCAAGGCCTAAGATAAAGAGGAAGCTGCCGACAGCCGGGATTTGCGGCCTCCAGTTCGTTTGGAATGCTGTAGGCTATTGCGCAAGGTACTTCGGCAGGGGAGGCAATGCAAAGCACGGGTCATATCGCGTACGCGAGCTGTTTGCCCTCTCCGGCATCTACTGAGGTGAGAAAACGCTTCTGCGCCCCGTTGGGGGCCAGATTGCGAGTTCATGCTCAAGACCGCCGTCCGAGTTGTAGAGATATAGGTTCGATCCCCCTGCCGCGATCGTAAAATGCTTGACCTGGATCAGATAGCCGTGGCTGAAAAAGGGAATGGTTGCTCTCTTGGGCCTGAGGTAAGAGAACGTCACCGTCTTGTACGGCGGCGCAAGCGCGGCAATACTCTGGTCTGCAGCTTGATCCTGAGCAATCAGGCTGCCGGAAACGGTCACGAACGCCAGAAACGCTGGGTTCGGGCTGTACTGTCCCTTCACATTCACTGGCTTGCTTCGACGAATAAGTTACGACCATTCTGTACGGTGATGTTTAGGAACCTCAATTCGCCGAGGTAACAAAGCGTCGATCCAACGAAGTTGTGAGGCATTTTGTAAAATCCTTCGGCATCCCCGTTCGAAGCATTTACCAAGAGCCAGATTTCTTCAAGAACTTTGGGAACCGCTGCAATCTGAGGAGCCGCCACAATCTGAGGAGCCGCGTCGACAGCGTGCGAGAATGCTACAGCAATAGTTTCATCCACGAGCTGGAGATTAGTAGCAAACGAATCTGCTGTTGGTTTGACAATCGAGAACGTCTTGAGGAGATCGCCTTGCGGACTGAACACTCGTATCTCCGAGTTGATGGCTTCGATAAACGTGTCGCTCTCTCCGGCCACAACCAGGCCGTCCATAAAATCCATTGGAGAGAACTGTTGTCCCCTCTGCACTGTCCGAACGAGCTTTCCATTTTGACCGAGCCATATGGAAAGCCGTGTCGACTTTGAGTTAACGTCGGTCTCACTAATAGGCATAGAGCCGAGGAACATTGTTGTTTGATCAGGCAGTACCGCAAACGAATGCGTGTGGAAGTATCTTGGTAGCTGTAATGTCGTCCTATTCAGCAGTCCGCCAGAGGATGATAAATGACTCAGCACGTGAGTCTCCGCCTTCGAGTAAAGGATATATACCCCACCGCCTTGATCAACGGAGTAGTGCCATTCGCCACTGTTCCCGAGGTCTTTCGGCAAAGGAAATGGCATCTCATCCTTACCATCTTCAGAGATTCGCAGAATCACCTGTGTGGAGTATCTCGGATCTGTGATCTCGAAAAAGATATTGCCCTGAGCATCACACTGGTTAGAACTAGACGCGAAAGGCGGGACTTCCAGGGGGCGGCGAGTACTTAGGCTATTCAAAGAAAAAGTAGGCGGGGGCTGGGCATTTGACATTTGAGCACGCGCAGCTGGAGTTGGCGCCCACAATATCAAGCCCAGGAAGCAAACAACACTCGGCATCCTCACGTTTCCCCTCCAATATGTTTCCAGCTTCGTACGGTCTTCCACATTCATCGACCCAAGCGGGCGTTAAGCCATGCTTCAAATGGTTTGGCTGATCCGCATGAAGACTCGACGGTTGACGAGCGGAAGTTCAGCGGTAACGGAGAAACACGAACGATCGACCCAATATCGTGTGCAGGTCGCTTCGTGGGGCTTTGCGCTGGGAGGCTACAAATAAAGTTTGTACACGATTGGGCGTTTGTTGTAGAGCAATCCTGACCGCCGCTTGTTCCACAATAAAAGAGCCCAACTGTTTGGCAACCCTGCTGATATGTACCGTTCTGCGCGCAACCATGGGTTGGCACTCTAACCTGTGTACAGGGACAGGTCGTGGTGATGGGTTGAGGGTTCTGATTGAGAGCAGAAGCCGTTCCACACGACGCGCGCCGATCTCGGTATCGAGTATTCGTAGCGGTGTCTGATTGCCAAGTGCCTGGTTCGGTTGTCTAAGCCAACGCTGGGCCTTCTTCCGATCGCCGATATATTCTTCTGCCAGAGCCAGAATCGAGGCCAAACGACAAACCCGATCAGAATCTCCCGAAGCCATCCAGTTGCGACGTTCCAGCATGCGCATCAGTGTGCTTTTCGGAGTCGAAATGCTACTGGCTGATTCCATGATGGTGAGACCCCAATTATCACGAAATTTTACCAACACAGAAACTGGGAGACCTTCGCGAAGCAGACGCTCCATTTCACTTTCGGAGTGGACCTCGACACCAATTGCCTCTTCGCCGCCCAACTGTTCGTAAATCTGATCTAAGGTTGCTTTGCATCGCTCATCCTTCAGTAGTTCCTAACGTGGTGGGAGGCATCCCCCCGCTTCCCCAGGGCAGAAAGGGTCCTCCGTCGTCCGGTGCTCCAAGACCTGCCCTGAGCCTGGCGAAGGGGCTGCCGCCTTTGGCAGATGTGGGTCTCAGAACCGCAAGGTAACGCCTGCAAAACCAGGCTGCGGAGTTCCACCCTGCAATGCTCCAGTGCCGCCGGCCGCCGGAGCGACATTGAAATCCCAGGCAGGCCGCTGCGCACCCTGGAACGTGAGGCTCGGCCCAACTTGCAAGGAGAGACTTATCTTGCTCTTCTCCCATGTAGCGGTGACTTGAGCTCCTGCCTGTATCTGGAATGTCACGTCGCCCCAGGCCTCTCCACGAGCCTGCGTGAGACCGTAAAGCAGCTGGAGAAAGATCTGCCCCTGCACTACGGCGCCAATAAACCTCTTCAGCTTGTCTGTCTGTGCGGACGCCTGGACCTGAACCCCACCCATATACTGCGCAGCACCGGTCTTCGTATCCACTTGGTATTGAAGGACCGCCTGCGCTGCGCCCGAACCTTTGGTGAACTGCACCTGAACTGTGGTCGAAGCCGGATCGCGGCTGTTCAGGTGATAGGTCCACTGACCGCCGGCCATGACCTGCCAGTCACTCAGGATGTCCGGCGTGCTCGGCTGCCCGCCAGGAGCTGGCGTCGTCGTACCAGGGATTCCTGATTCTGGGGGTATCTGAAACGTCATTGGCCGCAGCGGCGGCAGCTCGGTCGTTGTTACCAGCACTCGCAGCCATGCGCCCGTGACGAAGTTCATGACCTCGCTCCGTGGAATGATGGGTAGCACCAGGCTGCGTGCACGGTCCGTGATGTCGTCCAGCGTTGTGTCCCTGCCCTCAAACATAGGATTGAGCGCCGCGCCAACCGATAAATGTCCAACGGCGAGGAAGTTCCGGATTGCCTGCTGATCGTCTGCCTGAAGATGGAATCCCAGCTTTTGCGACATTACGGAGGGCCGTTCTTTGGGAGGCCGTGTCAAAGAAACCGGCGGTAAGGGCTCGTCCACACTCTGCCGCTGGATCATGATCTGAGGCGCCGCTGCCAGCGGCGCGCCCTCCGCTAGAACAGCGCGCGCATTCTGTTCAAGCGGATGATTCGGCGCGGCCACTTCAGGTTTTCCGGTTGCCGCCGCGCTTCGCTGCTGCGCGACGTGTATCAGCTCGTGCGCCATCAGCCGCCGCCCCTGTTCGGTATCCGGCCTGTGCTGGTTCTGGCCAAAAACGATGTGTTCTCCCACAGCCAGTGCTCGTGCCCGCATCTTCTGCGCAAAACGGGCTGCGGCATCGTCCGTGTGCACACGAACGCCGCTGAAGTCCACTCCTAGAGCCGACTCGGCAAATTGTCGCGATGCTGCGTCCACCGGCGCTCCCCCGGCTTCGAGGGCATGGTTGATCGGAATCTGCCCCAAGCTAGCAGGCAGAGTGGTACCGCCCAGACTGACAACACGGCGCGGCGTAGATTTCGGCGATTGTGCCGCCGCTGTCGATCCTGCCGGCTTCGATCGCGATTGCCTAGGGACGCTCTCTTTGGGGATGGCTCGCGGCATATCGACCCTCCTCTTTCCTCTTGTGACAGGAATGAAGCTGCCATTACGAAATGTCCTGAAGATTCACTACAGAGACGGCTGGCCGCCAATCATAGCCGAATCCCACCGCTGGCCGCCATGATTATTCTCCACGAGGCGTGCCACTTGAGCCCGTCAATCCAACGCACGACCAAGCGGGCGTTCGAGGGGGCTCAGCGGTACACTCATAGGGCGAAGAGCGTGAGAATTGTCTTAGCAGGAGCGACGTATGGCGCACGGACCAATTTCCAACGAGGAGGCCCAGAGCTACCACGAGAATGGCTATCTTCTGATCAAGGCCATGCTCAATGCAGAAGAGGTCGGTCTGTTAGGACGGGCAGCCCGGCAAGATCGCGTGCTCGACCAGCACTCCTATGGCAAAGCCGATGGGGAGGGCGGCACAGTGCGGTTGTCGCTCTGGAATCACCCGACGGACACAATCTACGGAATGGTCGCTCGCTGCCAATCGCTTGTCGATTCGGCGGAGAAGCTGCTTGGAGGCGAGGTTTACCACTACCACTCCAAAATGATCATGAAGGACGCGAAAGTGGGTGGAGCGTGGGCCTGGCATCAGGATTACGGCTACTGGTATCAGAACGGCGTGCTCTTTCCCTGGCTGACGAGTGCATCCATAGCCGTCGACCGAGCGACGAAAGAAAATGGATGCCTGCAGGTGATCAAGGGCTCTCATCTTCTCGGACGCATTGATCATGTGCTATCGGGAGAACAGGCTGGCGCGGATCCGGTCCGCGTGCGGGAGGTGCTCAAACGCTTGGATCTCGAATACATCGAGATGGAGCCGGGGGATGTTTTGTTCTTTCATCCGAACCTGCTCCATCGTTCCGACCAGAACCATTCGGATCATCCGCGCTGGTCGATGATCTGCTGCTACAACGCGGCCCGAAACGACCCTTACAAGGAATCGCATCATCCCCGCTACACGAAGCTGAACAAAGTACCGGACTCAGCGATCGTAGAGGCAGGAATCAAGCGATTCTCCGACCATGATTCCGCAACATGGCTAGATCCGATCGAGGACGTCAGTGCCAAGTCCCTTGGGGCTTCATGACGGAAACCGCTGCTTCCCCCAAAGAAAAGTTGGGAATCTAATCTTTTTGATGGAAGAATTTGTTGTTGATGTCGGGCCAGAATTCTTTAAAGACGAATGTCCCACCATCGATCGCAAGATTTGTAAGCCAAAGTTGATAGGTCTTGGTAAACGAGCGTTCCCGGCTGGGATAGTAAAGGCTGGATATACCTGATGCCACGCCGGCTCCGAATATCTCGGAGGCGTTGAAGGTTTGATGGCCACTATCGGTTCGCGTAATTGCGACCCGTGAAAAGGAATATGTCAGCCGCTTGGAAAAGCCGCCACGCCCGAGCGTGTAATAGCGGGAATCCTGATGCAGAATCGTGGGCAAAAGAGACTCAGTCCACAGATTTTCGTCCACGTAGTCCGCAAAGGTGTGCCAGTAATATCTGCCGTAGCCCGCTGCGCCCTGGTGAAACTCGGGAGTCGAGTTACGCGCTTGGGCGATTCCGGACTGAATGGCTACAAAGAGAAACGAGGAATAATCGACGCTATCGAGCGTTCCTGTCCTGAACTTCTCCTTGACGGTTTGGGGGGGAAGCTGCTGGTCTGCGCTGACTGACCGGAAATTGGGAATAATGTAGAGAATTCGCTTCGTCTGCTTTCCTTCTTGCGAGACCTTGCCTTCGGCCGGATCGCTCTTGTTCCCAGATGGAGTGGAATTTCCCAGACTTTGTTGCTGACCTGGTATGCCGGGAGCGTCCGGCAGCGCGTCGGCTTCCGGAATTGCGGCCCGTGTCTCGGGAGTTGCGGTAACGTATGTTTTCGTGCCGACGTAAAGCCCGTCGCTCTTTTGCCCGAGCGCCGTCGCCGCAGGAATAAGAACAATACTCAGCACCAGAGCCGTTGTCATTCCAGAAAAGAGTTGTCGAAGTATCATGTCCACCTATGGGTCCGTTGAAATCCGTCCAAGTTCGGTGAGGCGCACGAGTGTCGAAGATACGTGCGGTTCCATGGAATGCCCTGCCCATCGAACCGAGGATGTTGTCGGTGGTGATCCTGCCTTTGCGAAAGGCGAAGTTGCGGAAGCACCAATGGGTTGAGAGCTGACGTTTGGGTACAGCTCTCGCGTTAACCAGGTTTGGACGTCGTGTCGCATCGCCACCAACGAAGCTAAGCGATTGCATCCAATGCGAGTTCCCCCTGTTCTCTCATAAAACAGCAGCCACCAGCCTTAAGTCTTAACAATATAAGATTAGGCGTCAAGTTCATTGGATGGAAATGAAATTGGGCAGTCGCGGCGCCCAAGCCTGGTTCGCACACAGTTTGTATCAATATCGGTGAGCCGGAGGGCTCCATACTGCAATCGCGTAAAGGCTAGCGCACGAAGAGCAGATACAGACACATGCCGAATCCCACAGCAGCCAGCAGCACTCCCAGGATTACGGCATCGCTCGATACTCGGCCGGGCATCCAGGTGCCGGACCTCAGTTCGCGCACCAACTGAACATGACGTACGACAGAGCTGAGGATCACGACCACACCTAAGGCGACCAGTGCCACTCCCGACCAGAGAGATAGGCCCGTTGTGTGGGTGCTGAGGTGAGATTCCGTCGAGCTAAGTTGGCGGAGAAACAAGCTGAACCGGCTGACGGCAAAACCAATCCCCATCAAGCCAAGACCAGTGCGAATCCAAGCTAAGAATGTTCTCTCGGCGGCGAAGTAGACCCTCGGATCCTGCTCTGCAGCTTTGTCCATGCACGGATTGTAATAACAACCGTGGTCCCCGCCCGCGAAGTGTGGCAGGACTCCTGCAAGGATTGCGGCTTGCTGGTTCCCGGTGTGCAAACTCCGGAGTAAGAATAAGGCAGTATGCCCGACGCACAAGTGCCTGAAACGGCGAGTCGGGTCCTAAGCGTGTGGAACTGAAGCTCGATGACCACCTGTCGATTGGACCCGAGTGACGCCCGGCGTTGTACGGCTCGGTCTCGCTACATCAACTCCTCTACGAATGCCCGCGCAACCTCAGGGGGTATTCGCGAACTCTGGCCGACGAGCGGTCCTAGATTCAGCACCGGCTCTGCGCCATGCAAGGTCGGGACGTCATTGCGCTCGAAAAATTTGCCGATTGGAATTTCGTCACCCCATAGCAGCGATTTCTCGACAGCCGCCATCCAGTTCGTCGAATCATAAGCGGAATCATCTTCAAGCTTCTTTACCCGCGGCCGGAACCACTGGTAAGTGTTGTCGTGGTTATAGGTCACGCACGGACTGAAGACATCCAGAAACGAGAACCCTTTATGTTGGATACCTTGTTTGATCAGTTCGGTGAGGTGCTTCTGCTCGCCGCTAAATCCTCGAGCAACGAAGGTGGCTCCCGCGGACAGGGCGAGCGAAATCGGGTTGATCGGCGCTTCGACGCTGCCGAACGGCATGCTCTTGGTCTTCATGCCAATGCGGCTGGTAGGCGACGTTTGCCCCGTGGTTAGCCCGTAAATCTGATTATCCATCACGATATACAGCAGATCGACGTTGCGGCGCATGGTGTGCATAAAGTGATTGCCGCCGATGCCGAAGCCGTCACCATCACCGCCCGTGACCAGTACGGTCATCCCATGATTCGCCAACTTGAAGCCAGTAGCCACCGCGAGCGACCGGCCATGCAGCGTGTGCATGCCGTAGGTGTTGATGTATCCCGGGAAATTGGAGGAGCACCCGATGCCGCTGATGGTAGCGACCTCATGGTTCGGGATCTGCAATTCAACGAGCGCCTTCTGCACGGCAGCGAGCACGCCGAAATCACCACACCCTGGGCACCAGTCTGGATCGACCTTGCCCTTCAGGTCTGCCATCGTGATCTGCTTGGGAGCTACTACATCCGTTGCCATTGTTTCCTCTCCTTAGACGAAGACCTCGTGTGCCGGAACCGAAAGGTTTGTGCGCCCGCTCAGTTGTTCTTTCACCGCCTCTACGATGTGGTGCGGCATGAATGGCTCTCCATCGTATTTGCGGATGTGGCCATTCGCCACAAAACTGGTTTCGCTGCGCAAGTAGCGGGCGAACTGACCGCTGTAGTTGTTTTCAATAATGATGGTGTGCCGCGAGCCTTTGAGCAGGTCCACGATTGCGTCGCCATGCAGCGGAACGAGCCATCGGATTTGAAGCTGATTTGCGGTAATCCCCTCGTCGCGCAGAAGCTCGCGCGCCTCCTCGATGACCCCCTGGGTTGATCCCCAGCCGATCAAAGTCACGTCAGCATCCGCTGGCCCTTGCAGCGTGGGTGCAGGAACCGAGGCTTCAATCCCGACGACCTTGCGCATTCGCTTTTCCATCATGGCGCGGCGCTTCACGCTATTGGTGTATTCGTCGCTGATAAGCACGCCGTCTTCATCGTGTTCGTCGCTGGCGACCACGTGGGTGTACCCGGGAATGCCGGGAACCGCGCGAGGCGAAACTCCGCTCTCTGTAATGAGATAGCGCTTGTAAGCCCCGTCGCCGTTGCCATTGGCGGAGGTGATCATCTCACCGCGATCGACCTCAGGGTTGAAGTTGAGGATACTCGGATCGACGCTGAGCCGGCCTTCCGATAGCAGCAGATCGCAAAGCACGATCCCAGGGCATTGAAAGCGGTCGGCGATGTTGAAGATTTCCGGGATCATAGTAAAGCAGTCGCCGATATCGAGGGGCGCGGCAATCACGCGAGGATAATCACCAAAAGCGGCGCCTAACATCTGCCAAAGGTCGCCCTGCTCCGTTTTCGTAGGGACCCCGGTGGAAGGACCCGCGCGCTGGCAGTCGATAACGACGATGGGAATCTCCGCCATCGCGGAGAGGCCCAAGCCTTCGCTCATTAGCGCGAAACCGCCTCCCGACGTGGCGCACATGGCGCGAACGCCTGCGTGTGCCGCGCCGATCGCCATATTTATAACTCCAATTTCATCTTCGACTTGGCGAACCATAATGTTGGCTTTGCGCGCATGATCGGCCATCCAGTGCAGCACGCCGGTAGACGGACTCATGGGGTAGGCGGAATAGAATTTGACGCCGGCCGCCGCCCCTCCCATGGCCAGTGCAGCGTTTCCGCTCAGCACGGCGTACCGGTTGTCGGTCATCGGGAGTGGATTCGGGAAGGCTCTGAAGTTTTGTGTGGCATAGTCATAGCCTGTGCGGGCCAGGCCTACGTTCTCGTCAATGACAGCTTTTTCCTTCTTGCGAAACTGCTCTACGAGGACGCTCTCCAAGGATTGGAAGCCGATGCCTGTCATGCTGAGTGCAGCGCCGATCGCCAATGTATTCTGTGCCACCTTATTTCGGCTGATGTCGGCCAGCTGCGAAACCGGGAGTGGGCACATTTGGACGCCGTCTGCCGCTGTACCTGGCTTGATGGTGTCGGAGTTGTAAATACACGCGCCTCCACTGGTGAGCAGGCTCAGATGCCGGTCCATCGTGTCCTGGTTTAACGGGATCAGCAGATCGATCCGATCCCCCATATTCGTCACTTTCTCGACGCCCGTACGGATGGTGAGAAAAGTATGTCCTCCGCGAATGATGGACTGGTAGGCGTTGTAGGCGTTCAGGTGCAACCCACGACGGCTGAAGATCTTCGCGAAAATGTCACCCGGCGTGGCAACGCCCTGACCGGCCGCGCCTCCGATAGCGATAGCGAAGGACTGGGTCATAGACTCTCTCCAGGTCCAGCCTACGGGCGCTGCCCGCTTGGGAACCAACGTGTAGCTTGCGGCGTAGGAGAACAGTCCGCTGCACTACCCGCGCGATCCCGTCTGCGCTGGACATGCTCCGATGCATCAGGATCAACAATCCATCAACAAATTTTAAAGATGATTTGGGTGATGCTTTTCAGAGCGCCATCAGGATACACCTAGCCTTTATCGTCTGACACGTCCTTTATCGAGCGGGCTTTTTGTCCAACGCAGGATTGGCCGCAGGACTCGTCGAGGATCGCGAAATCGCGAGGCCCGTGATCAGCTGGGAGACCACGGCAAGACCGCTATTTGCCTAGCAGCAAGATCGAATTGTCCCCTGCAGCAATGGATGTCCGACTTTACGGAATCTCATCCCATGAAAGTTGTATATGGTCGCAATCCTTGTGATTGAGCAGAATTAGAGCAGAACCTTTGTCCAGAACGATGGGTGCGAACCGGCTCGTTCGGTCATTGTGCTGTAGAGCCGTGCGCCAGAAGGCGTAATCTGAGATAGGTGGCTGGAACCGTTGAAATTGGCACGAAATTGCATGCGGCTGCAAGGGGTGGATTCGTGAGCCATGCGAGAATATGGATCCACAAAACGCGTCTTACCAAGGAGAGCGCGTTCCCGACAGTCACAGGATAGCCGGAGCGCAGGAGTTGAGGAGTTAAGGAATGGGTACCAGTCTTCCGGTTGCTCCAGTCGAGCATCCATGGGCCACAATCGTCGTGCTCCTGGTTGCAGCGGCAGCGTTTGGCGCAATTCCGCTGTCGCTCGCCTGGATTTGGGCAAAACTCTTTTCTCCGGCCAAGCCGGGGATTCAGAAGAACGCAACCTACGAATGCGGCCTCGAGTCCAAAGGCGACGCCTGGATTCAACTGAACGTCTCCTACTACCTGTATGCCATCGTTTTTCTGATCTTCGATGTAGAGGCCGTTTTTCTTCTACCCTTTGCCGCAGCATTCACCGGTCTTTCCCTGGCAGCTTGCCTGTCCATGCTGGTTTTCCTGCTGTTGTTGGTGGAGGGTCTGATCTGGGCCTGCCAGAAAGGCGTTTTGACGTGGGCATGATGAGGTTTCCATGGACCAGGATCTAAAAATCGAATTAAGCAAGAACGGTATTTTCACTACCACTTTCGAAGAGCTTTACAACTGGGGCCGAAAGAATTCGGTTTGGCCTCTCACCTTCGGTCTCGCGTGCTGTGCAATCGAGATGATCGCGACCACGATGGCGCGCTACGATCTGGCCCGGTTCGGCGCCGAGGTCTTCCGGCCTTCACCGCGGCAGGCCGATCTTATGATCGTATCCGGTACTGTGACGAAAAAGATGGCTCCCCAAGTGGTTCGCCTGTACAACCAGATGCCAGAACCAAAATACGTGATTGCGATGGGGGCCTGCGCGATCTCAGGCGGCCCATTCCGCGACGGCTACAATGTACTTAAGGGAATCGACCGGTACATCCCTGTCGATGTGCATATTCCCGGTTGCCCGCCTCGGCCCGAAGCGCTGATTCATGCCTTCATGACCTTGCAAGAGAAGATCAGCGGACAACGGCTTACCGGCGAATCAAAGCCGCGACACCTCGAGAAAGATCTCCCTAGCGAATTCGCGGTTCCGGAGTTTGGCGAGCATGGACTGGAGCCTCAGCAGAATAACGAGGTTTTCCCCAACCCGTTCAAGGTGCTCCAGGGATGACGCTCGAAGAGATCAAGGGTCGGTTGGAAACGCACATTCCGGGTTGTCAAGTAAGCATCGTGATCAATGGCAGTCCCTCCGCCCAGCACTCTCTTCTCATCGACCGTCAGCACGCACCTGAGATAGCTAGGTTTCTGCGTCAAGATTCGGAGCTCCAGCTCGATTTTTGTTCCAACGTGACCGCGGTAGACTGGCCCGACCACGAGAAAACGGAAAAGATCAAAACGAAGAAGATTGTCGACGGAGTGGAGAAAGAGGTCGAGGAGACAAGAAAGACAATCACTCCCGGCTATCTCGAAGCGGTCTATCACCTCTTTTCCGTATGTAAGAAAGAGGGGCCTCTCATAGTACGGATACATACTCCGAACCGGGCAGAGGACGTAACGCTGCCGTCGCTGACCCCGGTTTGGAGAAGCGCGGAGTTTCAAGAGCGGGAGGCTTTTGATCTGTTCGGCATTGTCTTTGAAGGGCATCCAGACCTGCGGCGAATCCTGATGTGGGAGGGTTTTACGGATCATCCCATGCGAAAGGATTATGTTCCTCCTCCGGAGGACGATCTGGAGAGCTTAGCAGTGAGGTAACCGTGAGCATGAGAGGAATCAGGCTCACACTGGGAGAAAGATGAGGCAGGTATTGTCCTCCGAGGCGGAACAGGATGGCCTGGTGGAAATCTCGATGGGGCCGCAGCACCCATCGACACATGGCGTATTCCGCATGGATGTTCGATTGGACGGCGAGCGTGTCGTCCGGTTGAAACCAGTCTTCGGCTATCTGCACCGGAACCACGAGAAGATCGCCGAGGCCGCCAGCTATCTGGCCGCGATTCCCTACACCGATCGGCTGGACTATCTCTGCTCGATGACAAATAACTGGGGCTACGCTCTGGCGGTGGAGAAGCTCGCAGGTCTGAATGTGCCGGAGCGTGCCGAATATATTCGCGTGATCGTTGCCGAGCTCACGAGGCTTCAAAATCACGCAGGCATGGTTGGATTTCTTCTCCAGGATATGGGGGCGAGCGGCACGCCGCTGATGTACGCCTTCCGGGAGCGGGAAAAGGTTCTGGACCTGTTCGAGTCACTAAGCGGTGCGCGCATGATGTGCAACTATATGCGCTTCGGCGGTGTGCGGGTGGATTGTTCTGCTGAGTGGCTTACGCAGACAGCGATGCTGGTCGAAGGCTTCAAAGGCTTCCTAGGAGAGTTCGAACAGCTCCTCACGGAAAACGAGATCCTGATGGCGCGAACCCAAGGAGTGGGAGTTCTCCCGCGCGAACTGGCGATCAATGCCGGCGTGACCGGACCGGGTCTGCGCGCTAGCGGCATCAATTACGACCTTCGCAAGGTAGATGCCTACGGCGTTTACCGGCGCTTCGACTTTCGCGTGCCCCTCGGCGAGCACGGAGACGTGTACGACCGATACATGATGCGTGTGCTCGAAATGCGCGAGTCCGTCAAGATTCTTGAGCAGGCTCTGCGCGATATTCCATCCGGGCCGTTCATCGATCCGAAAGCCAAACTGCGCGGCTTACGGCCAAAGGCCGGCGAGGCGTATGCGAGAATTGAATCCCCGAAGGGGGAATTGGGCTTCTACTTGATCAGCGACGGGTCGCCAAATCCATATCGGTACCGTGTGCGGCCTCCAAGTCTGATCAACCTTACAGTGCTCGAGGATATGTGTCTCGGGCAAAGCATTGCGGATGTGGTCGTGATCCTGGGCAGCATCGATATTGTGATGGGCGAAGTCGACCGTTAACCACTCCCAGCGGGGGCAGAGGAAATGTTAGGTTGGGGCATCGTAAAAGGGTTCGTGGAAACCGCCCGGAATTTTCTGGGCAGCTTTACAAGGAAGGACCGGCTCGTAACTGTGCAGTTTCCTGAAGAGCGGTTGCCTGTAGCGGAGGCTGCGCGCAATTTCCCTTTCCTGATTTACGATGGCGTGGATCCAGAAGAAGGGCTTCGCTGCGTGGCCTGTCAGATTTGTGAAAAGGAATGCCCGCCCCGATGCATTCACATCGAAAAGAGCAAAGACAAGAAGCCCGACTTCGTAGGCAAGCAGCAGTTTTATCCTGCGGTGTTCGACATCGATGTATCTGTTTGTATGAGCTGCCAGATCTGTGTGGAAGTATGCCCCTTCGACGCCATTCGCATGGATAACGAGTTCGAGTTAAGCACGGACGATCGTTTTGGCGGGCTCTTGTGGCAGAAAAATAAGTTGTCGCGGCCCAATGATTACTATGCTGCGATTCATCCGACGGAAGCAGCAGAGGTAGAGGGCAGACGTGCCGAAGAGAAGGCTAAAGCCGAGGCCAAGAAGGCAACTCAGGAACCTGCGGTGACGAAATAATGCAGCCATGGGACCAGGTGTTTGTCATCCTGAAGCACTGGCTCGTGAACCATTCGCCCACTGCGACTCAGCCGGCCATCTCGATTCTGCTAAGCATTCTTCCAATTCTTCTCGTTTTTCCGATCCTGTTTGCGTTCACCACTGTCCTCGAGCGCAAGGGCTTGGGTAGGATTCAGAATCGCTACGGCCCCAATCGAGTCGGCCCCTTGGGCATCCTCCAGCCTCTGGCGGACGCCATAAAGTCCCTGACGAAAGAAGACATCGTTCCAAGCTCGGCGGATCCTGCAGTTCACTTTTTGGCTCCGCTGGTTCTTCTGGCGGTCGCGTTCTTGCCTTACGCGGTACTGCCGATCGGCCGGAACATGATAGCCGCCAATCTTGATGCGGGCGTGCTGTTTTTCTTCGCCATTGGAGCGATTTCGGAGCTGTCTGTTTTCATGGCGGGGTGGTCGAGCCGCAACAAGTACTCTTTGCTCGGCGCGATGCGGGCTGTCGCGCAGATGATCAGCTATGAGGTGCCGTTGCTGCTCTCCTCCATTGCCGTCATCATGGCAGCTGGCTCGTTGTCGACCGTGGAGATTGTAGAGAAGCAATCGGGCTTCTCGGGAATCTTCCCGCATTGGTATGTCCTGACGCCGTGGGGTTTCGCCGGATTCATCCTCTTTATGATCGCGGCTACGGCGGAGACCAACCGCTCGCCTTTCGACTTGCCGGAGGGAGAGTCCGAAATCATTGCCGGATATTACATCGAGTACTCAGGGTTCAAATTCGCCCTGTTCTTTCTTGGCGAATATCTTGGAATGTTTGCCATCAGTGGTCTGGGAATCACGTTATTTCTCGGCGGATGGTCGGCGCCGCTTTCCTTTCTGACGTGGGTTCCGTCATGGACGTGGTTCTTCGCGAAGCTCTTGGGGCTCATCGTGGGATTCATCTGGGTGCGGGGCACTCTGCCTCGCTTGCGCATGGATCAGTTGATGAACTTCGCGTGGAAGTTTATGTTGCCGATGGCGCTGGTAGTCGTCGTCTCGGCGGGCGCCTGGCGTTTTCTTCCGCACGGAGTGACCCGGTGGCTCGTTAGCTCCGTGTTCATCGTAGTCTCCTATGCGCTGTTGGCTCGCGGAGTGGGGACAAGGAACAAGATCGCGAGGCGAATCTACCGTTTTGCCGAATGAGAACTGAGCGATCGCATCACGCAGTACAGTGCGGATAAAGCAGCGCCCAACGACCACGAACTTTGCCGGTGTGCGCGAAGAAAGGTATGGCGGAGAGTGCCGGATCCGAAAGAATGAGTGTTCCGTTCCTTATTCTTGCTGCGCTGACATTGGTCAGCGCGTGCGCTGCGATGCTTCTCCGCGGATTAGTTCATTGCGCGCTCGCTTTGGCTGTTGCGTTTGCGGGACTGGGGGCTCTATACCTCGCCCTTGGCGCCCAGTTCTTGGGCCTCGCGCAGTTGCTTGTCTATGTAGGTGCGATCGCCGTACTGATCGTCTTTGTCATCTTGCTCACCCGCGGCGGTGAAGCGGCCTCGACCCTCTTGTCCCCAGCACCGCCCTGGATGCTTGGCATTCTCGTCTCGGGGGCCATATTCGCAATCCTTGCCTGGGCAATCTTTCATAGCTCTGTGATCCATTCGGCGGGACCGCCCGCGCCCCCGCCGTCTATCCGGCAGTTAGGCGATGTTTTGATGCAAGGCTATGTACTCCCTTTGGAAGTGATAGGTCTGATGCTGACAGCCGCGCTCATAGGAGCCGTCATCGTTGCAATGAAGGAGAAACAGGGCACTGAATGACTCCTTTGGCAGGATGTTTGCTCGTTTCCTCCATGCTATTTGCGATTGGTCTTGCGGGCGCGTTGACTCGCAGGAACGCGATTCTGGTGCTGGTTGGCATCGAGCTGATGTTGAACGCGGCCAACCTGAACTTCGTCGCCTTCTGGCGCTTTGGGTCCCACCCGTCAGAAATAACTGGACTGATCTTTGCACTTTTTGCCATTGCCGTCGCTGCGGCGGAAGCGGCTGTTGGGCTCGCACTCATTCTCGCTGTCTATAGGCATGCGAAAACTACGGATCTGAGCCTGCTCGCCAGGACTCGGGAGTAAGCCTAGCCTATGCCCTGGATCCTTCGCTATCTGTGGTTGATTCCGACCCTGCCTCTCCTGGGTGCAGGCATCACCGCGCTGCTCAAGCGGGAACACCGCAGAATCGCGGCAGGTCTGGCGATCGCTTTCATGAGCCTCTCCTTCGTGCTGGCGATCGTCGCCTTCCTCCATCTCTTACTGAAGCCGGAGCGGCTATTCTTCAACTTCCCGTGGATGCAATTCGGATCGGAATGGGTGAAGCTCGGGTGGATGTTGGATCCTCTGGCAGCGGTCATGATGGTGATGGTCACCTTTGTCGGGCTGCTGATCTTCATTTACAGCGTGGGCTATATGCACCACGACGAGAACTTCACCCGGTTCTTTTGCTTCCTATCTCTGTTCGCTGGAGCCATGCTCGGACTCTTGATCGCGAATAGCCTCCTGCTGCTCTTTATGTGTTGGGAGATCGTGGGGCTTACGTCGTATTTGCTCATCGGTTTCTGGTATGAAAGACCTCCAGCAGCGGCAGCTGCCAAGAAGGCGTTCATTACAACGAGGATTGGGGACCTCGGGTTGCTCCTCGGGATGGTGTGGCTTTACGGCCAAACGGGCACACTGCTTTTTTACGACCACGGCGCAGGATGCTTGGAGAATCCCGCACTTTCCTTGTTGGCAGCGCATACCATTCGTTTCGGGATGGCTGCCTCGACTGGCATTGCTCTCTTGATCTTTTGCGGCGCAGTAGGAAAATCCGGCCAGTTACCGCTACATGTCTGGTTGCCGGATGCGATGGAAGGTCCGACGCCGGTGAGCGCCTTGATTCACGCTGCGACAATGGTCGCGGCGGGCGTCTACCTGGTAGCGCGAGTGTATCCGCTCATGAGCGCGTCAGCGGTGAACGCATCGCTCATCGCATCGTTGACGAGCGCATCGCCAGCCTTGCAGCCAGTTCCTACCACCGCTCTGCAGGTGGTAGCTTGGATCGGAGCTCTCACCGCGATCTTCGCTTCCTTGATTGCCGTTGCTCAGGACGATATCAAGCGGATTCTTGCTTACTCGACCGTTTCGCAGCTCGGATACATGATGCTGGGTCTCGGCGTCGGCGGCGTCGCAGTCGGCGTGTTCCACCTTATTACTCATGCATTTTTCAAGGCGCTTTTATTTCTCGGCGCCGGCTCGGTCATCCACGGTTGTATGGGAGAGCAGGATATTCGCAAAATGGGCGGCCTGCGTACGTGGATGCCAGTCACGTTTGCGGCCTACGCAGTCGGTACTCTCGCGTTGTGCGGGTTCCCCCTCTTCTTCTCCGGGTTCTGGAGTAAAGACGCGATTCTTCATGCTGCCTCTGAATGGCAAGTCTCGCGAGTGCCCTTTTACCTTGGTGCGATCGGCGCGCTGCTGACGGCTTTCTACATGACGCGTCAAGTCTGCTATGTGTTCTTTGGCGACCGCCGAAGGGACACGCCGGCTGAGCAGGTTCCCCGCTCTGAGCCCGCCGAGGAACACCAGCTCGACGACGCTCACGAGAGTCCGGCGGTGATGACGGTTCCGTTAGTGCTGCTGGCAATCTTTGCAGTGCTTCTCGGCTTCGTCGGAACTCCAGCTTGGCCATGGTTGCAAGCCTTCGTAGAACTGAGGCACGCGAGCATCGATTTCCGGCAACTTGCGGAAGGTGGATTTCTCCAGCTTATGCTCGTTTCGTCTGTGCTCGTCTTCGCCGGCCTCGGGCTCGGTTGGTGGATCTATGGCCGCCGTCCGATCGAGCGCGCTGCTGCCCCAGATCCTCTAGAGCGATTACAGCCGGCGATCTTCCACGCGCTGCGAAATGGCCTGTACGTCGACCAGTTCTATGCCATGACCATTCAACGGCTCGCCTGGTTGGCCGCAAGTGTCGCCAACTGGCTAGACCGGTGGGTATGGAGCGGCATCCCGACCGCTGTGTCAGGCCTGATCCGAGGAATCGGATGGCTGGATTTCTCCTTGGACCGCTGGGTGGTGAATAAGGGATTCGACGAAGGCTGCACCAGCGTGGCGCGAAGCGGGCGACTGCTTGCGCGCTTACAGGATGGGCGTATCCAGAATTATCTGCGGCTCATGGGAGGCGGATTAGCGGCGTTAGCACTTCTCCTGCTGCTAGGACGCAGGGGATGAGTAGCCTGTTCGTGAGCCGTTCGCCAGTCAGCAATTTCCCATGGCTCAGTGCATTGACCTTCCTTCCTCTCATAGGAGGCTCCGCGGTCCTTCTCCTCGGCAGAGCGAGGCGGTCCGCGGCGCGTCTGGCAGCCCTCACCTTCGCAGCAGCGGCGCTCGCCATCACGATCCTGCTTTGGTGCCGTCTCGATCCCGCGTTTGGTGGAATGCAGTTTCAGGAATGGCACTCATGGGCGCCGGACATCGGGCTTCAGTACCACGTCGGTCTGGATGGGCTCAGTCTGTTGATGTTGGCGATCTCCTCGATCGTCGTGCTGATGTCCATCGCAGCGTCCCAGAGCGATTCCCAAAATGATTCGAAGAACAATCCGGAACAAGGCTCGGCCTATTTGGCTTTGCTCCTTTTCCTCGAGTCTGGTCTTTTCGGCACCTTCACTGCGCTGAACTTTCTCCACTGGTTTCTTTTTTGGGAGCTGAGCCTGATTCCAGCGTTTTTCCTGATTCGGCTCTGGGGCGGAGCGGGACGCGCTCGTGCGGCAACCCGATTCTTTATCTACACGATGGTGGGAAGCATCATTCTGCTGCTGGCGTTTCTTGCAATCTTTCTCGCCTCTGGGACATTCGACTTTATCGAGCTGGCCCGGATGGCTCAAACGGGCCAACTCGCTTCCGCAATCGGACAAAATCTTCACTGGCATCAGTGGGACGCGGGCCGTATCACCATGGTTCTGTTCTGGGGCGCTTTTCTGGGATTTGCCGTAAAGACCCCGGTGGTCCCGTTTCATGGCTGGCTCCCTTCAGCCTATGCGGAGGCTCCTTCGGAAACCACGATGGCGCTGACCGGTGTGTTGTCCAAGATGGGTGTGTATGGCTTTCTCAGAATCCTGCTCCCCATCTTTCCCGCACAGATGTGGCGCGGCCGGACAATTCTTCTTTGGTTTGCCGTTGCCAGCGTTGTACTGCCCGCATTCACAGCGTGGGCTCAAACAGACTTGAAGAGAATCTTCGCTTACTCCTCGATCAATCACCTGGGCTATTGCATTCTGGGCATCGTTGCCGTGGCGCGGCCCCTCGGCTCCGGGCCGGGCGTTGCGGCCGCGAAGGCCGCGGCACTCACCGGTGTGATGCTGCAACTGTTCAGCCATGCGATCACAGCCGCGACGCTCTTCTGGTTCGTGGCGCTGCTCGAAAAGCGTAGCGGCGGTCTGCGCGGTCTGAACGATTTCGGCGGCCTGCGTAGAGTGATGCCGGTATTTAGCGGAATGATGGGGATTGCACTCTTCGCCTCGCTCGGTTTGCCTGGGTTGATCGGATTTCCCGGGGAATTCCTGATCTTTAAAGGAGCCTTCTCGCTGGCTTGGTGGGCGACAGCGCTTGCGCTGCTCGGCTTGCTCATGACCGCAGTATTCTTGCTCACCATTCTGCAGAGGGTCTTTTCAGGCCCATTGAGCGAACGTTGGGCCTCTATTCCCGACCTGACCCTCACCGAACGGCTCCTGCTCGCTCCCGGAGTAGCCCTGATCTTCGTCATGGGACTGTACCCACAACTGATCTCCGGGATGCTGCACGGTACAGTGATGCAGTTTGTCGCTCAGGTGGGGTTCTGAGATGCTGGCCTGGACGATCTACATCTCGTTTCTTGGTGCAATAGCGGTTACATTCGCGCCTGGCAAGAGTACGGCAGTTGCCCGCGTTACCGCATTGTTCACTGCGTTGGCCGGACTGGGGATTGCGATTGTGGCAGTTGTGCACAATCATTCGGGTGAATTGACCACGATTGTTAGAACGTCTTGGATACCGCAGCTGGGTATCGAATATCATTTGGCGGCCGATGGCATCAGTTTGACTCTGGTTCTGCTGACGGGAGTTGCAGCGGTCGCCGGCATACTCTTTTCGTGGAATATCGAACGGCGCGTCAAAGAGTTCTTTGCTCTCTATCTGGTTCTGATCGGCGCCGTCTATGGTGTCTTTCTCAGCTTTGATCTCCTTCTGCTTTTTGTCTTTTATGAGATTGCGATTATCCCCAAGTATTTTCTGATTGCAATCTGGGGATCGACACGGCGGGAGTATGCGGCCATGAAACTGGTGCTCTACTCCTTCGCGGGAAGCGCGCTCGTGCTCGCTGGAATCATTGCCGCCTACTGTGTTGCGGGGGCACGCACGCTGAATCTAGAGGCGCTGGCGCACTTTCCTTTTCCGGCATCCTTTCAAATGTGGGCTTTCCCATTGGTGTTCGTGGGATTCGCAGTCCTTGCCGGCATGTGGCCCTTTCACACTTGGGCGCCGACCGGTCACGCTGCCGCTCCCACAGCCGCGTCCATGTTGCTGGCTGGCGTCGTGATGAAGCTGGGTGCCTACGGATGCTTGCGCGTCGCGATGATGCTGTTTCCCCGCGGTCTCGATTCATGGGGTTTTCGTGCGCTCGGCTTTGGCTCCTGGCAGCAAGTCTTTGCCGTGCTCGCAGTGATCGGCATCGTCTACGGCGCGACCATCGCCCTCGTACAAAGAGATTTCAAATTTGTCATCGGCTACTCCAGCGTCAGCCATATGGGATTTGTGCTGTTAGGCCTGATGACCCTGAACCGGATCGGCCTCTCCGGCGCCGTCTACCAGATGTTCTCTCATGGAATCGTGGCGGGATTGTTATTTGCTGTCGTCGGGCGGATGGTTTATGACCGCACCCACACGCGCGATCTGCGTGAGCTATCGCGTATTCCCCTGGGCCGCCTGATTCCTTTTGCGGCTGTCACCTTTGCTGTTGCATCGATGGCGTCGATTGGGCTCCCGGGGTTCAGCGGATTCATCGCGGAACTGCAGGTACTGATTGGAACGTGGCAATCCTTCCCCTGGATGTCCTGTGTCGCAGGTCTGGGAATCCTCATCGGAATCGCATTCTCGTGGCGTGCACTTCAGGCTGCTTTCTTCGGAGACGCCGCGAAAACCGCAACGCCGGAACATGTTTTTCCCCCGATCACATTCCCGGAGCGCCTGGGAGCGTACTTACTGATCGTGAGCACGATTGTGACCGGTCTCTATCCCAGGCTTCTCATGGACTTGATTCTGCCTAGCCTCAATTCCGCCCTGTTCGAGGGGCTTCGCAGGGGTGCGTCGAGATGACCGGCTCAAGCTACTTGGAACTCCTGCGATTGACTGCGCCCGAGATCATCGTCGCGCTCGCCGGATTATTCGTCCTCGTGCTTGATCTTACTTTCCTGCGCCAGGCGACGCTTGCGATTCGATTCCGTTCCGCGGTCATCGCGGCCTGTACTGGATGCGTCCTTGCGCTTGTTGGGCTGGAGAAAGTCTCTCCGCAAGGCGCTCTTCCTTCCGGGATGCTGGTGGCCAATCCGCTGACCCAGCTTATCCAGATAGCCCTGCTATTGCTGGCGATTCTTGTTCTACTCTTTGGCGCCTCCGCGGACTTCACACAGAACGTGGGCGAGTATTGCAGCCTTGTCCTATTCGCCACCACTGCGATGATGCTCCTTGTGAGTACGCAAAACCTGTTGGTCATCTTCATCACGATTGAGTTTCTGAGTCTTTCGCTCTATGTGCTGACGGGGTTTGACAAGAACAGCGCTCGATCGGCGGAAGCTGCGCTCAAGTACTTCTTGTTTGGGGGCATGTCAGCCGGAATCCTGCTCTTCGGCATGAGCTTGCTTTACGGAATCTCGGGTTCGATCGCGCTCAAACCAATCGCTGCCGCAGTGAACACTTCGCCCGGCGATCCGATGTTGACCCTCGCGATCGTCATGATGCTCGCGGGATTTGGTTTCAAGGTCGCAGCCGCGCCATTTCACATGTGGGCTCCGGAGGTATACCAGGGAGCGCCAACTTCGAGCGCCGCACTCGTAGCATCCAGCTCCAAAGTAGCGAGCTTCTTCGCTCTCTTCTTGCTCTTCTATTTAGCTCTGATGGGCGCGGCGGGCAACGCAGGTTGGGGGAATTACTCCTCTGGATGGACCCTCCTGATCGCGGCTGTCGCGGCGGTCTCGATGCTGTGGGGCAACTTAGCCGCGATCGCGCAGACCAGCGTCAGGCGATTGTTGGCTTATTCGGCAATCGGGCATGCGGGATATATGCTGGTCGCCCTGGTTGCGCACAGTCCTCAAAGCCTGGCCGCACTCGTCTATTACGTGCTCACCTATGCCTTGGCGACTCTTGGCGCCTTTGGAGTACTCTCGGCGCTCGAGACTGAGCGGGTAGACAGCATCGCAGATTTCTCCGGACTGGGGAAGCGCGCTCCCGGCCTATCATTTTGTCTGCTCGTTTTCTTACTCTCTCTGGCCGGCATTCCTCCGCTGGCGGGCTTCTTCGGAAAATTTTACGTATTTGTTTCTGCGCTCAATCTCCCTCAGCACTTCGCTCTGCTCTGGCTGGTGTTGCTGGCGCTCGTCATGAGTGCAGTCTCGCTCTACTACTACCTTAAGGTACTCAAGCAGGTCTACGTGTCCGAACCCAAAGCGGAGACTTCAGCCATCGCCGTACCGCTGACCACAAGTGTTGCAGTGTGGGCGACAGCCGCACTGGTTGTGGTCCTGGGCTGCTTCCCGGATATGCTTCTCAATAGGATTGCGGCCGCGCTCATGATCGCATTCCGTTGATCGAGATTAACCTTCAGATGGAGAGCCCATAGTCTTCTCCCAAGAAACCTGGATACCTCACAGAGCGGCCTTGATCGAATTCTGCGCGAGACCGTACTTCGACAATTTATAGCTTAGATCGCTCTTTGAGAGCCCAAGCCGCCGCGCCGCTTCCGTCTTGGATCCTTTTGTCTTAAGCAATATTTGTTCGATGATGGTACGTTCCCAACTGGCCAACATGCTTCGCAGCTGAAATTCCTCTGGAAGACTCATGCCGGCGATACTCGGAGCCGATGCCGCCCCCTCGTATTGCTCGTCCGGCGATTCCGGGAGATCGATCCAGCCGATCTCCCGGCTCGTTGTAAGAATGCAAGCCCGCTCGAGCAGATTTCGAAGCTCACGGATATTCCCCGGATAGCGATAGGCAGTGAGTTGTGGCAGGGTATCGGGGTGTAGTTTACGTTTGGGCATCTTTAACTCGCCGGCGATCTGTTCGAGAAGGTAGTCTGCCAACTCCGGAATGTCCTCGGCCCGTTCGCGGAGCGGGGGAACCTGGATCGGGACGATGGCGAGCCGGTAATAGAGATCGCGGCGAAACCTGCCTTCCTCTACTTCTCGCAATAAATTGCGATGGGTAGCGACGAGCACTCTCACGTTCACATCCCGCGAGGTAGACGATCCTACTCGCGTGATTTTTCCCTCCGCAAGCACGCGCAGCAGTTTCGCTTGTGCTGCGGGCGACATCTCTCCCGCCTCATCGAGAAACAAGGTTCCCTGGTGTGCCGTCTCAAAGAGCCCATGACGAATGCGGTCAGCCCCGGTAAAGGCACCCTTCTCGTGTCCAAAGAGCTCGCTCTCGAGAAGCGTCTCGCTGAAAGCCGCGCAGTTGACGCTTACCAGAGGCTTATCCGCGCGTCCGCTGGTTTTGTGAATGGCGCGGGCTACCAACTCCTTTCCCGTACCTGTTTCACCAGTGATGAGAACCGTCGCTTCCGTCGGACCTACCTTGGCGATCAACTCGCGCAGACGAGCGACCTGTGCACTTTGGCCGCGGATCTCCGATTGCCCCTCGAGCTTGCCAACTGCGCTGCGAAGCAGATCATTTTCGCGGCGCAGAGATGTGTGCCGCGCCGCGCGCTGAATAACCGCTCTCAGGTTTTCACCGGAAAACGGCTTGGTGAGAAAGTCAAAGGCTCCTTTACGCATAGTTTCGACTGCCAGTTCAACACTGCCATAGGCCGTCAGAACGATTACCGCGGCAGCGGAATCTGACTGCGAGACGGCGCTCACAATCTCCAGGCCCTCTCCGTCTGGCAGTCGCTGGTCCGTGAGGATCACATCGAAATCGTTGGCGTAAACCGCCTCCAACCCGGCCTTGATCGTGGCCACCTCGACCGGAACATGCCCATCTCCCCGCAAATTCATGGCAAGCAGCTTGCGCATGTTGGGTTCGTCTTCAACAATCAGAACTTTTGCCATGTTCCTTCTTCCATCATGTGTTTTGATCCGGCCTCAGAAGGTACGAGCAGGGAAGGTATGATTGCTGCAAAGACGATGTTGTCGGTTTCGTTGCGCTCGAGAAGCAATTCGCCTCCATGCTTCTCGACAATGTTCCGGGCAATTGCCAAGCCCAGGCCGGTCCCTCCTTCCTTCGCTGTGAAGAAGGGTTCGAAGATCCGAGCGACAGACTCCTTCGGAATTCGTGCTCCCGCATTCGTGATTGCAATCCGGATCTTGTCGCGGCAATGCCACCCCACATCAATCTTAATTCGCCCACGCTCCGGGGACGCTTCGACTGCATTCCGCATCAGGTTCAACAGCATCCGCTGCAGTTGCCCCTCATTGCCGTAGACCTGGCAACCATCGTGAGTGTCGACATCAATCGTTAAAGACTTGTGGAAAGCCTGCACGCGAACAATGGACGCGATGTAGCCGACAAGCGCCGTCGCATCCAGTTCTGTAAAGGGCGGAGAGCCAGGTTGCGCATACGACAGAAAGTCCGTAGTCAGACGTTCAAGCCGGCGCGCTTCCATCATCGCGACCCTGGACATTTCATCCCGATCCGCCGACGAAGACGATGGCGATGAGGAGGCCTCAAGGGCACTTGAAATAATTGCTACAGGGTTTCGTATCTCGTGCGCTACGGAACTGGCGAGCCTTCCGACTGCGGCCAGCTTCTCTTCTTCAATGAGTCTGCTTCGTGTCGCCTCGAGGTCGTTGACTTTCTGTTCGAGAGCCTCTTCGCGGCCGCTCAACAGGTCGACCAGCCACCAGGTCAACGTTCCCACAATGAAACAAACAAGCACCAGGGTTGTCGCCTCAAGCAATTCCCCAAGTTCGAACGGAGGCCGAAAGTGAGCGGCATAGGCTACCCAAAAAGCCGCGATCGACGAAGCAATCGCCGCGACACACACCGTGGTTGGAAACGAGAAGTAAAGTGCCGTCTCGAGCACCGGCAGGATCAACATACCAAAGAAGTGCGTGTGGAATTGCCGCGTCGCCATGGCCAGCATTAGGGGTAAAGCCAGGTTCCATGCGACCGAGAGGGCGCCGAGAGTTCGCGTGGCGTTTATTGGCAATCGAGATCGTCGGCTTGCATATACGATCTCCGCCAACCGAAGGGCTATCCCGAACGCCGCAACGACAAAGACAGCCAGCGGCGGTGCTCCATGGAACAGAGAAAAAATCGACTGCGCCAGCAGAAACACCAGCAACACAACCAAGTTGACCAGTGCGATCGTGGTTCGACTGATGATGCTGGTTGTCAGGTTGACACGATAAGGTTTGATCTGGATCTACCCCTTCCCCTGGATTGATGATCCCTGCTGCAGGGTGGATTCTTGCAATTGAGCTTCCATACTTACCTGCAACAGATTCTTCAAAAAATTCAACTGTGGGGGTGCAAGGTTCAAAAAATCGAACAGATCCGTTCGAAGCTTCGAACAAAAACATGTCTTGCATCTGACGCGCTTGCCCTCAAGCTTCATCCCTCTTAAAGGTCGGTTCTGCGAAATCCCCACGATGGCCACCGGCGTGCTTATAACCCGGCAGGAAGAGCACCTAGCAAGTTCTGCACCCGCTCTCCTCCAAAAGAGAAACGAGCGTCGTTTGCAATGCCATTTTGTTCCGTGTCACTCAACCCAGATCGAAATGCACTCGCATTTCAAGTCCTTTATTTCGTTGCCGAAGCTGCCGTTCTCATCAATACTATGGCCGGAGTCGCTGCACAGGGACAGACCAGGCTGAGCCGGCACGATGCAATCCAACAGGCTCAAAGCAGCCCCAGGGCCCGGATTGCACAAGGTCAGGTCAGCGCCGCACACGGCAGGCAGATCTGTCACCCCGTCGACGAAAGTGTCGAGCTCAGTGACTCCATCGACACGATCGACTCCATTCCGTATGAGGAACGTACGCAGGTTCTCGCGCAGCGTCAGGACGTAATGCTTGCCCAGGATGCCGTCGCCGCTGCGGAAGCCGACCTCAAGCTGCAGAAATCGCTTGGCGTGCCCGATTTCGATTTACTCGGCGGGTCTAAGCGCAACTCAGGCGCCGACACCCTCTATAGCGCATTGCAGATCCCCCTTCGGTTTACGAATCGCAATCAGGAGGAAGTGCAGCGCGCGGCGGCAACTGTCCATGTGCCCAGGCCCAGCTCGAACAGGTCAAGCTTATCGTGCAGACAGACGTCACCGCAGCCACGGAGGCCTATAGCCGGGAACGAGAGATCGTCGACAAGATACTGCCGGATATGCGCGACCACGCCAGTCGGACCTGATGGAAATGCAATGACAGATGATTTTGCGGACTCGTTAGCCCACGCGGAATCCGTGGATCTAACACAGGTTCAACATACCTATTGAAGCGGGACATCCCGCTGTACTTTGACCGAGGAGTTTACGTGAACAGCCTATTGATGATCTTGGCATTCGAAGCAGCGTTGATCTTTGTAGCGCCTCTTCAGGCAGAACAACATACGGACTATACAAAAGATCGCTACTATAGTCTGGGAAACCATGACGGTTACCATGACTTTAAAAAGATGCAATACAAGAACCACAAACACAAGTTCCCCAATGGCGACGATCGTCAGGCCTATGATCAGGGCTACGAAGTGGGAAGGCTAGGCGGGCGTACCTACCGCATCGATCGGATCCAATCGAGTTGGCCGCGTGCCCGCACTCTGCCATCTGCGAGTGACTGAACCAAGCGTTGGAGATTTCTGTGCAGTTGTTTTCGCCGGAAAGGTGCTCCCAGTTTGAGGCGATTCAAAGCATGTACCATTTAGAGAATGAACGCACTTAAAGGAAAAGTCGCGCTTGTCACTGGAGCTAGCCGGGGCATCGGCCGCTCAATCGCCATCTCGCTTGGCGCGGCCGGTGCTGATGTAGTTCTCAATTTCTTGACTCACTCCAAAGAGGCGCAGGCAGTGGAATCAGAGATCCTGCAACTGGGACGGCGTTGCGCCAGGATCCAGGCCGATGTCTCCGTGGCCAACGATGTTGAACGTCTCGCTCGCGATACCCAAGAACGAATTGGCGCGGTCGATATTCTGGTGAACAATGCCGGTATCTCTCGTCCACAGGCGATCGAGCAGATTAAGGAGAGCGATTGGGATGAGCTGATCGCTGCGAATCTGAAGTCCTGCTTCCTTGTCACGCAAGCGTTCCTCCCCTCTATGCGCGCTCGGAAGTGGGGCCGCATTATCAATCTCTCCTCGATAGCAGCGCAGATCGGGGGGGTCGTGGGCCCGCATTATGCAGCTTCCAAGGCTGGAATGCTGGGACTTACGCATTACTATGCTCGATATCTCGCGACCGAAGGGATCACCGTCAATGCCATCGCCCCGGCTCTGATTGAAACCGATATGACACGAACGAATCTGCGAGCAAGCGCAGCGAACATTCCGGTCGGACGCATGGGATCCGTCGACGAGGTTTCCGACATCGCCATCTTGCTTGCAACGAACGGCTACATTACCGGTCAGACGATCAACGTCAACGGTGGCTGGGTCATGAGCTGACCTCAAACCAGTATTTACCAGCCCTCGAACCTGGCGTTCGCCTGCATTTCTCATGAGGGTCGCCGCGTAGGATGGGAAACCGCAATCAGGTGTACCAGGACTTCTCCGGATGGGCGCAAAGTTCATTTACCGTTGAGGCACCGACTCTTTGGGAAATGACTTTGCCAGGTACGCAGTGATCTCGTTGAGTTCGGCATCGCTAGCAGCGGCGCCGCGTGCGGACATGACTTGCACAAGGTTGTACCACTCTTGCTCCGTCAATCGCTGGTTGGCTGCGATCGCCGGCGAGTGGCAACCGGAACAGACTCGAATCGTAAGGTCATGCCCTGGTCCAGGGGGCAAGACGTTGAGATTCCCGCTCCCAACGGAGGGAGAGCCCGATCCAGCTGATGTGTTTCCTGCCGGGGGAGCCGCGCTCTGAGCGGGTGAGGCGGCGACGGGCGAAGCTGTCACCTCAACCGGCCGCCCTGCCATTCCGGATCCGCCGGACAAGCTGAAGACCACCAAAGAGTCACTGAGCAGCGGTGCGCGCAGAAGGCCGCCACCTGTCGCTACGACGGCGACATATTGATTTCCCTTCGCATCGGCGTACGTGATTGGAGTGGCCTCCGCGGATCCGGGAAGCTTTACCGTCCAGAGTGGGTTTCCTGTTCTCGTATCGAAGGCACGGAAGCGACCATCGTCGGTAGCGCCGATGAAGGTAAGCCCGCTCGCAGTCACGATGGCACCGCCCAGACCTGGGCGGCCGGTATTCTGCTTGCCTTCTGGAAAGATGTCCGTCACTCCCAACGTGGATCGCCAGGCGATCCTACCGGTATTCACGTCCACGGCAACCAACTGTCCCCATGGCGTTGGTGTGCAGGGCAGATGATTCTCAGGGTTCCAAAAGCGCACTGCCGAGGCAAGCGGCCCGGAATTGGAATAGCTACCATCAGGGTTACGGATGATCCTCATCGGCTGCCCCAGGTTGTTTACGTTGACCACAAACAGTCCAAGCTTCGGATCGAACGCGCCTCCGTAATAATTCACGCCGCCCTGTGTGCCCGGCAAAGTGACCGTGTAACGATTGAGCTCCGATGGCGTATACGGCACAGCGCCCAGCAGCATATTGTTGTCGTCCACGTACTTTTCGCACCACGCCTCATGCTCAGGTGTGCCTTTATAGAGATTGCTCCGGTTAAGAGTGTTCTGGGACAGCGGCTCGGGCAGAACCGGGAAAGGCTGGGTTGGCGAAGTTTCCTCGCCAGGCACATTGCTCTTGGGGACTGGCCTTTCCTCGACGCCGAAAATCGGCTTGCCGGTCACGCGATTCAGGATGAACATCAGTCCGTTCTTGTTGACTGTCGCCACCGCCGGAATGGTCTCGCCATCATGTTGCACATCGAACAATGTCGGTGGCGCTTCCGTATCGAGGTCCCAGATGTCATGGTGAACTACCTGGAAATACCACAACAGTTTGCCAGTGGCCGCATTGACCGCGACCAGAGAGGAGCCGAAAAGGTTATTGCCCGGGCGGTCTACGCCAACACGGTCATTGTTGGGAGCTCCGAATGGCATATAGAGAATGCCGCGGGCAACATCGACCGTCATGTAACCCCACACGTTCACACCCGAACGGTCCTTCCAGCTATCGCCTCCCCAGGTTTCGTGTCCGACTTCGCCAGGCCGAGGCACAGAGTGAAAGGTCCAAACCAGTTTGCCTGTACGCGCATCCCAGGCACGGGTATCGCCTGCTGGACCCAGCCCCCCGCCCAGACCGCCCGGCCCTTCGCCCGGACCGGCACCGGTGATCACCAAGTTCTTATAAAGAACAGGTGGCGACGGCAGGATGTAGATCTTATCTTTGCCGGTCGTCATCACCTCCGGGGTCTTGAGGTCGACCGTTCCCTTCTCGCCGAATTCCAGGTTCAGCTGGCCTGTCGCTGCGCTGATCGAGTACATCCGGCCGCGACGGGTGCCGAAGATGATTGCCGGCCCCGCCCCCTCCCCTCCGGGCCAATATGCAGCTCCGCGCAGCGACGCCTGGTCGCCATCTGGGATCTCGAACACCCATTTCTCATGACCGGTGGAAGAGTCTAGAGCGACAACCCGGCTGTAAGGAGTGACCACATACATGGTGTCGCCCACCACCAACGGCTGGTCTTCTGAGGGGTGCAAACCTGCGGAGGGTTGTGAACTGGCGCCGCCCAACCCATCCCTCGCTGCGCTTAGAGAGGCCGGCCGCATGTGATACACCCACGCTACTTTCAGTTCGCGAACATTGTCTGGCGTGATTTGCGCCAGTGAGGAATAGCGTGTGCCACCAGGATCACGGCCAACCATCGGCCAGTTTCCCGGCGCCGACATCGCCGCCCATTCAGCGACTACGCGCTTACGGACTGCGCCTGGGGGTGCACTTTTCTGATCGGCGTGCCCGAAGGGCATCAGCGGCAAGAGGAACAGAAGAGACGCGACACTGCTGCAGGCTCCCCAAGCTAGTCTCGTATGTCTTTGCATCTTCCGTGTTCCCGCTCGCTGGTCACGCTCTTCAAAGGGATGCGCTCTCCGCATTGACTTGTGCCCGCAGGCTGTCGAGCCCGCGCTCACGTTGACGTCCTGCATTCTCAGGATCGAGGTAAAGCCAGCAGAGCGCTGAAATCACTGCTGCGCCGACCATCAGATAGATCAGAGGAGTCCAATCTCCTCCGGTCCTCTGCAGAATCAGTCCACCAATAACCGGGGCCACGAAACCGGCCAGGTTAGCCAGCATGTTCATGGCCGCGGCTACCGTTGCAGTATAGGAGCCGCCTATCTCAACACAGGCATTCCACGAAATCGGCATCGTCAGATCACTGCAGAAGCTGGCCATGCCCATGCACAGCATGGCGGGGACGACGGGGCGGATGCGCGTAAAGGCAAACAGCAGCAGTGCGGAACCGATGAAGCCGAACAAAGCGATGCTGCGGCGTGGCAGGCGCTCGGGCATCAGCCCGGTAAGCAGCGAACCGAAGCCGCCGAATAAGAGGGGCAGCACAGATAGAGCCGCCGCGTGCCCCGCGGATTGACCTCGCGCCTCCCGCAGATAAGTAGGCAGCCACGTGATGTAGAAATACCAAACGAAGGCAAAGCAGAAATATTGCAGAACGAGAACTAAGACCTGCGGCGTAAGCAGCAAAGATATCCAGCCACTCTGCCCGGCATGCTGAGTCATCAGAGCCCGCGATGATGCGAGCATTCCCTTTTCAGCGGCGTTGACCGAGGGGTGCTGCGCAGGGTCGTCCTTATACCAAAAGAAGAACACAGCGCACCAGACTAAGCCTAGCGTTGCGAATGCGACAAACGCTCCTCTCCAGCCGAAGAGCCCGACGCAGGCCAGCACGAGTGGCGGCGTTGCTGCCCCGCCCCATCGTGTGCAAGCCCACATCAACGATTGCGCAGTCATGCGTTCGCGCGCCGGGAGCCAAACGCTGAGCATGCGTGTAAGGTTGGGAAAACATCCCGCCTCTCCGGCCCCGAACAGGAAGCGGATTACCCAAAGAGAGACGGCATTCCAGGCTATGCCGGTCAGGGCAGTGAACGCCGACCAAGCTAAAACAATCTGCAGCAAGACCCGCCGCGCGCCAATGCGGTCGCCGAGCAGACCGATAGGAATCTCGAAGAGGGCATAAGAGAGGCCGAAGGCCCCGAAGACGAGCCCCATTTGTGCTTTGCTGAGGTGCAGATCACGGGAGATTGGCCCAGCCGCCTGAGAGATCGCAACTCGTTGCACATACGAGAGGACCGCCAAGCCGATAGCCAGTGCGACTACACTGTACCTCGTTCGACTAGCCTTCATGGGAGACTCCGTATCGTTGACGGTACAGGCGACGGTACAAGCAGTGCACACGAAACCCGGGCTGGGCACACAGGATAATCCAGCCGCGTGGTCCCCTTCGTTGCACAGCGATTCATGAGGTCAGGGTACCAGCGCGAACACGTACAGCGTATCGCCCCCTCCAGCCACTAGATACTGCCGCCCCTGAAGCATATAGGTCTCGGGGCCATTGCCGAGAGAGTGAAGCATCGGGAAGTGCCACAGAATCCGACCGTTGGCAGCATCGTAAGCGATCAGATTGCCGTTGTAGTCACCGGTGAACAGGAGATTTCCGGCTGTCGTCAAAATCCCCGGACCGCCCAAGCCTCCGCCCAAGCCGTCGATGGTCGTGTATGCATGGCTCCACTTCACGTCTCCAGTCTTATAGTCGAGTGCTTCCAACACATGCTGCGACCAAAGCCCTCGGCCCGAACCTCCGTATCCCTCCGGCCGCTCGCTAGTATCTGTGAGATACGTCACGCTGTAACCCCGTGTCGCGTTGACATAGAAAAGGCCGGTCTGCGGACTGTAGCTTGGAGGCATCCAATTCGTTCCCCCGCCCGGATTCATGCTCAGCAGTGAACCATCGACAGTTGGCTCTTTCTTCTCGTCAGGGATCGGCTGGCCCTTGGCGTCGACACCTTTGGACCAGTTCAAGGGAACATAGGGTTTCGAAACCACACTCTTCCCATTCGTGCGATCCAGTACAAAGAAATAACCATTGCGAGCCGCTTGGCCTAATAACTTACGCGGCTTGCCCTCGATCTCCGCATCGAACAAAACCGGCGTCTCTGTGTTGTCCCAATCATGCGTATCGTGAGGCGATCCTTGAAAATACCAAACCAATTTTCCGGTATCGGGATTAAGCGCAACGATGGAACAAGTCCAAAGGTCGGCTCCCTTTCTACCCTGGCCAGCCATGACGGGATTCGGGTTCCCTGTGCCCCAATATAAAAGGTTGAGCTCTTTATCGTAAGTGCCGGGTAGCCACGTCATGCCACCTCCGTGGCCCATGGCCGCCTCGTTGGGCCACGTCTCCGCTCCAGGTTCGCCCTTTTGAGGTTCGCTGTTCCAGCGCCACTGTAACTCTCCCGTCTCCGGATCGCGTGATTCCAGATAGCCGGGAACGTCGATTGCATCGCCGCCCACACCAACGATGACGTGGTTGCCAACCACCATTGGCGCCGCCGTCGTGAAGTACTGCATCTTTTCATCGGCGACCTTCTTTCTCCAGCGCTCTTTGCCCGTCTTCGCTTCCAGAGAGATGAACCAACCGTCAGGCGCAAGAAAGTACAGCCAATCTCGATACATGCCTACTCCACGATTCCCCACCAGGTGGCCGCCTTTGTCCACCCAGTCGTAGTGCCACAACTCCTGGCCAGTACACGCGTCCAGTGCATAAACGTGATCGGGAACCGTGAAGTAGAGAACTCCATTGACCATCAGCGGAGTTGATTTGATATCGGGCGTCCCCACGCCCCGCATTGCGCCCGAGACGGTGACACGGTACATCCAAGCGAGCGCGAGCAAATGAACATTGGCAGCTTGAATCTGTGTAAGTGGACTGAACCGCTTCCCGGAGTAGTCCCCGTTGTAAGTGGGCCATGTATCGGTCGGTTGCGGTTCCAAAAGCGTTTGCGGATTTAGCGATTGCCCAACTGCCGTTCCGCAAACGAATGTGCACAACAGCGAGAACGAAGACAGCACGCGGAAGAGGATCATTTCAGAGTTACCAGGTAAGCGGTAAGGTCGTGCATCTGCGCATCGGTGTACTTATCCAGCATTTGACGATGAAAGAGCAGCTTATCGTCCACGTCAACCTTGATGCCCTTTTCGAGAGGGAGAGAATGACAGATTCCATCAGCGTCACAGAGCGAAACGGAGAAGTCATCAAGATGCTTCAGTTTGCCAGTGAGCGTCTTGCCATCAGGCAAGGTCACCGTCGCTTTCGGCGTCGATTTGCGCATCAGAACACCGGGGTAGAGAAAGGCTTGCTGGAGATCCGGCGGTCTGAGCTTGGATCCAATGTGAGCGAGGTCTCCGAGCGGCGAATGGCAGGTGTTGCATTTCCCTTCGCCGTTGAAATAAGTCTCCCCTGCCTTCGCATTTCCAGTCACGATGTTTTGGATTTTGTAAGTGCCCCGGTTTGCGGCCAATTCCACCTGCAAGTGAAGAAACTCCGCGATATCGCGAATCTGCTCGTCGGTGAACGAGGCAAAGACGGGCATTCCTTTCGCAGCTCTGCCGTTATGAACGACAGGCCCAATCAATTCCCCTTCCTGATCGTCGAGAACCACGGACGAGCGTAGAAGATCCGGACCCTGGCCGCCGCGCGCATCGGCTCCGTGACAAAAGGCGCAGGAAGACCCGAAGATCTTTGCACCCTCGCTGGCGGCTTTGCGGTCGGGCTGCCTGCCTAATCCCAGAAACTGCCGCATCTGAATCGCCTGAGGGTTCTCGTAACCCTCTTCCGAGCCGCGGTTCTCGGCCGGAGTCGACTGGTCCTGTTTTGGTCCTGGTTGCGCTCCTTGCTCCTGTCCTTGCTGTGGTCCTGCCGGCGGTGTCGGAGGAGCGGCCGCAGCGACAGCCAGAAACACAAAGGCCGCCAACGCTACTTCAAACACAGCTGTTGCTCCCCGCCGCAGCAAGCTTTTGCCCGAGATGAAATCAGCTTTGTACACTCTTCAGGAATACTCTTCTACCCGTAGACTGCAGCGGTAGTGATGCCCATAAATATTTCGTGGCGCACAACCAGGGCAATCGAAGTCCATTCAACCCTCATTCGAAGTGCAATTCAAATTAAAGCGATGAAGGCTCCAAACGCACATGCATTCGCTGACACCGTATTCAGTCGATGGGAGCGCTGTCAAGCTTTGGAGTGAGAAGCAAACTGCGACCCGAAGTTCATCCTGCGATCCGGCAGCCCAAAGCGCGTTCGGTAGAGAGTGTTTCATAAATATCCGAGCTGCCCGAAGACCACGGGCCAAGACCGCCGCGAAAAGTCGGGGGCCAATTCGAGCAACCCGCCAAAGCCGCCCGCCGGCTATACCGGCTGATCGGGCCCAGCGTGTTAATTTTTAAACGTGGTCAATATGCATGCATCTAATAAAGTATGCGCGTGTCTTCTCTTCCGATACTTAGCAGGGTGACATCGGTGTATTTTTGCGGGTTCAACAGCCGTGCCGAAGCAGCCAGTTGTCCTCAAAAGAGGGCTTTCCACGCTTTCCACGCGGAAATCGCTCGCTACCGAGGGGACTTTCCGCGCTTACCGCGCTTATCGCGCACTATTCTCCTCCAACCGGTACCCGGCTCTGGGCGACGATGACAGTGAAGCACAGCATCGTAACCTGCAGCCGCTAGTGACCTGTCGCAGTGACTTCGTTAAATTTAGAAGTTGAACTTTAGCGCTCCTTGTATCTCACGCATCGAACTGCCTGTAGCGATC
>DASYBJ010000492.1:0-3077 GCA_036500845.1 Acidobacteriaceae bacterium
TGTCCACTGCTCGATACAGGTACACCCATCGCCCACGGACCTTTATATAGGTTTCGTCGACTCGCCACGATCGGCCAGAGCCTCTATCGAAACGGTTCCAGCGTTTGATGAACTCTGGGGCATACCGACGCACCCAACGCACGATCGTCGTGTGCGCAAGCTGCAAGCCGAGCTCGGCCATCATCTCCACCAAGTCACGCAGACTAAGCTTGTAGCGAAGATACCAACGTACACACAAAATGATAACCTCGCGGTCAAAGTGTCTTCCTGCAAACAGCTCTTCCAGGCTCTTCAACTTGCTCAATTGTCAGACCTCACATCACCAAGGCTACTCTAACCGGCCTGACTTCCCTATTTGCACCAGAGCCCTGGCGACTTACTTTCCTTGGCGTTCTCGCCGTTCCGCCCGGGGGGATGCGATCCACATGTACACCTCTCTCATTGGCGCGCTCATTCTTGCGCGAGCTGTGAACGACGACGATTTCGCGCGCGAGATTCTTACGGAAGAACGCAAAACGGATCCGCTATTGTCTTGTACCCGGTTCGATGCATAAAGCGCGTTATCTCCCCAGCATTTGTGATCTTAAATCGGTGCCACTCTCTCTTTGACGCCTAACACGTTAAAGGCCATTATTGGAATTGATGACTATATTCACTCGTCTCACTCCAGATCCGCGCTTAAATGGCTTGGTGAGGGCCTACCAGCTGCGCAGGGCGAATTTCAGCGACAGCGGCGCACGCATTCCATTACCCGCCCGGCCAGATCTGACACTGGACTTCTATTTCACGCGCTCCACCGTCATCGAAGAGCGCCGCACCGGCTTCCGCGACGTTCCGCCGGCAGCTGTCGTGATTGGACCGCAAACCTATCGGCGGGTTGACGTTCTGGTTTCCGGTCGCATCGATGTCTTCAGCGTTGAGTTTGAACCCACGGGACTGCATGCCCTCTTTGGGATGGCGATGCCCGAGGTGATCGATGTGGCATTCAGCGCTGAGAACCTTTTCGGACCGGCGCTTGCGCGCGAGCTATACGAGCGCCTGGCGGCGGAAAGCACCCTGACGAACCGCGCGCGCATCATGGAAGTGCAACTTCTGAAGCGCGTGAAGGCGCGTCCACGGGACCCTATTGCCGCAGCGGCGGCAATGCTCCGGTCAACCTCGGGAGGTACCCTTGTGGATCAACTGGCTGCCTCGTCGGGCTTCTCGCCCAGGCAATTCAGCCGTCTGTTCAAGGAGCGTGTGGGAATGCCGCCCAAGACCTACGCCCGCGTGCTCCGTCTGAATGCGGCCATCGCGGCGAAGGCCGCTAACCCCGGCATGAGCTGGGCCGAGATAGCGCAGGAATCCGGCTATTTCGATCAGGCCCATCTGGACAAGGACTTTCTTGATCTCGCCGACGCGAGTCCTACAGCGTTCATCAGGGGTCTCTGACGCCGCGATACGATGGCGTTTTCGTTTGTCTGATTCTTACTATCCGGGACACTTCGGCATTCGTCACACTGCTCGCAGAAGAGCTGACGGAGTCCAGACGCGAGCATCGCCCTTGCGCCTGGAGGACGTGCGGCCATCCATCTTCATCCCGGAGCCACGAACCATGACAACACATTCTTCCTTACCCAAAGCCATGCGTATCGCGTCCGTGATTACGGCCGTCAACGTCATGGTCGCGGGCGGATTTTCCATCGCGGGGCTGATTTCTCCCGCTTCAATACTGCCTGCGAACTGCATTCCCACGCAGGCTTCCTCCATATTCGCCATGTACGCGGCCGCGCGCACCATTCCGCTGGCCGTAATAACCATGGTGGCGATTTTCAAACGTTCGCCATCGGCGTTGCTCATTCTGGGTACTCTCGCGGTGTCATCCAGGTGCTGGACTGCATGGTGGGCATGGTGCAGCACGATCCCGGAGAAATCTTCGGGCCGCTGGTCATTGCCACCTTGCAATTCTACGCAGTCGCCACTTTAAAACGGTCCGCCGGCTTTTTCTTCACACCAAACCAATAGAGGAGTAACACAATGAATGTTGTTCACTCCAAACGGCCGTTAGATATGTCACTAAACTTCCTATCCTGTGTAATGATCCACCTGATCCCGTCGCGAAGAGGGCTGCCCACTTTGACTGTCTTCGCCTGGGACTAGACTTATCATTTATGGGCTTAGTGGCCGGGCTCGCGGTGCTCGAGCTTGCCCATAAGGTCGTGCAGCAAGGTCGTATAGATGCGATGGCAGGATACGGGGCAGTTTTCCTCATAATTCAGTTCTTGCTCATCGTAATGGCGGCCATTTTCACCGCAATCTTCCGGTCACCAGATACTGAAAATGGTCACGCTCTTCAACGGAGTGCTAACACGACATTGTGAGTTCAAGCAAATCCTAGCCCTATCTTTTGAATACAAACTTCGCAATGGAACCGCCACTTCGGGAATATTTCACCCCTTCATCTGTTAGGTCGTCGGAGAAGTATGGTGTGTAGACATCAGAGTCCGCGTCAACGATCCTTAGCTTGTAGGTTTAGAGGAGAATACATCAATGAATATATTGAGTGGTAAGGTAGCTGTGATTACTGGGGCGGCTCGAGGAATTGGCTCTGCAATCGCGAGACGCTTCGCTGCGGAGGGCGCTTCAGTAGTCATCAACTATGCGATGAGGAAGACCGAGGCGGAGCGCACCCTGGCTGCTATCGAGGCTAAAGGTGGAAAAGCATTTATCTTCCAGGCAGACATCACTAAGGCATCCGGAGTAGAGAAGCTCTTTGCTGCCACAAAGGAACGCTTCGGCCGGCTGGATCTTTTGGTGAATAACGCTGGTCTGGACGACTTCATGCCTATAGAGCAGGTCGCAGAGCAGCACTTTCACAGTCCTTACAACGTGAATGTCCTGGGCGTAATGCTGGTGGTGAAAGAAGCGGTAAAGTACATCGATAAAAAACAGGGCTACATTCTAAACATCGGTTCGCTCTCAAGCACTCGTCCCCACCAGGGTGATCTGGTGTACGGGGCAAGCAAATCGGCGACGGATGCCATGACTGCTGCGCTTGCGCTGGAACTTGGTCCCTCTGGCATTCGAGTCAACTCGAT
>DASYBJ010000493.1:0-14710 GCA_036500845.1 Acidobacteriaceae bacterium
CGGCAGCGCCGAGAAGGCCGTAGCTGGTTGCGGATGACGGTATCCAATTTAATAAGACGCCCTGACGTGACAAGCGAGGCGGCAAGCGTGTTAGACAAATACTACGGAGACGAGTGCGATCAGCTTACGCGCTGACCAGTAGTCCGGATCTATTTTTCGGGATTTAGGGGTGTTGGACATTTCGGGCTGAGTTGCCGACTCGCTGACTTGCTGACTCGCGGCCTTACTATGGTATGCAATGCCAAAATTCGAGCTGTTGCTGACCGAGGCACGGAATCCCGAGAGCGAAACCATCGACCAGCTCTCCACATTGGAGATGCTGGAGGTGATCAACGCTGCCGACCGTTCCGTCCCCGATGCCGTCCACGCGGAATTGGGACAGATCGCGCTGGCAGTAGACAGCATCGCGAGTCATCTCCGGCAGGGCGGCCGGCTCTTCTATCAGGGGGCAGGCACATCCGGCAGGCTTGGTGTACTCGACGCTTCCGAGTGTCCGCCGACCTTCAATGTTGATCCCGGCAAGGTCGTCGGCGTAATCGCGGGAGGTGAACACGCTCTGCGTTCTTCCGTCGAGCGCGCGGAAGACGATCCGCAGCAGGGCGCGCGCGACTTGGAAGAGCATGGCTTCCAGGTGAAAGATGTGCTCGTAGGAATCGCTGCTAGTGGAAGGACGCCATACGTGCTTGGCGGGATCGAGCATGCAAATTCTTTGGGAGCACTGACCATCGGGATAAGTTGCGTGTCGCAATCGAAAGTGGCGCGCAACGTGAGGATTGCGATCACTCCTGCCGTGGGCCCCGAGGTCATCACCGGGTCGACACGCATGCGTGCCGGAACAGCGACCAAGCTTGTTCTGAACATGCTCAGCACAGGAGCAATGGTCCGCTTAGGGCTGGTCTACGGCAATCTCATGGTGAACGTCCAGCCAACCAACGAGAAGCTGAAAGACCGCGCCACACGAATCATCGCCACTGCCACTGGAGTGAACGAGAGTAGAGCCGCGGAGCTCCTGAACCAGGCCGGCTCTGTGCAAATCGCGATCGTGATGCAAAAGCGTGGAATACCTCGTGCGGAGGCTGTTCGCTTGCTCGAACTCGCGGACGGCCAACTGCGTCTCGCGCTGGGCGAGACGAAACCGGAGAATCAGTGACGCCATTGTCCAGGAGATCCTCCAACTCGGCCCAAATGCTGCTCACGCGTGCGCGCCAATCGGAAGCACGCATGTTGGAACAACTCGAAACGCTCGTCAAAATCGAATCGCCCAGCGATGACAAGGCCGCCGTTGACCGGGCTGTGGCTCAGGTTGCGGACTGGGCGAACGCCTTGGGCGGCCGCGTCCGTCTTCATCGTTACACTGATTCAGGAGATTCTCTTGAAGCGCGCTTCGGCCCGCTCCACGGCAGGGCCGGCCCAGTGCTTCTTCTAGGTCACTTAGATACAGTCTGGGATCACGGGACCCTAAAACGCATACCGTGGAGGGTTACGCGAGACCGTATCTCCGGGCCAGGTGTGCTCGACATGAAGGCGGGCGTGGTCATGATGCTCACCGCAATCAGTCTGCTGGCGGAAACCGGAGGCGTGGAGCATCCGATTGTGATCCTTCTCCATGGAGACGAGGAAGTGGGGAGCCACGCGTCGCGCAAGCTGACAGAAACTATTGCCCGGCAGTCAAACGCGGTCTACGTTCTCGAGCCTGCACAAGGGAAGGCCGGCGCTTACAAGACAGCACGCAAGGGAGTAGGCCAATATCGGCTCGAAGTCCAGGGCGTGGCAGCTCACAGCGGCGTGGATTTCTCTAGCGGTCACAGTGCCGTCTTAGAACTAGCGCGGCAGGTCGAGGAGATTTCGAAGATCACAGATCTGGCGAGAGGGATCACCGTAAATGCCGGTGTCATTGGAGGCGGCACACGGTCCAACGTGATCGCTGCGGAAGCCTGGGCCGAGATCGATGCCCGGATCGCCAGGCGCCCAGATGGAGTTCGTGTAGAACGGGCTCTGCGCCGCCTGCGTCCGAGAGACAAGGCCTGTAAGCTGCTCCTCACCGGGGAATGGAACCGTCCTCCAATGGAGCGCAGCGCGGGCACGGTCGCGCTCTTCCGTCGGGCACAGCATCTTGCGGCAGAGATGGGGTTCGCGTTAGAAGAGGCCTCAACCGGGGGCGGCTCGGACGGGAACTTTACCGCCGCCTTGGGCATCCCGACCCTCGACGGGATGGGAGCCGTAGGCAGCGGTGCCCATGCCCTCTCTGAGCATTGCCTCCGACAGCAGCTCGCTCCGCGCACGGCCTTGCTCGCCGCCATGGTGCAATGAGATCCAAAATTCGAAAGCCTGCTTTCGCGGTACCACTGCTCATGGCTGGGGCGTTCATCAGCGTGGGCAAGACGCAGCCGACTGCAAAATGGGCGGATTCCGCAGCGGGCTGGCACCGAAGCCAGAAATCACGCCAGTCAATCGTAGGGCCCCGTGCAGTTTTTTCCGACACAAGCCCCCCGCTCCCAATCAATCCGTTGTGGGCCGATCTCATCGGCGAATATGGTCCGGACCACCAGGAAGTCTATGTACTTGAAAGAGACGCGCAGCTCGGTCTTCTGCTTGGCCGCTCTTTGTTTGTGCCGCTTCAGCCACTGACATCCGCGAAACCGGAGTCGCAGCTCGTCCCGAAGCCCTCGCCACACCTCATTTCGGCCAGCTCATTTGAAAGCACCGGTCCCGGTTCCCATTCCGGCGAGAGGATTGCTTTCCTGCGCGATTCCCAAAATGTAGTGACGGGCCTCTGTTGGAAGGGAACTCTCTATCCCCGCAGGTCAGTGGATGCCCCAGGCCAGATCTTTCGGGCCAAGCTGGTGCGTCCTGTAGAACAGCTGCGGCAAGAGGCCTTGGCCCACCGTCCGCCCACAGAAGGGGGTTCATTCTTGAAACCGGACTTGGTCGAGCTCACGTCCATCGATCCATCCATCAAGCTCGAAATCCGGTATGCGACGAGTCACAACTTTGTGGGCGCTCCGCTCTACTCCGAGCCTCGGGCTTTTCTTCAGCGTCCGGCTGCGTTAGCACTTGCCGCCGCTTCTCAGCGGTTCCACGTCCTGGGCTATGGACTCGTGGTCTATGACTCCTATCGTCCCTGGTACATCACGAAGATGTTTTGGGATGGCGTTCCGAAGAAGGAACGAATCTTCGTAGCGAACCCGCGGAAAGGATCACGCCACAACCGGGGCTGCGCCGTCGATCTGACGCTCTACGATCTGAAGACCGGTCTGCCCGTCGAAATGACCGGGGGATTCGATGAGATGTCCGAGCGCTCCTACCCCACGTATCCGGGAGGTACTTCGCTCGCGCGCTGGCATCGTGATCTGTTGCGGCAGGTCATGGAGTCGGAAGGGTTCACCGTCAACAAATACGAATGGTGGCACTTCGACTATAGGAATTGGCAACGGTACCCCATACTCAACCTGACCTTTGAAACCCTCGAGAACCCCTCTTGAGGTCTCTCGCCCAGTGATCTCGGCCGAAAAGCTTCGCTTTGGACGCATCCTCTCGCGGCCTGACAAGTCTATTCATTTGTCATCCGAGGGAGGCGCATAATGGTACTTGCGCGTCCTTCTCGAAGGAATTGGAGTGTGTCTCGTGCATCGAGAGAAGCGAACCCTGGGCATTCTTGACCTGCTCATCCTGTTCCTGCTTTTTCCCATGTTGTCTTTGCCGTTGATTGCCCGCGGAGCTTCGACCTCAGACCAGCCCGATTCGGGATATGGGCCGCTAGACAAGACCGCGCCGAGTATCCCTCCGGAAAAGATCATCGAACAGTTCGCCGCGAAAGAAAGCGAGTTCCGTCACGCGCTCGACAACTACACGTATCAACGGGACGTCAGAGTACAAACGATCGACGAGGACGGCAAGCCCGACGGCGAGTACCGGCAGGTTGTGCAGATCACGTTTGACGTCACTGGCCGCAAAACCGAGAAGGTCACCTTCGCTCCAGCCAATACGCTGCAGCGAATCTCGATGAGTCCCGCGGACGTCTCCGATATCGAACAACGCTTACCTTTCGTTCTCACCAGCGAGGATATCGGGCAGTACAAGCTCACCTACGTCGGCCGCCAAAAGGTCGACGAGGTGGATACCTACGTCTTTGACGTCGCCCCCAAGACAATCGAAAAGAACCACCGCTACTTCCAAGGCCGAATCTGGGTCGATCAAAAGGACCTGCAGATTGTCGTCACCAGCGGTAAGAACGTTCCCGACGATACCCGCAAGGGCCACGAAGATCTGTCTCCTCCCTTCACCACCTATCGCGAGCAGGTGGACGGAAAATACTGGTTCCCCGTCTATACGAAAGCGGATGCCATGCTGCACTTTTCGGGCGGCAATGGATACGTCGGCCAAGATGTACGTATCCGCGAGATCTGCCGCTACACGGACTACAAGCAGTTCCGGTCCACGGTCAAGCTGATCTTTCAAGGGCAGGACGTCACCAACAAGCCGGACAACAGTCAGCAACAACAGTCAAGTCAACCGGCGGGTGGAGCTCCGGGCACTTCCACACCGCCAAAATAAAGTCAACCTAGATCATTTCGGTGATCATTTCGGTTTCATCTAGTCTTATCCGGTTATGTAGGCTGCTGCGCGTATCGCTCTATCTGCAGAGTGGCGCGCCATTCAGAACTCCATCCGCGAGGAGCTATTATGCCCCAGCAGATTTCCGAGAAGCCTGCCGAAAAATCCGCCGAAAAACCTACCGGCAAACCTAGAACGATGCGTGCTGTACAAGTCTCCCGGGCAGGGGGACCGTTCGAGATCGTGGAACGCGAGATTCCCGACCCTGCGCCCGGCTCCCTTCGAATTAAAGTGCAGGCCTGCGGGATCTGCTACAGCGACACTCTCGTAAAGGAAGGACATTCCCCCGCCTATCCGCGGGTTCCAGGTCACGAGATCGCAGGAATGGTAGATGCGATCGGTCCCGGGGTTGCCGGTTGGACTGTCGGTGAGCCTGCCGGGGTCGGCTGGAATGGCGGATATTGCGGGTACTGCGTCAACTGCCGCCGCGGTGATTTCTTTGCCTGTCAGACAGCAACCTATATCACGGGACTTACCAGTGACGGCGGGTATGCCGATTACACAATAGCCCGGGCGGAAGCCGTAGCGCGGGTTCCCGCTGAGCTCTCTGCGGTCGACGCGGCTCCTCTGATGTGTGCCGGCCTCACTACATTCAACAGTCTTCGCAACAGCGGTGCCGGGCCTGGGGAGATCGTTGCCGTGCACGGATTGGGCGGACTTGGCCACCTCGGAGTGCAATATGCCTCCAAGCTCGGTTTCAAGACAGTTGCGATCGCGCGCGGAGCGGATAAGGAAACTCTAGCGAAGAAGCTCGGTGCCTGGCGCTACATCGATGCTCTCTCGCAGGATCCTTCGGCGGAGCTTCTCAAGCTAGGCGGAGCGAAAGTCATTCTCGCCACCGTGACCACAGGGGAAGCTATGTCCGCCGTCGCCGGTGGATTGGGAGTCAAGGGAACTCTGATGGTCATCGGCGCCGCGCCTAGTATGCAGGTCTCCCCCGTTCAGCTTCTCACTGCAAAACAAGCTGTCCAGGGCTGGTACTCGGGCACCTCCATCGATTCCGAGGACACCCTGTCCTTCAGCGTCATGAGCGGGGTGCGATCGATGAATGAGGTCTTGCCACTCGAGCAGGCCGCTGACGGATATGAACGCATGCACAGCGGTAAGGCGCGGTTTCGCGTCGTGCTCACCACCGGAAATTAGGAGGGCCGCGGAGAACGGATCAGCATCCATCGCATCTGCAATTGGAAACGTATGAAGCACAACGACCAACAGTGCACAATTCTTGGCGCTGTGTCGTTCGGCACGAACGGCGGGAGACCACAACGGTACGCATCGAGATCTGTAACTCTCAACGCTTGTCACAAGCACTCGCCCCTTGAGGCCTCTCATCAAGATGCACGCGTCTTATGCCACATCTTTGCTACCGATGCCCGACTCCAGGGGTTCGAAACCCCAGCCGAAGGAATGAAATCGCACTCCGCTCTGGACCAACCGCATCCCTATTGAAAGCGACGGGTTCCTCTCGACTGACGACCGGTCTACCACTCCATCGATGATCAGCCTGCCGGTCCCCCTCTCTAATACCCGCAGATGGATGACGTCCAACAGAGCTGAGGCATCAAAGAGATTCGCGATCGCCGCCTCCGTGTCGGCCAGAGTCTGTTGTACAAACTTGAACGCGGCCTTCTCGGGAGAAGCGAAACGATCCCAAGGATGGAGCTCGCGAGCCCACCACTCAACTTCCAACCGGCTGGTGAGCCGGGTGACTTCCAATCCGTCTGCCCGAACCTCCCCGCGACGCTGCAAAGCAAGCGCATCATAGATGTTTTGCCGCTGCAACCAGACTCCTAAGGTACGGAACAGTCGTCGTATTGGCCTCATTGCTCTTACCTCACAAAACAGTGCCCTCAGGCCCTAAGCTGCCAACATGTTTGACGCCGGCTGCCCACGCGAAGAACTGGAAACCTTCGTAGACGCCTTCCTCAATTCAACAACTCGTGCCATAAGGAATTTGCGAAGATGACATAAAGTCTTCATAGCGAGCAAGGAACTTGCAATCTGCTGGCGAAGACTCAGGGCCGAAGAGGCCGAAGACCCCAAGCGCCGAAGACTGGGATTGAAGACTCGGAGGAGCGATTTGTGTGGAGGAATTGGTTTGACCTAATGATGGTCGTGTTCGTTATCGGGCGAAATGGCGATCTCTCGCACGGTATCGAGAATCACAGAAGTAAGCGTGGGCCCGGGGAACTTGGCTCTTCCTGGCGGATTGAGAGGCCCATTCGAGCCGGACGACTTGTTCGAAGCCTCGCTCTCTGAGGTATCGACTGCGCTGCTGGATCCCGACAACGATCCTGGTGCTTCGCCCCGTATCTTGAAATTGGGGTCTGGTTGCAAGATTTGAAGACTCTCACGTTCGTTTGTCTGCGGAACGTCCATGTGCGCTGGAACGGCTTCTGCTCCGGTTTGACGTTTCCGCTTGGCTCTCAATCGGCTGGAGGTCCGCGAGCCCGTATCAGCGAGTGGCAGCACTCCACGCGACCCGTGGTCTTGAGTGTACCGGTGGTGCGCGTACGAGAGCACGATGGCCAAAGAGGGCGCCCCCACGACGAAACCCGCAACGAGGACGACTCCGCAACCGGTTCGCATGCCGACTAGCCATCTTGAGAGCCTTCTCGACTCTCGCAATACGGAATGAACGCGCGTTTTCAGGTGTGCTGATGATGCGGCGAAATCCAGTCCCCACGGTTCCGTGTCCGCTGCGAGATTCAGGCGGGCGAAACGAACCAGTGACTCCGCATACCGAGCCCGCCTCTCCGGGAATGCGGAGACCACCGCCAGATCGCAGGCGAGCTCGCGCTCCAACTGCATTTTGTGCATTGCGTACCACACTGCCGGATGAAAAAATATGAGTGCCCGGCTAAGTGCAGCCAAGGCATTTGCGGCAAAATCCCGGCGCCGAATATGGTGGAGCTCGTGGCGCAAAACGTCCTCGAGTTCTGAAGGATTTTGATTGATGCAGTCGGCCGGGAGCAGGACTGTCGGCCGGAGCCATCCAACCGTTGCCGGAGAGGTGATGCCCGAGAGAACTAAGAGCCTGGATTGTCTAGGCGACAGGCTGTCTGCTAGGCCTCTGAAGGTTTCTGCGATTCCTGCCGGCGGCGGAATTGCGAAGCGCAGCACCCAGCGAAGGTGGAGCTGTTTTCTGAGGTATCCGATCAGGAAGTACGCCAACGCTAGCAGGTACAAACCAGCGAGCGTCTGGATGCCCATAGTAAGCGGCAACATCCAGCCTTCCGGCACATGCCATGCTCCAACAGGAGACACTGCGGCTGGACCATGTTGAGCCTCGGCTCCAAAAGAGGCCTTCCAAAGGAAGCTCATAATTAGGAAGAGCCAATAGGCTGCGGCACCAGAGAGAAAGATCAGCCACGCCAGGAATTTACCCGCGGGCGGTACGATAAGACGAGTCAGTATCCAGCAGATACCGAAGGCAACCGTGATCTTGAGTATGAATCCGGCTAGAGCCGCCGTCACACCTAGCAAAAGGTCTGGACTCATACTGTTCCTGGGCTAATCCCGATCGCGGCCTTCTGACTCACTCTTCCTACGATACTCCCGAATATAGCTTTCGAGTTCGTCCAACTCCTCTTCTTTGACCGGACCTGCTTCTAGGAGATTGACGAAGAGATCGGTCGCTGAACCGCCGAAGTTTTGAGACAACAATGCCTGCACGGCACGCCGGTCGATCGTCTTCCGGTCGACTATCGGGCGGAACACGAATACCCGGCCTCGGCTCTCATGGGTGATCAAGCCCTTTTGCTCCATAATGCGAAGCAGGGTCTGAGTTGTCTTATAGTTGGGACGCTCCGCTTCGGGATGAGCGTGGACTACAGCTTCGACCGTCGCCTCGCCCTTGTCCCAGAGGATGTGTAACAGGCGGCTCTCAGCTGCGGTGGGTAGGGGAATCTTTTGCTTCTCTCGTCCCTCGAATAGTGCTCGTGGCATGTGCGCCTCATGGCTCTCTTGGAATTGATACGCTTCTTCTCCCGGCGTTTCCATTGTGGCAACGTAGCGGGAAGAAGAACCTGGGTGGCCCCTGCTGCAACAGAAGCTGCGGTTTCGTGCTCTCGGCAGCGTTTTTGGGCAGCCCCGCACCGACTGCTGAGTAACCGACTGCAGCTTACCATCACTCAATAGAAAATATCTTAACAATTTAAGATTTGGCCTTGACGTCAACTCTTAAGCAGTTAAGATAATGGTGAACTGCCCAGCTTATCGTCCCTGCTTACCCTTCTCAGGGAACTCGGATAGGGCCCGAACCAAAATGAGAGGGCAGATTCGCTCTAGTCATTTCGATACAGCCGGGGGTAGCTAAAAGTGGCAAACTATGACGACGATGTTCCTGCTTCGTATCTCCTCTACGCTGTCGGCGTCATTGTGGTCATCGCGGGCATCGCGGTCGGCGCTTGCTTCATGATCTTCAGATAAAGTTTGGCGAGTCTCGGATGAAAGCCAGAATCGCTTTACAGCATCTCTTAACAAATTAAGACTATAGTGAGTTCTGTTTGACATATGGCCGACAACGTCTTCGCCAATTTGGGTCTTTCTTCAGGGCGGTCATCTTCCACCCCGCTTGTGGATCAAACTCTCTACGCGGATTACGTCAATCCGATTTGGGTCAAACTGTTAGACATACTCGGGATGAATGTTTCGTACTCTCGGGCAAGCGGGTCGGTGCTCTTTACCGAGGATGGACAGGTTATCCTCGACTGCCTTTCCGGGTACTGCGTGCACAATACAGGTCACAACCACCCGCACATCGTTTCAGAATTGGTTGACCAGCTTGAACGTCATAGACCGGCGATGCTGCAAAGCAATGTGGTTGAGAGCGCCGGCGCTTTGGCGCACGCGTTGTGTGAACGTGCAGGCGGTAAAGTCTCTAAGGCCTTCTTTTGCAGTTCGGGAAGTGAAGGCATCGAAGCTGTGATCAAGTTCGCCCGGGCCCATACGGGCCGGCGTGACATCGTGTATGCATCAGGCGCTTTCCACGGCCTCACCTGCGGTGCGCTCTCTCTCATGGGCAGTGAGTTCTGGCGAGAGGGTTTCGGAACAATGCTCGAAGGAACTCACGAAGTCCCCTTCGGGGATCTACCGGCGCTTGAGAAAACTCTTCAGCAGCATAAAGTTGCAGCGGTTGTCCTTGAGCCCATTCAGGCGGAGGCCGGTATCATCCTTCCGCCGCCTAGATACCTGAGTGGGGTCCAGAGGCTCTGCCAAACTCATGGCGCATTGTTCGTGCTGGACGAAGTCCAGACTGGCATGGGCCGTACCGGAACGTTCCTTGCCGGAGAACGATACGGCGCGACACCTGACATGATCGTCCTGGCGAAGGCCCTAAGTGGTGGCCTCATACCTTGCGGGGCTGTGTTGATGACCGACGCGATCTACAAGTCGGTATTTCATTCACTGCGGCGGGCCTTCATTCATACGTCTACCTTCAGCGAGAATTCGCTCGCCATGCGAGCCGGGCTTGCCACGATGCAAGTCCTGGATCGGGAGCAACTGGCGCCGCGCGCAGATAGCCTCGGAATGGAGCTGCGCGACCAGCTGCGCAATGCGCTCCTTCCTTACGAAATGGTGAAAGAGGTACGCGGCGAGGGTTTGCTCTGTGGAATCGAATTCCGCGCACCACACAGCTTCGCAAACAGAGTTTCTTTCCAGGCCTTCAAAGCAATCCATCCCGGGTTCTTTGGTCAGATACTCGTGATGCGCCTGTTCAAGGACAAGGGTATCCTCTCGCAGATCTGCGGGAACAACTTCATGGTGCTCAAAGTTGCCCCTCCGCTTGTGACCTCAGAGAAGCAGTTGGCCTACTGCGTCGAAGCGATTCGCGACGTCGTCGAAACCGTACACTCCTCAGGAGCCTTCTGGTCGGAAGCTCTCAAGCTGGGGCGTCGAGCGATATCAGCTTAGAACACGCCAACCGGCATAGGACGGAGCAGGGTCGATCCATCGAATGAAAATTGTCTCAGTAGCGAGTGCATTTCCGCCAAAGGCCTATTCACAGCAGAGCATCTCAGGCACACTCAAAGAGCTTTGGCGAGACCGGCTCAACCATCCTGCGGCTTTCGACCGGCTTCACGCAAATTGTGGGGTTCAACAAAGACATATGCTTCTCGAGTTGGAAGATTACGAGGGGATTGAAAATTTCGGACAGTCGAACGATCTTTGGATCCAAGCTGCGGAAGGTTTGGGTGAAGAAGCGATCACGAAGGCCGCACGACTCGCCAAGATCGAGTTATCCTCGCTCGCCGCGTTTTTCTTCGTCTCTGTGACCGGCATCGCCAGCCCGTCAATCGATGCACGGCTGGTGAATCGTCTTCGCCTCGCACGAAGCATCAAACGCATTCCCATTTTCGGATTGGGTTGTGTCGCAGGCGCTGCAGGCATCGCACGGGCCGCCGATTATGTTCGCGCCTTTCCGGATCAGGTGGCGCTTCTCCTTTCTGTTGAAATCTGTTCCTTAAGTTGGCAGAGGGACGATCTTTCGACCGCAAATCTCATCGCATCCGGGCTGTTTGGAGATGGTGCTGCAGCGGTGATCGTCGCTGGCGACCAAACAGGCCTGGAAGGCGTCCACGTGATTGCGACTCGGTCTTCGTTCTATCCTAATACTGAGGATGTAATGGGCTGGGATATCTCCGAACGAGGCTTTCGTCTTGTACTGGCGCCCACGGTTCCTGACGTTATCGAAACCTACCTGCGGGACGACGTGGATGGCTTTCTCGGTGCGCAGGGGCTGACTCGGGGCGATATAGCAAGTTGGATTATTCACACCGGTGGTCCGAAGGTACTCCGGGCCATCGAGTCTACTCTGGAACTCTCTTCCACCGCGTTAAACGCTTCATGGTCGAGTCTTCGACGGGTGGGGAATCTTTCTTCTGCATCGGTGTTGTTGGTGCTCGAGGAATTCCTGAGGAACCGTAGAGGTAAGCCGGGAACCTACAGCCTGCTCGCTGCGATGGGTCCGGGATTCTGTTCTGAACTGGTTTTGCTCCGCTGGTGAAAATGGCCGATCATGACAGCAACAAAGACGTAATCATTTTGGGCGGTGGACCGGCGGGCCTGGCCGCTGCAATCGCGCTGCGCCAAAGAGGCATGAATTGTCTCGTTATCGAAGCGCGTCCGCCTGTAATCGACAAGGGCTGCGGCGAAGGACTGATGCCAGATGCGCTTGCCTCTTTGCGAGAGCTCGGAATCGAGATTACCGGCAGCGACGGTCATCTCTTCCATGGGATACGCTTCGTCAACTCCGCGCATCAGGTGGACGCTCGTTTTCCGAACGGGATTGGTATTGGCGTGCGCCGAACCAAGCTTCACCAGCGGATCATCGAGCGGGCGCAAAGTTTGGGCGTCGAAGTTCTTTGGGAAACCCGCGTGATCCTTCCTGATCGGCAGCAACGGTCGAACACGATTGAGGTCAACGGCCGAAAAATCAGCTTTCAATGGCTGATTGGGGCTGACGGCCAGGCCTCGACCCTGCGTAAGTGGGCCAGCCTGGACAAGGCATCGAAAGCGAGCCTGCGATTTGGATTCCGCCGTCATTACAACGTTGAACCTTGGAGTGAGTACGTGGAAGTTCACTGGGGGACACCGGGTCAGGTCTATGTGACCCCGGTGGCGGACGACAATGTGTGTGTGGCATTCATAACGCGTGAGGCAGAAATAGTCCGTAAAGACTTCCTCGAGTTCTTCCCCGCGCTTGCACGCAGGCTGAAAGGCGCGCCGGCGATGTCTCTGCAACGCGGAGCGGTATCCGCCACGAGAAGGCTGCGGCGCGTCGCCGAAGGAAGGGTCGCACTGATCGGCGACGCTTCAGGCTCGGCGGACGCGATCACCGGAGAAGGGCTGGCTGTGTCTTTCCGCCAGGCGATCGCTCTAGCCGAAGCGCTACAAAAGAAAAATTTGAAGCACTATGCCAAACGCCACAAGGAGATCGGTAGGTTGCCTCACGCCATGGGGGAATTGATGCTGACGATGGATCGGTGGCCGGCGATGGAACGTCGTGCGATGGCGGCACTCTCCGCGCGGCCGCAGTTCTTCGACGAATTGCTGGCCGTTCATGTTGGCGCGGAGAGTCTTTCTGGATTTGCTCTGCGCCACGGTCCACGGCTGGGCTGGCAGCTTTTGCAGACCAGTTCCTATTGAAAGGTGACGCAGTTCGTGATGCTTACAAAGCATATTCGGAATCCAAACACCGGCTGTCGGAGGGCCTGGGAACCCCGCGCTCTGTTTCTTCTTCTGGTGTCTCTTTGCGCAACCGAATGCGCGATACCTGGACTCGCACAGGATCAAATCGCCCAGCCTGTTACGATTCTCTTTAGCCCTTCCACCACGGCTATCCGATGGACGCTCGTTGATGTTCTCCATACAGTGCACGGCACTTTCAAGTTGCAGCAGGGTATGATTCGCTTCAATCCGGAAACGGGAGCAGCGGATGGCATGCTCGTCGTAGACGCGAGGAGCGGCGAGAGCGCGAGTTCCGCCCGGGATAAGAGAATGCACCAGATCGTCCTCGAGAGTGAACGCTATCCGACCATCACCTTTGTGCCAAATCATGTCTCAGGAGACTTCGATCTCAAGGGCGATCACTCTGTCATTGTTGACGGAGTGTTTCGCTTGCACGGTTCCGACCATCCGCTCCAACTTCATGTTCAGCTGCATCCCGAACAAGATGGGATCAGAGCCAACACGCAGTTCGTCGTTCCATACGTGCAGTGGGGCATCAAGGATCCGAGCACTTTCGTCCTGCGCGTAAATAAGACCGTTGATGTCAACGTGGAGAGTACTGCCAGGGTGGCGCAATGAGGCCTATCGTTTGCTCTTGCCACTGGGTCCATCGGCTGGCGCTCGTCGCACTGATTGCGTCGGGTGCGCTAACCCACGCCCAGGACGTGTCGATTCCGGCATCCACTCCGTTGCCTGTGGAATTAGTCCAACACGTCCCAATGAAGGATGGACAGCCTTTGCAGGCGCGCCTGTTGTATCCGGTCTATGCGGAGAATCGAGTGGCGATTCCCGCTGGAAGCATGCTCTACGGTCGCGTCGTCCAGCTCCGGGCTGACAGAAGCCATCGCATCCATTCACGCCTCTGGGGAGACTTCACTCCGTTTCATATCCCAGTTGTCCGGTTCGAACGGCTGGTCTTGCCTAACGGAACGAGCCTGACGGTGGTAAGCTCCGATGCAACAGACGGCGCCCCGATCTTGCACCTGTCCGCTCCAACGCCAAAGCCAAAGAAGTCCATCGTTTCCGAACAGATGGCAAACGCGAAACAGCGTGTCAAGGATGAAGCGGCTCTGTTCACTGCTCCTGACCGGAAGGATCGCCTCGTCCAATTCCTCTATAGGCAGCTACCCTATCATCCGGAACGAATTCAGACCGGCACTGCATGGACCGTGGAGCTCGCGCAGCCGCTCCACCTGTCGAGCGTTGCTGAAGCTGCGAAGGCATCGGACGATCCGCCCCCTACGCAAGTTAGCACCCAACCAGCCAGCCAGAATGTACAGCAGCCAGATAAACCGCAAGATCAATCCACAACGTGGCGGCTGAAAGCATATCTGGATCAGACGCTCAGTTCCGCAAACACAAAGCAAGGCCAAACCTTTGATGCTGTGGTCGCCGAACCTGTCTTCAAAACCGATCGAACAGTTGCAGTGCCGCAGGGCTCGAGGCTCATTGGAACGGTCACACAGTCCAAGCCTGCTCGAAGCTTTGGACGCAAAGGGAAGCTCCGATTCAGCTTTCGAGAGTTGAAGTTGCCGGATGCGCCGTCGAGACCTGTCGAAGGTAGCCTCGCCGCTGCGGACTCCAACAGCTCCCAGGATCTGCAGCTCGACTCCGAGGGTGGCGTCCAGCAAAAATCGCAAAATCGTATTATCGTACCCGTCGTCCTCACCATACTGGCCAGCCGGGCACTCGATAGCGATTCAAGTGCAGCGGGGGGCGCCGCGGTCGGCTCGAATGGCTTTGGCATCATTGGCCGGATTGTGGGCATCGCCGCAAGCTCGCGGAATCTTGCCGCCGGAATCGGATTCTACGGAGCTGCACTCTCCTTTTACAGCCGCTGGATTGCGCGCGGGCAGGACGTTAC
>DASYBJ010000494.1:0-17093 GCA_036500845.1 Acidobacteriaceae bacterium
CGCAACCGCCGCGAACAGATATACTACGCAAGCGATGACACCTCTCCCCCACGGAAAGCGCACTCACATTCCCGAGATGGATGGCGTTCGAGGCATCGCCGTTCTCTTGGTGATGGTTTACCATTTCGGATTACTCTACGCATCCACACATCGCAATCTGCTTGCGTCAGCGATCAGTCTCGGATGGTCCGGAGTAGATCTTTTTTTCGTACTGTCAGGCTTTCTGATCACCACGATTCTCGTGGAAACAAGAAGCGATCCGCACTTCTTCCGGAACTTCTATCTTCGCAGAGGATTGCGGATTCTGCCTTTGTATTACGCTTATGTGCTATTTTTTGCTTTCGCCTTCTTGCCTGTAGCTCATCATTTCAAGAAATTTACCGCGTTTCATGTGGGACAGCTATCCCTTTACTGGGTTCATCTGTCCAACTGGAGCTCCGCATGGGGTGTGCTAGAAAATTCGCCTGTCGGCCATATGTGGTCGCTGGCAATTGAAGAGCAGTTTTACTTCTTTTGGCCGTTGTTGGTATTCGTGTTACCCGAGGGAATTCTCCTCTTAATCTGCTTGGCTCTATCAGCGGCAGCAATAAGATTGCGGCTCTCCCCCGCAATGCAGGCCATCCATCTGGTACATACCAATTTTCTTTATCGCCTGACACCGTTTCGTATTGAATCAATTTCCTATGGAGCAATCATCGCGTTGCTGAACCGGCAAAGCCAACGGCGGGATGTTCGAAGCTTAATCGGTTGGGCGTGCCTGATTTCCGGTCTTGGCTTGCTTTGGCATCAATGGTCAGCGGGGCACACGTTCGACGACCGCTCACTGAACATCGCGACCTTAGGGTATACGGCGGTCGGGCTATGTGCCGCAGGAATCATCTTGGTGGCCTTACGCTATCAAGGCTCAACGGCGTTCTATGCCCGCCTGCTAAGAAGCTCTGTTTTACGGGCCTTCGGCAAGTACAGCTACGCAATGTATATCTTTCACTTTGCGCTCAGCCAGTACATGGGCGGAGCAGTTGCTCGCTTTATTGGAAACCCCTTGATGGCCTTGATTGTTAGCTGTTCACTCGGGGTCGGTCTTTGCTTCGTTCTGGCGAAGGTTTCCTGGAAATACTTTGAATCGCCCATCCTTGCCCTAAAAGACCGGATTGCTGGTTACCGTAAGGCGGTAGATTTTGAAGCTCCGACCGAGGAGAGCCCTGCGCCCGGGCTGGCAAGCGTATAACTTTGCGAAACTAGGGCCTGTTAACACGATTAGGACGACAGCGACGGGAGCCAATTTCTCAGGATATAGAACCGAGGAGCGACGAATATTGGGAATCTTCGAGCGACAATGGCCCCGCCCCCAGCTTCGCGGCGAAAGACGAAGCCTTGCCGCCGCATGCATCTGGTTGGGTGTCCCTGTAGTCGCTGCCGTCTTATTCGACCAAATCCTCGATTCCTTGCTCGCTTTTGTGTACGCAGTTTAGATTCAGGAGCCTAGCGAGAGTTCCCTATTTCACTCATTCTAGGCCAGTTGCGCGCGTGATGTGGGTCCCTTTCCTTCCGCCACTTAAACCTAACGTTTTCAATAAGATCACTGCACCTTGGGCTCTGGCACACCGCTCGTCTTCCTCGCCGGTGCTGGAAATATAGCCCACAATTTCGACAACTTCGCTCCGCAGTTCACCCGCCAACATCATGTCTACGGCATCACGCGAAGGGGTTTCGGCGCGTCCAGCAAACCGGTCCCCGCAAACGGCAACTACTCTGCGGACCATCTGGACGATGACATTCTCGCCGTCATGCAAGCACTCAACATTGAACGTCCTGTGCTGGTGGGGCATTCCATTGCCGGCGAGGAGTTGAGTTCTATAGGCAGCCGCTTCCCAGCGAAAGTCTCCGGGCTCATCTACCTCGACGCAGCGACAGGCTTCGCTTTCTACGATCCGGCGCATCCGTCGATGGAAAATCGAAATGAACGACCTCAAGAGGCGTATCGACGAGATCGAGGCCGGTGGTCGGTTGTGTCTCTTCCCTGCATTCTCAATCCGGGGTTCGCGCGTCACAATCGATTCGTTGAATCAATTCTTCGAACTGCCGGCAAGCAGAGCGTCTACCCTGTACTCATCTCGCCACTCACAAGTGTAAGGTAGAATCCCTCTATGATTTCAATGGCATGGTGACGCAGACTCGCAGCGGAAAGAACCTTCTCATTGGATTTGTCCTCTTCCTGGCGGCGATCCAATGTGTTCGTTCCATCTACCAATCCAGTGTGAGCTTCTTTGACTGGCATGCATACGCGTTGGGGCAGGCGCCCCTGCCTTTCCAGGGCCGCGTGGGCATGATGCCGTACATGCGCTGGGCAGAAAACAGCGGCCGGCTGCACGAGCTCAACGAAAAGTATCGAGACATTTCTCAGGTAGGCAGTAAGACGCCGGAGCCAATGACTGTCGAGAAACTTGCTTCTTTACTCGCCGCAGTGGTTTCCATGCTGATTCTGGTTGGAGCGGCTATGTGGTATGGCATCCGTTCCAACTATGAGCCATGGTGGTTTATGGCTGCCCTCGTAATTATGATCGTAACTATTACTTTAGCGGTCAGAGTGGAAGCGAACTACTGGTACGTCTATGATCTGCCCCACGCCGCGCTGTTCGGTTTGGCTACGATCTGCATCCTGGAAGGCTGGTGGCTTCCTCTCCTTATTCTTTTCGCAATCGATGCGGCGGTACGCGAGACCGCCATCTACTTGGTCGTTCTGACGATCGCGAGCATCGCGAATGCGCACAGCAAGAAACAGCGCGTGATGACCGGGATGGTAGCGGCGCTGATGGCAGCTTACTGGGGTGCGCTGCAGTTTGCTGTGCACCACCGGTTTGCGCACAATAAGAATGACACCGGTCCCCGCCTTTCTCTCAATCTGCACACGGTCCTATTGCCTCATCATTGGCCTCAGTTGCTGAGCGCCGGCGGGTATCTTGGACTTTTTGTCTGGCTCGAACGTAGACGCTTGTCTTCAAAGCAACGCGTTTTGTTGTGGTCGGCCCTGCTCTGCATCCCGGTCACGCTGTATTACGGAATATGGGTGGAAACCAGGATATGGCTTGAATGGACGCTGCCACTTGCACTTCTTGCCTCGGCCGAGTGGTCTCAATTTGTCTCGACCAACAACTAAGTTGATCGACGTGAAGGGACGCGAGATTAACGGTGGGCGCCTCTGGCCGCGTGGTTCCAGCAGGCATAAACTCGGGCCATTTCTACGTAGCAATCGAAATGAACGACGTCAAGAGGCGTATCGACGAGATCGAGGCCAGTGGAGTGGATGAGCAGAAGAAGTTATTGGAGCTCGAAGCGGCCATCGCAAAGTTCGAGACCGTTCTTCATCAGAGCAATGCGGAAGTCGTGAACATGCCCCCATTGTCGCTGCGCTCGCCGATTGGGGCCGCGCTCACCTTCGGCATGCAGAAGTACACCACCATTCCGGTTCCCGTGCTCGCGATCTACGCCTGCCCACACAACTGGGACCGCTTTCCTGCGAAAGATTCGATCCGCAAAGCCGCTCTGGTCGCGGACGACACAGCGCGCTGTAACGCCTGGGCCGATGCCTTCAACCGCTTCCTCCACCACCCGATATTACTTGATAAGTCTTTCGGGGGCATACGTTCCATTTTGGGCATCAGGTAGATTTCCTGTTCCAAGATGAACTGCGTGCACGAGATTTGGAGATACAGTGTATTGTTCTCGTCCGCTCGGCGAGGCACCGTAGAGGTGGCACGGGACAGCGAATAAGCTTCCCCGTCCGCGGGGGATAACGGTGTTCAAGGATTTTGACCGATTCGGGGACAGAATTCGCGTTCGTGAGACATCCAAAGCTAGACTCAATAATTATGTCCAGTACGCTGCAGTCCGGGCGAGTGGAATATCTAGCGAGGGTCTTACAAAATCGGAGTTGCTGAGAGCTCAGCAAAGGATCGGGCAATTTATTCCACCGAGCGAAAGTTCTCTCGGTTCTTTCAGCCTCGAGAACTTTCGGCGGGGCCACTGCGCACACAAGACGCTGGATATTGCGCGATCGGCGATCTCCCACGGCTGGTCAACCAAGTACTCGGAGCCAATGAAGCAGTTCAATGAGTCGATGGGCAGCACGCGTGGTCAGCCAGCAGTGATTTGTACCTCTGTCCGTATTGCCTCCGCATTAGACCATCATGAAGATCGCAGCGCGGGCTACCAGTACATGAAGCAGAGATCGGCTATCATCTCCGCTCGCCTCCAGATGTCCTCTCATCGTCGCAGCTAACGCTGCAACATTTGTTTGATCAGTCTGTCGGCCACGTCGTATGAGTTCACGTGATAAGACCCATTTGCCAATGCCCGTTTGATATTCTCGCGGCTCTGTTCTCGCCCGCCTTGGTTGGTTGATTCCTCCGCTCCTGGTCGGACCTGCGACTGAGGGGGCTTTTCTGAACGGGGTCCACGGCGCGACAGGTCCGGAAGGCAGGGCCACGGGTGTTCTGATCGCGATGCGTTCTCTCACCCATACGAAACTATAACCGACCGAAAAATCCATCCACGACGGACGAAGTTCTAACAGAAAAACTCACCGAGTAGACATCGAGGCAGACAACAGCTACTTCCGTAAAACGGTTTCGCCCGTTTCACACTCTCAGTTTGCTTGTGACAGCCGAGAAGGCCAGATTTGGCTCACGACCGCAGCGGGCATCTCCCACCATTCCAGCCCTGGATTTGATGGCCCATTAGCAGCGTATATAGGGATTACCTGCGCACGATGATGCGCTTGTTGAGGTGATGCACGATAGTACAGCGGGAAACATCCCAGATGCTCCCATACGTCAGCTCTGGCCCATTGTAGTTATAACCTCCCCTCTAAATCTTCACGCCTCAATCGTGGTCCCCGGTTACCTAGGTGTCGCACGTCAGCGAGCTACTGTCTCTTTTAGGTACACATCTTGTCGATAAAGACATCGAGACATTCCAACTTAGGACAACCTACAGTGCACACAAACTCGATGAAAATTGGGCCATTGCCCCTCATTATCACTGACGGTATACCACGGATTGAACTAACTCCCCGCACTCCAGCAATCGCTACGTTATGCCTGTTGCTGTTGTTCTTTTGTACTGGGTGTGGGCGCTCGCCGTCAGCCGGGACTGCTCAAGACAGCCCCTTTAGCGTTTCCGTAGACCCGGGCTCTATCAGCCTGACTTCGGGCGGGGCCGCACAGACGATTCAGATATCAGCATCAGCACCGAGCGGCGATAAGGGGCCGGTTAGCATCAATATCAGTGGACTTCCCGCTGGGGTCACTGCAACCCCGTCAACATTGTCGTTATCTCCTGGTATCCAGCAATCGATCACGTTGGCTGCCGCACACAATACTGGGGTTGGGAGCACCCAGGCGACGCTCTTTGCAGCTTTAGGAAGTCAGATTGCCAGTGCACCTGTGAAGATCACAATCGCCCCACAAAGTACTCAAGCCAGCGCCTTTAAGGTGTCCGTAGACCCGGGCTCCATTAGCCTGACTTCGGGCGGGGCCGCACAAACAATTCAGATATCAGCATCAGTACCGGGCGGCAATAAGGGGCCGGTTAGCATTAAGATTAGTGGACTCCCCGCTGGGGTCTCTGCGAGCCCGTCAACATTGTCGCTATCTCCTGGTATTCAGCAATCGATCACGTTGGCTGCTGCACAAAATACCGGGGTTGGGAACACGCAGGCGATGCTCCTTGCAGCTTTAGGAAATCAGTCTCTCAGTGCACCTGTGAGCATCACGATCGCCCCACAAATACCCGTAAGCACATCAGATCCAGCGTCAGTTGCCCCGCTTGATGTCCTCACGGGATGTACAAATCCGTATACAGGCACTTCAAATGGCGATTGGGGTACAGGCGGCGAGACGCCAGTCTATTTAGATCCTGGGAGAGTAGGTCTCGGAACACCTGCGTATACAACCAACACCATCTTCTGGACGTCGCGGGAGACCGGGCCTGGCCAATCGGTGTTGTTGACTGGAGCTTTTACCCCTGCAGCCAAGACGGTGCGGGTAGCTCTAATCCCGCCCGGAACCAGCAATTGGCAAGCAGCGGTTGCGTCTAGTGGGACTACGGTCATGGCTACACAACAGGGTACACCTCAGGGTGGCCTTGCTCCCCCAGCGGAGACAACCTGGCTCTCATTTACCATCCCATCTAACTTCGCCTCGGGAATTTATGGTTTCGAGATTATAGATCCGACAGCCCCCCCACTCTTCGGGTTAGCCAATGTACCTGCAATGAATTGGGTTGTAGGGATTCCGTCGCAGCCTGACCCGGCTATGGCCTTGCAACACCAAGTGCATGATTGCGGCGCGGAGCCGGGAGAGACTTTAAGAATCTTCGGTAAGAACTTTGTACCGTCGAATCAGGTCATGTTGCAGTCACCAACCGGCCACTCCTACCCATTAGCGATTTCTAAGATCGATTCGAATTCAATAGCAGCCGCAGTACCGTCCACTTTGCCTGTGGGCAGCTACAGTCTTCTCGTTGGCAACTCACCCTGGGACGCGAGTTCGAGCGCTAAGAGTCAGCTAACGATTTATGCCGCGCCGAGCTATAAGATAACTAGTGTAAACTGTCCATTGATAGGCGGCGGTACAACGGATAACCTGACATCACTGCAAGCCTGCCTTGATGAAAATGCTCCCACGTCAGGTACTATTACTTACATATCGTTGCCTGCAGGTATCTTTGCTGTGTCGGGTACGATAACCCCTCACGCATATCAGGTGCTGCTCGGGGAATCTGCGGCCGCGACTAAGATTGTTGGATCTCCGGTTTTGATATTACCTCAGTATTCTGGCTTGGCTGACTTATCGATCACCGGCCCAGCCAGAAACCTCATAGCGGCGGCCAATGTCTGGAATTCGGCTCCTGCGGATGAAGGCCACATTTACCTGAATGGGGTGTCAATACAAAATACCATCGACTCATCGAGTGACCAGCTAGGAGAGCTAGCTGGTCCAGATATCCAGATTTATAACTCGTCTTTCTTAACTAATAGTAACCAACTATTTAATCTTGATCTGTTGGATGGTGCAGTGATAGCCGGCAATGTATTTGGACTCATGAATATGGTTGTGGATAGCCAGAATGTGATCTTTGAGAACAATACAACGGCATCGACCAATACACTAGTTATCAATGCACCTAGCAACACTAACGGAGGCGTTAGCATTTCAAGGGGGTTTAGTCGCTTTGGAAAATCGGCACTTTCTCAAGATATTTATATAGGCTACAACAAGTTTCAAAATGTCGGCATATCTGGTCAGCAAGTTATGACGACTGATGGAGGAGGTGGATCATACTTCGGTTCTGTAGCGTCGAGCACTGATAAAGAAGTAATCTTAGCCAATGCTCCGAGTTGGGAATGGATGGGAACTACTAACCCAGGAGCGGCAGTATTTGTCATAGTAGCGGGCACGGGAGTAGGGCAGTATTCCTTCCTGTCGGGTTGGAGTGGCACAACTATCGATCTAGCGACACCTTTACAGGTTCTACCTGATTCGACATCCGTCGTGGCCATCACGCAATTCGAGTACAACATCACGGTGGCCAACAATACCTTCACAAATACGCTGGGCGGACAGATTATTTTAGGGAGCGCGCCGATACAGGGACTAATAGAGAACAATACATTGGTGAACTCAGCTGGTGGAATTCTGATTGCAGCGCAACCATATGGTGGCTACGCTGCCTTTAACTCGGTGCTTGACGTCGATGTCTTGAACAACAAGTTATCGGCCGGAGATGGCAACCTGATAGCTACGGACTACATGGGAGCAGGGGGTATCGGCATAGCAGACTTTCCGGGATGCCTAACGTCGGGAGTGCTGATGCGAGGAAATACAGTCCCGTCTCAGCAAACGATGTACCTGACCAATGGTTGGAACCAAGTCAACGGGGTTTTAAGCGAACTAAATACCGGAAATTGGAGCTTTACTTTTCCTCTACAGGGATTGTTGATTCAGAACAATACAGCGCCGTAGGCAGGTGCACGGGTGCCCCACGTCTGAACGCGTACTTTGCGTCAGACGTGGGATGTTACAAATTTTTCCTTCTCAATCCTGTCGTATGGTTCCCCCGGTCGTGGCCTGCTTACTGATCCTGGGCAAGGACGGAAGAGTGCGCAAACAGATGCGGACCTTCGGCGCCACCACCCGAGAACTGCTCGCCTTGCGGGCACGGTTACTCAGCGAGGGTTGCACCCATGCGGCCATGGAGAGCACGGGGGTGTACCGGACGAAAGCACAGGGCCGGTTCAGCATCGAGAGCTAGGTGCCGAGGTACCATCGGCAGAGAAGAAGAGTCCGCGGAATTGACGCCGGAAGAGATCCAAGCCCCGCAAAGCGCTCGCTGAGGATACTCGAGAGCCAACGCTGAAAACCAGATCGCCTAATGCTTCAGTATCAGATGATGACTGATAACGTCCATAGCGGCTTCCGAACGAATCCCGTAAGATGACTCAAAGGGGAAATCCGCCGATGTTCCGGGGTTCTCTGTGTTCGGGTCCGATTTCTTTCGTAGAAGCGCTGTCCGCTAGGTGTAAGAAGGAGAAACTAAGCGAAGATGCATACCACGGCGACCAAGTCGGTTCTCCGAGCACCCACAGCACAGCCGCGCCTCCGCTCCCGACAACTCTCGTTCAACTCGGGAGACTTCTTTGTCATCGCTCTGGGGCTCTCGGACGCCATCAGCGTTCATCTAATTGGAGACCTCCCGGTCACCGAGTTTCTCGGAGCCGTCGCCCTGCCTTTCCTGATTGCTGCGGACAAAAAAGTCTTTACGCGTCCCGACACTCGGAGGATTCTTCTCCTGGCGGGACTATGGATCGTTAGCCAGATCATTTCCGACATGGTGAACGAATCGCCCATGCAAAGTCGGCTGAAGGGACTTGCTCGCGTGCTCTTCTTTACGCTTGATTTCTCGGTCTTTTCCGCTCTGATCGGCCGGAATACCAAACGGATCGTCCTCTTAGCACTGTCGTTAGCTACCGCCCAAATGACGCGGCTGCCCTCCTTTGGACTCGGGCTAGACTCGACCAGTTGGAAATTCGGTGAATCTGCGGCGGTCAGTGTCGTTCTTATGCTTTTCGGATCCTATTTGTGCCACAGGCGGCGCTACGTCCTTTTCGTCGCCTGTACTGTGCCTCTGATGCTGGTCAATTTTCATGAAGGTTATCGTTCGCAGATCGCAGTGGACTTGGTGGCGATCGGAGTCACCCTGCCGATTTTTCTGGGCCCCCCCCGGATCGGGGGCGGAAACGTGAACAACAAGTATCGAATCGTCCCGCTCCTCCTGATCAGCTTCGGTTGTGTTTGGATGAGTCAAAAAGCCATAAGCCTTGGTCTCCAATATGGTTATTTTGATGATATCTTACAGCAGAAATTTGAAGCGCAGTCCGGCGGAGAACTTGGTGTTCTCATTGGTGCCCGGCCTGAGATCCCGGTTGCGCTCCGCGCCATCGCGGATGCCCCCATATTTGGGCATGGATCGTATGCCGTTGATGCGAAATATCAGTTTCTTCTGCAGGACTTTCAGTACAAGTACGGATATTCCGGCTCGGATGACCCCGCCGACATCGCAGACCCGGGAATCCCAACTCACTCTCACTTAACAATGAGCTGGGTGGAAGGAGGGGTGCTGGCCAGCTTCCTGTTTTTCTACATTCTGTACCTGATCGTGCGCGCGATAGTGATTATCTCGGCCGAGAGACCGCCTCTGGCGCCATTCTATGCATTCGTGTTTATTACGTACGGGTGGGACATTTTATTTTCGCCATTTGGTTACGATCGGCGGGTGTTCGAGGGTTTCTTCCTCGTTCTACTGCTCAATGTCTTATCCGAACCGGCAACGGAGTCGGCCAAAGCCTTTGGGAAGCGAGTCGTTGTCTTGCGAAGGCAGGTCGTGCAGGCAAGGCGTAACCCTCTGCGGCCTGTCTCTTTGCCACGGCCGCGTCCCTCTGTCCAGTGAATATGACAGCGGCCCGAAAGCGAAATTCTTAGGCATGAATTGGGCGGCCCCACAACCAGGACGAGCCTGCTCATCTTACACAAGCGCCACTCACCGACAGAGGATTTGAGAGGTCGCGCGGATGCTTCGATGAGCTTTGGGTAGACTCTACGTGCGCGACAAGCTTTCGCTCTCAGAGCGTTGCGTCCTGTCCGACGCGGCGCCCGCGTAAACGTGTCGATGTCGCAACTCCAACAAGGCGAAGCTCGTTGGGATCAACAGCAGATAGGATGCCGCAGAGATCCGTATGGTGGCGTTAATGCCCAAAGACATGCTGAGCACCACCCCAAGAACGGACGCTAAAACCCCGGTGGCGCCGTTGATGCCCCAGAACCATGGTGTTGGCTCTGTGTCTACCGCATCGACCAGCCGCATTCCCGTGGGAAATGCGAAGCCGAGCAGAAAACCCAGCGGCATGATTGCTACCAACGAAATACCAATCCGCACCATACGTTCGCGATCTGTCGTTGACTGGAATACTGCCGGCAGAACCTGCTCCATAGCCACTAAGTAGGCCACGACGATGGTGCCCCACGCCAGCAATTTTCCGCGCGTATCTAATCTGAGCCAGTCCGATGTTAGGCTCCCCAAGCCCGAGGCCAGGATCAGGCTGAACAGGCACACCCCCAACGAGTAGATCGGGTGACCGAGATATACGCTGAAATACTGCAATAGCGCTATCTCAGCCAGCATGAAGCCCATACCGATCAGCGAAAAATATAGGCTGCCGGCAACAACCAGGCGCCGCGGAGATTTACGCACCGCGCCCTTCAGAGGCACCAGGACTGTGGTGATCACCGCGATGAGTGAAATGAACAGAATCATTGCAAGCACGCCGGACGCAATCAGATTCCCCCCAATTACGCCACCTCCTAGCTGCCCGTTCAATCTACGTCGCGCGACGGTCACGAGACTCGGGATATCGAGGATACGCAACTGGTTGAAGAAGAATGGCCGGGCGTCGGTCGGCACTGTGAGATCGAGGTAGGAGGAATCCAGCGCTCGATGCAAGGCCACGAGGTCGTGACTCTCCGTGATCTGACGCAGCAGACCGGATTGTGGCGGCTGGTCCGGCGCTAGCAGCACGGCGAATCCGCCGTCTTGTACCGTGTCATGCAGGACACGCAACTGTTCCTCAGTGAACGGTGCCTTGGACAACACGAGGGTTGCGATGTTGCTGGCACTCGCGACGAACAGATGCGAGCGGGCGTCCTTGACGCCGGAATCCAACAAGGCGGCAGTCGCCAAACCTATCATGCGTCCCGTCTCATTGACTTCGCCAGGGCTGTACCAGCGGCTCACCGTGAATATGCCATCGTTGTTGATGGTCTTCAGGAAGGCACGCCAACCCTCCAGGGTGTAGAGGCCGTTTTCGCTCAGACTGAACGCTCCCGCGCCGGTCGCCGCCCAGGTATCGATCATGCTCATCTGCACTAGATCGAACTTCTCCTTCGTCGCTGCGAACCAGCTGCGCGCATCATCCACGTGCAGCTTCAGATTCGGCAGAGCCGTTAGATTGGAATAGTTCTTATAAAAAGGATCGCGCGTGTGCAAATTTATGAAGATAGGATTAAGTTCCACGCCCGTGATGTCCGTGACCCCAAACAGATGAGCCGATAAAAGGTCACGACCGCCGCCAACGCCGATCACCGCAGACTTGTGGATGCCGGGCAGACGATAGGCCAGATTGACTAGGTCGTACTGGAGGAAGGCAATGGAGTTGCGCGTGCCGTCGTAGTGGAACATGAAAGTGCCGGCCGTACCATCGATATTCAGCGCGGCCACCGGGACGAGCGTACTCGCCGGTAACTTAGGAGAGGGGCCCCACATTGGCGGGGGTGCTATCCCAGGGCGATACGCTCTGATACGGGAATAGGAATTCCACTTTTCGTACACGTCTTGCCGCGGTTTCTCGATCATATCCTTGACCAGGATTGGGCGGAAACCGGCGGCCGATATTGAATTGAATACAGCCAACGCCAGCAATGCGAGCACAACGGGCGCTGGTTTCTGCCACCAAGACTTCAACTCTAAGCGCTCCCGGTCTTCGGCGCCGGCGCTGGCGGCAAAAGCTAACGCCGACAGGCCGCAGATGACGCCGGCCACAATCACAGCGGTCGGACCGTCCAGAACGTTCAAAATAGCGATCACTGCGACGCATCCCAATGCTGCGCCTAGAAGATCCACACCGTAAACCTGTCCAGTCGGGAATGGGCTGCGTGTCAACGCCAGACTCACTACGACCCCGGAAAATACATACGGCATGGCCATGACGGTCAACAACAAGCTCCACGAAATCACAGTGGTGAGCGACAACACAGTCGAGGTGATCAGGCAAAACTGCACTACGATAGACGCTGGCATGGCTAGCGCAGCTAGAAGAGCGAAATTCGACAGAGTGATGGGCAGCGGTGTGGATTGGAAACGCTCGCGCCATAGATAGACCCAGACGGCGCCAACTGTCATGCCCAGCATCGCCACGCTGATCGCAAAAAAAGCCATGTAGTACCAGGCGATAACAGACAGGATGCGGGTCTGCAAAATTTGAAATATCAGTACGGAAAAGGTAATCAGAAAAACACCTGAGAGAAACGGAATCTTGCGTAAGCCGCTGAGGGGAGTCATTTGAGTAGCTCCAATATAGCGAAAAAGATGACGCTGCAGGATCTAAAACGGAGCCTAGACCTAGAACTAGGCCCGGACTATAGCGTAAAGGGATCGCCGAGATCGCCCCCCTCGCAATCTGTGAGGAAGCTATGCTATACGTCATGGCGCAACCGCGGAACACTCTTAGATACATATCGTGGATCAGAACGCCGGAGCGAATCGGCCACATCACGCCTTGGAAACGGGACGACGTGGGCCGAAACCGGAGTAAGCGCCGCTCCAGTTGGGAGGGAAGTACCGAGGAATTCTCTACGATTCATTGAAGCCTGACTCCGGAGCACAAGGGGTAATTGCAATAACTCTCCACTTGCTTTGGAGCTGAGTTGCCAGTCGAATTATGATCCCATGGCGCAAAGAGAACTGCCAATCCCATTGATATTTGGCTGACCAAGACGGCAAACTGAAAACACGAGGGAAAATGAGCATCCTCTGCGATGAACCGTAAACGGTGATTTGCGCTCTATACCTCGTCAACGGCAAGCTCGCAGGGCAGTCGAGACCTTTCGACGAGACGTTTCGAGAATGGGTCAAGCCCTCTCATCGTACCGCAACATTTCGGTGTACACACGCAAGGCGAAAGACTCGTGGCGGAAATTTGAGACGGCGATGTCATTCATTGGATAGAATCTCCTCGACGGCTGCGAAGATGCCAACCAAAGATGCGAAATATTGTTCTCCCTCTCCCGACCATCATGGCTCTATGTCTTCATAGGCTGCGGATAAACTCGCAAATTGAGAGAAGAGGATCCCTCGGGGGCTGAAAGCCCTCAAGGATTTTCGAGCTTTTACGTCCCGACTAAAAGTCGTGCCCCGATACAAAACGGAGTTTTTCCGCAGCCTGTTCAGCCCAGGGAGTGTTCAATATTGGCGAAAGACCTTGTCATTGACAAATCCCCAGCAACACTGGTCTCTCGTTTCTTTCTCGGTTCTTGCGGGCGCTCTCCTCGTGGTGTTTTGGCATAGCAGAGCGTTTAGCGCTCAGCCGTTTTGGGACGCGCGGACCTACGCCGACGCCATTCGACTCTTTCGCCACGGGCAGTCGCCATACCTCTTGGCCCCGGGGAGAAACTTCCGTTCCTCTACCCGCCGGTACCTCGGCTGAGGTAGATGAAGGTCAGACATGAACCAGTTTTGAACGCGATGCGCACCACAAAGCGTGTCCTCCGGTAGCCTTCTTCACATTTGCGCTCGAAAGGCAGCTCAGGTGCTTCCAACTTAGGGCGCTCGGTGTTCCCAGTAAAGAAGTTGATTTTCCTGGCAACGATCTCTGCGACACCGAAACCAGAGTGAAACCCAGTCCTTCTCCTCGGCGCGAGAACCTGGTACTCCGCGTTCAAACTATGCGGTACTTCCAGCTTCCCTCCTCCTGAATATGTGCGCTAATTCTGTCTTGCCGAGTCTGCGCTCCGCATTTTGAACTTCCTCAGCGGGGAGGCCGATACGCTTTGCAATTTCTGCTGTTACATGATTCTCAGCAAGGACAACTACGCCCTTATGAGCAAGCTCTTTGACTCTATAGAAGCCGGCTGCATGGCTCCCATGCGCAGGCAGACGGACAATCGCTCCCCGTTTCCATCGGCCCAAAACAAGGGCTCCCTGCGGGACCGGAGGATCGATGGGAAAATCGACAAACGATTGAATCGGGCGTGGGCGCTCCAAGGAAATTCGTAATCGCTTCCGAATATCGCTCCAGAACAATGCTGCCGTGGAAGCGATTGGCTTGACTTGGACCTTGCGTATTCTCCGTGCTTGGGCAAGGCGATCGAGATAAGGGACTTGGATTACGAGTCCACCTTTTTGTACCTCTACCGTGTTTCGCCGCTGTATGGTTGACGTTGACTGTGAAATTTCAATCGGTTTGTGCCTTTTCAGGGTGGAGCCGCTGAGCCTGTAAGGATCTTGATAAAAGGTCTGATCCATGATTTGCCGTTTCCAGCTTGCTTTCAGGTGTCCCAGAGTGACTACAAGGGGTTTTCGGTGGCGTGCGAGGAATTCAGCCCAATCCGGGGCAAGGTCCACAATTGCGATGCCCGGTCGTTCCCGGAGTTCCGAAAGTACGCACCCACGCGAATCCAGTAACAGCTTTCCCTGTTGGTCTCGTCTAGCACAAGGCCTTACTGCCACTTCTGTGAGTATCTGGTTTTTCCATCTGTGAGGCGGTGTGGCAGCTAGCAGCGCGGCATCCTGTGCATGATTGTAGAGATCACTGCGATTCTTTTCCGGGAAATTAGGCTGGGTGGCGTTGCGGTCCTTCCACATCCAGGAATGCCGCAGTTTTCGTGTCCACCGGCCATCGACACGCTGCACAAGAGGCAGGCCGTCGGTCTGACAGTTGAGCTTTGGGGGCTTCACTCCATACTTTTCAAAGAGGTCGATCAGCCCAGCGACGAATGCGCGCGGACGTGCGCCAACATGGGCCAGCGGAGTTGGGTCTTCTGGGAAAGCACTTCCTGGAGGCAGGAGCAAAAGCTTCTTCTTCGCTTCCGAAAGCGTTTTCAGGGCGCACACCCGGTTTTCGAATTCCCGCCATCTATCTGAACCGTAGCCCAGCCATTCGCTGGGCAGGCGATTATCCTTATCTTTGTTCGCCTGCCGGGATGCGCATACTAGGTTCATGGCTACGTCTGGGCCGCCTTTAGAATTCGGGAAAATGTGATCCTGCTCCGTTTCTGCAATGGACACAGGCACGTCTGTGTAAATGCATCGTCCGCCGGTTTCCCCGTGCAGGCGCTCTTTACGGGTCAACGGCTGCTTTTCCGGAATCCGACCTTTTGCGGATCGTTCGGTCCGGGGCTCCGGAACTTCGAGGGTGATGTAGCTGACAAGCCCATACCGCCATGCTTCGTCACCGTGCTTCCCCTTTCGGAAAAGCAGTCGTTCGATCCGCCTGAGAACACGCGCGTCGTGCTGTTCACGGCAAGGATCAGGAGCACTGCGGACCCTCAGCTCTTGCCAATTTACACCCGCAGTTCGCATATTGCGGCCCTCCGCCACGTGTTTTAGGTGTTCTGCACACAGACTGGCGCGGCCTCCTCGGGGCGTGTGGTTCAGAAGATTACTGATCTGCGCCAGCATGGCGAAGCCAAGGTAAGGTTCGCCGTTGTTCTTGCGCAGCCAGCTTTTGGCTACTTGTAGTTGCTCAAATGCCTGTTCAATGTTTTCCCTTGAAGGAGCACGATCGAACACGGGCACTTTGGCGTCCTTTGCAAAAACCTTTTTCCCACCCCTGACCGACTCGCGCCGATTCCACCATTCGATGAACGGTTGCTTCTCTTCTTCGTTCAGCGGACGTGTGGCCGTGGAATTGGCAGACTGGTATACGCGGAGATTGCCCACCGCCGCTCGGTACACCAGATCACGTATCTCCGGTTTGCTGACCCGCGCGGTCTTCTTTCCGCACCATGCGCAACCAGACTTCAGACGGTTATCGAAGCGCGGTTGACGCAGGATGCGATTCAGCAACCCACATAATTCCTTCTGCCAACGCTCGATCAGCTGCTGCGGGAACGAGCATTCTGCTCCGAAGGAGCCAACCATTGCCCGCAGGTCCTCTTCTTTAACTTGACGTGGCACAGGTTTCCGGGGCTGCGGCGGACGGGTCAGGGCGGCTGTGAAAGCTTCACGTAATTCGGGTTTGTCCCGCCGGCGTACCTCGTTGCGCACTTTCTCTGCAAGCTCAGGGGCATGTTGGAGCAGGCAGCATGAATCGAGAAACTCCTTCAGCCGCTCGGGACTGAAATTCTCCAGACCTTTGTCGTCATATTTATAACCACGCTTTTGGAACAGATGAGTTAATGCACACACAAAACCTGACGCATCGACCTCGCCTCGTTTTGCAGCTTCAATCCAGGTCGGCACACATGGACTTCTGCCCTGAGCTTTATAAAGACACGGCTTAGTCTGGAAGCGTGGGTTCCACATCACTTCATAGGGGTCCGGAAGTCGAGAACCGTCAGGCAGACTCTGCCGCAGAATCCACGAACGCAGTCGTGCCAGCCGCATCTTTTTTCCATGTCGAGCGCGGCGTGCGCGCCGCAGGCTGCGCCGCGTTTCGAGCGTCGTGTGGTGAAAATCAACGAAAGTTTCGGCTTGAACTATAGTGTTGCCGCGCACCAGCGCGATTCCCCCTGCTACCTCTCCGAAGTCCACACCCAAACGGAGGCTCGGCAGGAACGCGTCTATTCTCTCTTTGGTTTGTGATTTCAGCATTTGGCAAGATCCTCATAAAGCTGCGCTTCCGTCTCGGCGCGGCACGCAGCTCAACCCTTGCCCTTCAGGTAAACCGAGCACCCTGTGGTCGAGGCCAGCCACACCTAAATTCCGCTGCTGGGTTACATCGGCGAGGACATGCTGGCGTCTGGGCTTCTTTCAGTATTGAC
>DASYBJ010000495.1:0-7260 GCA_036500845.1 Acidobacteriaceae bacterium
GGAGAACAAAGAGATGGATCGGACGACTGCACAGGGCAATCTCGACGAAGGCAAGGTCCAGGAGATTGCCGGACGGCAGGGCGCGACAGTCGCAAAACTGCTGGTCGAAAAGGAAAAGTTGAGATCGCGCATCTACACGACGGTATTAACCCCGGACCAGCGGGCCAAGGCCGACAAATTACAAGAGCGGTGGCACTCGCGGCTGGATCGTATTGTCGCGCGGCTTGACCGCACAAGCGATTCGACGGGCAGATAGTTGCGCTCAAACACAACAGGATTCGTATCTTCAGGGCTCTTAGATAACTGTGTATCGATCACGGCCGGCTTTTCGAAGTTTATGCCAAAATGGGTTGTGGTCCTCGGCCTGATCCTCGCAGTTGCGGGCGAACTGAGCTGGTTCAACATGCTCATTCCTAAACCAATTATGCTCATTCCGCTCACGCGGTTTGTGGGTTTCGTGTGGATCATTGCAGCAGGATTCAAGTTGCCGAAAATGGTTCGTCAAACAGCTCCGCTGTCGGCTTAGGAGCGCTTGTTCTTTGACGCACACACCGACACGCACAGCCAGGTTGCGTCCAATCTCCTGTTAAGACTTCTCACCCTCAACTGATAGATACCCGCTATCATCATCGTGAAAGCCGCTTGATTTCACGCGCGTTGCTTCCATGGACCGGAAAATCGCGCCCCTCGCTTGTTGTATGAGTAGTGGAGCGAGAGCTGGGACGCTTATGAGCGACGATTCCGTACCTTTTGCGTTGCCGCTGTCGAGTTGCCCTGCCGCGTCCAGCGAGGCCACAACTCTGTATCGCGAATTGCGCAAACCGCTTCTTCGGTACTTGATCTGTCTTGGCCTTAGCAATGACGAAGCTCAGGATGTTGTGCAGGATGTCTTCCTCACACTACAGCGCCACTTGGCATCCGGTGGATCGCAGGAGAACATTCGCGGTTGGGTGTATCGCGTGGCACACAATCAGGCCCGCAATCGCCAAACGAGCTATGAACGGCGATTTGCCGCACCGCTCGAAGCTGCAATCGACTCCGCGTCGGAGGAGGCGACCCCGGAACACACTCTGCTCGAAAAGGAGAAATTCCGGCTGCTGGAACAGGCCATTCGTCTGTTGCGGGATACGGAGCGCGAGTGTCTGCTTCTGCGCGCCGGCGGTTTGCGTTATCGCGAAATAGGCGAGGTTCTGGGTATCAGCACCTCCACGGTCGCAGATACTGTCGAGCGGGCGATCAAGAAATTGGCGGAGAAGTGCAATGTGTGATCTTTCTGCAAAGCTGGTTGCATGGCTCGACCAGGAACTGCCAGGGAGTGAAGCCAACGATGTTGCGCGGCATATCGAGAGCTGCGCAGAATGTAAGCGCAAGCTTGACTCCTATCGCCGAGTAAGCAGCCTATTCAAGGCGTATTGCGAGTCGACCGAAGAAGCCGCAACTGGGCGGAAGCTGCCACCCTGGATTCGAACACTTTCGTACACCGCGGCGGCGGTCGCTGTCGTTGTCGCCGCTCTTGTCCTGGTACTTCTGAGACTGCCAGTCGAACCCTTGCCACCCCAAGCTATGGCACCCACGGCGCCCTCCATCGCCCCGGCCTCGGATTCGAATCGCGCGGTGGCGGCTGCCGCATCCGCTCCTGTACGGCCTTCGTTGCCGACTAAGGTCAGGCACCTGCGCGCCACTGCCCCGATGCGGTATCCGGATGCAGACTTCCTACCGGCAGAGCCGGGGATTCAGGTCGCGATCCCCGCCGAGGCAATGTTTCCGCCGGGCGCGATGCCAGCCGGCGTCACTTTCACGGCAGACTTCAGCGTTGCTTCCGATGGATCAGTGCAACGTCTCCGGCTTCAGCCCCGCCTTGTTGAATTGCAAAGGAGATCTACCCAACCATGAACTATCCCAAGTTGCAGCATAGCCTTTTCTTCACAATGATCGTGGCGTGCTCGTCCTACGCCCTTTCGCAGACGTTTCCCGACGTGCCAAACCGCGATGTCGGCGAGAATCAGGGGAACGTAGCGTATCAGACTGCCGGGCCGGTGGGCGGAGTGGCCTGGAACATGTCGGAAAAAGTCGCTACGAATCCGGTGCTTGGTGCACCCTATTCCGCTACGATTACTAACTCATCGGTGCAAACGCTTGCAGACGGCAATCGCATTGCCCAGACAAGCACGGGCACTACCGCACGCGATTCGGAGGGCCGCACCCGGCGCGATACGGCCTTACCGCCAATTGGCAACCTATCTGCAGCCGACGCGCCGCACTTGGTCTTCATTCAGGACCCGGTGGCGCAAACGTCCTATACTTTGGACCTGACGAACAAAACCGCTCGCAAGCTCCCTGGTCTGCCGGTCGTCGCAGGTCAGCCAGGCACAGCCGTCATTAAGATGGGCGCGGTTTCGACCGATCAAATGCCTGGACCAGGATTCTTCATCCAGAAAACTATGATTGCGAGCGAGCAGGACCAGATAACCACGGAAAACCTGGGATCTCAAACGATGGAAGGCGTTCTTGTGAATGGAGAGCGCACAACGCACGTCATACCTGCAGGTGAGATTGGAAATGAGAAGCCGATCAACATTGTCACGGAAGTGTGGACGTCACCTGACCTCAAAACTGTGATTTACAGCAAGCGAAGCGACCCGAGAATGGGAGAGCAGATCTTCCAGCTTACAAACGTCCTTCGTGGAGAGCCGGACCCATCGCTCTTCACAGTGCCGGCCGATTTCAAGCTGATCGAGGGGCCTCAACCAATCATCTACAAAATGAAGCAGTAGAAGCCGAGGAATGCATTTGGTTTCTGGGCCCGAGAGAGACGATGGCTATGCGGGGGCTTTCAGAGTGATTTCGATCGATGGCTCCTGCTCCTCCGAAAGCAGGTGATCACGTGATCGTCGACAATCCCTGTCGCCTGCATAAACGCATAGACGATAACCGGTCCAACAAACTTGAAACCGCGCCGCTTCAGTTCTTTTGACATCCTCTCTGAGAGCTGGGTCTTCGCGGGGACTTGGCTAATGCTCTTCCAATGATTCCGGATCGGCTTCCCGCCTGCGAATTCCCACACAAACCGAGAAAAGTCCTGGCCAGAATCCGCGATCGCGAGATAGGCACGCGCTCCACCGATCGTCGCCTCGATTTTTGAGCGTGAGCGAACGATGCTGGGATCACTTAGCATGCGGATAACGTCCGCTGGACCGAAACGCGCCACCTTTTCCGGATCGAAACCTCGAAAGGCCTTGCGGAATGCTTCGCGTTTTCGCAGGATCGTAATCCAGGACAATCCCGCCTGGAACCCGTCCAACATGAGCTTCTCCCAGAGCGCCCGGCTGTCGAACTCCGGTACGCCCCACTCTTCGTCATGGTAAGTGGAGAGCAGCGGATCACTCTCTGCCCATGAGCAGCGGGATAGCGGTTTTGCTTTCTCCATCCGGGAGCTGTTCATCTGAAGAAGTCTATCCTGTGCGAGTTGATTGTGTCTGTCGGCTGCGATCGAGAATAAGGCACAACAACGCGAAAAATTCTATTCGCCGGAAGATAGAAGCCTGCCCGGCAGGCCGACGCTTCACTCTCCTCTAATGGAGAAGACTAGGGAGCAAAGGCTTGCCAAAGGTAAGCGCCAAAGCTAATGTTGCATCAGAAGAGGTGGCGCGATGACATCGACTGAACTATCAACTGACCTGTGGGCGCGAATCGAAGAAACGATTGCCCAATACGATCTGTTGAAACACCCTTTTTACCAGGCATGGTCGAAGGGCGAACTGACCCGCGAGCAACTGGCCTTCTACGGTGCACAGTATGGAGAGCATGTCAGCGCGTTTCCTACTTATCTGACACGGCTGCACTCGCGGCTACCTGAAGGTTCGGCCCGGAAAGCAATCCTTGCCAACGCAGCGGAGGAAGAGATCGACGGCCGATCCCATGCCGACCTATGGAGGCAGTTTGCCAACGGAATGGGCGAGCAGCCTGTCAAGGGCGAAGTACTCGATGAGGTCCGCGATCTGGTTGAGACATTCAAAGCAATCGGAGAACGCGCCGCCCTGCCGGAGGCGCTGGGCGCGTTTTACGCCTACGAATCGCAAGTACCCCGAGTGGCGCAGGAGAAGCTCGCGGGATTGACTAAGTTCTACGGAGCAGATGCACGGACCGGCGAATACTTTTCCCTTCACATTACGGCCGACGTCCAGCACTCGGCGACCTGGCGCAATCTTATTGATAAGTGCGTACAGCAGGACCCGGCATGTGCAGAGCAAGTGCTCGCCGGTGTGGAGCAAGCGGCGAAGAGTCTATGGAAGGCTCTGGACGGGATCGAACAAGCCCGCACGGGAATGATCTCGGTTTAAGACAGCGACCCGAGGGCTCCCATTCTTTACGAGCGGCGGTTACGACCGCCGTTCGTTTCGTTTGTTCCCGTACACCTATTACAGCTCTCTGCCTGATTCGTTCTCTCCCGAGCTCACGTATAGTGAGCAAAAGAGATTCACCGTGATGCTCAAAACAAATACTTGGTTCATGATCCTGTCCGTGGTTACGGCTCTTATCGCGCTCCCCATGCGCTCGACTGCCCACGCCCAAGCTGCGACGCAATCTGCCGAATCTGCCAAACAGGTGACGCCGCCCGCAGGTGTCGATAAGAGATTTGTCGACACTTCCGCTGACCCTTGTGCCAGTTTCGTGCAATATGCCTGTGGAAATTACAACAAGCTCTATCCGATTCCGTCCGATCAGTCAGGTTATGGCATTACGACGATGGTCTTCGAGCAGAACGAGCTGGCGCTGCACACGCTGCTCGAGAAGGTTGCGGCTGATAACCCGGGCCGCACTGCGAACGAGCAGAAGACCGGCGATTATTACGCCTCATGCATGGACACGGATGCCATTCAATCGAAGGGATTGAAGCCACTGGCACCGGAGCTTGACCGCATCGCCGCGCTCACGGATAAGAAAGAGCTCACCGGATTGCTCGCTCACTACCAGATGATTAACGTGAATGCGTTCTTCGGCTATAGTGAACAGCAAGATTTCAAAGATGCAACCAAACAGATCGCAGTTGTCGACCAAGGTGGACTCGGGCTGCCTGAGCGGGATTATTATCTGCGAACCGGGCCCGTGGCCGAGAGGACCCGCCAAGAATACGTGCAGCATGTAACGAACATGTTGAAGCTTACGGGGGAGCCAGAAGCGCAGGCGGCAAGCGATGCCGCTAAGATCATGCAGCTCGAAACATCCCTGGCTAAGATCTCGATGGATATCACGTCGCAACGCGATCCGAACAACGTGTACCATCCGATGCCGGTCGCGAAGCTGATTGAGTTGACCCCAGCGATTGCCTGGAATGAGTTGTTCGAGCAGACTGGAACACCACCGATTACATCTTTGAATGTCGGGAATCCTGATTTTTTCAAGGGACTGAACACCCTGCTGGACTCGACGGATTTGGACACCATCAAGGCCTACTTGCGCTGGCAGGTGATTCACAGCATGCCCAGTTATGGGCTTCCCGCAGCACTGGATGCGGAATCCTTCGACTTCTACGGTCACAAACTACGCGGGCAACCGGTACAACGAGTTCGCTGGAAGCGATGCGTGCAAGCAACAGATCAGGCGCTCGGCGAAGCGCTGGGGCAGGTCTATGTCACGACGGAATTCCCTGCAACCAGCAAAGCGGCAATGCTCCAGATGGTGCACGACATTGAAACGGCGATGGACAAAGACATCGACTCGACCGAGTGGATGAGCCCGGCAACCAAGACGAAGGCAAAGGACAAGCTGCACCTGGTAGCCAATAAGATCGGATATCCGGATCGCTGGCGGGACTATTCGAAGTTGACGGTTGTGCGTGGAGACGCGCTGGGAAACGCGATACGCGCAGCGGTGTTTGAGAACCATCGGGAGCTTGACAAGATAGGGAAGCCTGTCGACCGCGGAGAGTGGGGCATGTCTCCGCCGACCGTGAACGCCTACTATAGCCCACTGATGAACGATATCAATTTCCCGGCCGGCATCCTGCAGCCACCGCTCTACGATCCGCAGTCCACGGATGCGGAGAACTATGGACACATCGGCGCCATCGTAGGACACGAGCTGACGCACGGATTTGACGACCAGGGCCGGCAATTCGACGGCAACGGCAATCTTTCTAATTGGTGGACGCCTGAAGACGTCAAAAACTTCCAGCAAAAAACAGATTGCGAAGTCAACGAGTACGGCAACTTTACGGCTGTGGACGATCTCAAGATCAATGGCAAGCTCACGCTGGGTGAGAATACGGCGGATAACGGAGGGCTGAGGCTTGCGTATCGAGCGTTTCTAGAAGACGCAGCGCGCAAGGGGATCGACCTAACGAAGAAGGGGGACGACGGGTACACGCCGCTGCAGCAATTCTTCGTGGCATATGCACAGAACTGGTGCGGCAGCACGCGGCCTGAACAGATGCGGCTGCAAGTACAGACTGATCCGCATTCCCCGCGCGAAGCCCGCGTGAATGGCGTGGTGCAGAACATGCCGGAATTCGGCAAAGTTTTCGGCTGTAAAGCCGGTCAGCCGATGATGCCAGTAAACGCCTGCCGGGTCTGGTGATTCACCACATCCAAAATGCTTTTGTGATTCTCACGGTGGCGAATGGGACGGTGGTTTCAGGCAAACAGCTATCGTGGTTTCTCCCTTGAAATTCAATTGCGATTGAATCAATGAAAAAAATCGGGGATTTTCAGGAAGCCATCGCGGCTGCTCTAAGCCACTGTTAAATAATGGCTTAGCTTGATATTTAGGATACATAAGCAGATGCTTATATAAGTGGATATTTATAGAAGACGTTTTTGAAGCCAGATTCCCAGGAGTGAGAGCGCTTCCCCGGGACAAAATCCTTCGTAGAAAACCCTCGCTGCCGGACGTTTCAATTATGTAATTCAGTGAAGCTGCGTTACCGGTCGACTGAAAGCTTGGCGTATGAGAGAAGCGACGCTCCGGGTTGAAGCGTCGGGACGGAGGATTGAACCACTAGCGATGGCGCAGCCTCAACGATTCCCAGCTTCCGTCCGTGGCCCATCCACCATCCACTGAGAGTGCGTGACCATTGATGAAGCCGCTCTCCCGCTCGTCCGCGAGAAAGGCAACGGCGCCGGCGATATCATCGGGAGTGGCGAAGCGTCCCATCGGCACGCGGCCCGTAATGTCCGCATCGACATAACTCCCGCCCGCCTGGTCTGCAAGATCCATCTCCGTTTTTACCCAACCGGGACAAACGGCATTCACACGTACACC
>DASYBJ010000496.1:0-7101 GCA_036500845.1 Acidobacteriaceae bacterium
AGCTACATCTCCACCGGGATCCTGTCAGGGACGAAGCTACTTGCGCTTTCCGCTTGTTCCAGACGGAGCTCGCAGAGCGCTCCAATGAGGCTGCCGGCCCACCAGTAAATGTTGTGTTCCTTCACCGAGTTACGCATGCGCCGCATCCGCTCGGCCATATTGCCGACGTTCATCTGAAGCGCCTGAGCAATTGCTTCGCCGGTGGACTTGATATCGTAAGGGTTCACAATGAGGGCGTCACGCAATTCCCGGGCTGCCCCGGTAAAGCGACTCAGAATCAATACACCTCGCTCATCCTGCCGTGCAGCGACGTATTCCTTGGCCACAAGATTCATCCCATCATGGAGTGAGGTGACCATGCACAGATGGGCGATGCGGTAGTAGCGCTGTATCTCCTCTCGGCTATGCTGACGATACTGAAAAACGATCGGTCTCCACTTGCCGCGTTTGAAACGTGCATTGACCCGATTGACCTCAGCCTCCACTTCGGCATGGAAGTCAGCATAGCGCTTAATGCGGCTACGGGTGGGCGCCCCTAGCTGGATGAAAGTGAACTTCCCTTGAAAGCTGGGATATCTCTCCAGGAATGACTCCACGGCCTGAAAGCGCTCGATGATGCCCTTGGTGTAATCCAGGCGATCGACGCCCACACCGATGAATGTCGCTTCGATCCCCAGCTCTCGAATTAGCGCACTGCGCTCGTCAGCCGCATTGATTTCACCTGGGATATCAGCCTCCCCGGAAAACTCGACACTAATCGGAAACGGGAGCACGGAAGACTGGTGAGCATTCCGCTTGACGGAGAAGTGTTCCCAGTCCACTCGGGCTTCGAGTACGCGGTCTACTGTATTCAGGAAATTGTTGCAGTGAGCGCGAACATGGAAACCGATCAGATCCGCGCCGAGTAGACCGTCCAACAGTTCACGCTGCCATGGGCAGATCTCAAAGGACTCGGGATTGGGCCAGGGAATGTGCCAGAAAATCGCAATCCTGGCGTGGGGAAGGCGATCCTTCACCATGCGCGGCAGCAGGGCGAAGTGATAGTCCTGGATGAGCACCACGGGATGTTCCTCGTGGGCTATTTCTTCCACTAAAATATCGGCAAACTTCTGATTGACGTTATAGTAGAGCTCCCAATCGGAAGTGCGAAAAATAGGACGCGCGTGGGCGATGTGGCAGAGGGGCCACAGGCCCTCATTGGCAAAACCGTAATAGTAGCCTTCTTCTTCCACTGCGCTCAGCCAGACCCGACGAAGCCTGTAGCGCGGATCTTCGGGCGGAACCTGTAACCTGTCATGGCTGTCCACAGTTTCCCTATCCGCATCGCCGCTGCCGTGCGCTACCCACGTTCCGTTGCAGGCGCAGAGGATTGGCTCAATTGCCGTTACCAGGCCGCTGGCCGGAACCGAGACATGAATGGCATTGTTGCGCCAGGTGTGGATGTAGGGTTCCCGATTTGCAACTACAAAAAGGTTGCTTCCATTCAGTCTGCGGCGAACATGGTCGGCCAGCCGCTGGGCTGTCCACTCGGATTCGTTGGCATTACGCAACCTCGCTTCGGTCTCTGCCGCCGCGCGTGCCCGCTGCATTCCTTCTGCTAATGGCGCGACCTCGCGGGCTAACGGCAAAAAGAAGTCAATGTCGTTTGCGGCAGGTCGAGCTGAATGGTGTCCCGTCCTCAGCTCTCGAATCCACTGCGCCACGCGTGCGATCGGCCCGGCAAGGCTCCAGCGCACAATCAGCACCGTGATGGCGACGATCACCATCATCTGAATCGCTATGTGGACGAAGACTCTGCTCCAAGTCCGAAAAATTTCGCTGCGAATATATGCGGTGTCGTGCACCACGATGATTCCGCCGCTGATGTGCTTGCCTGCCGTGTGCAGTGGGAGACTAAAAATGTGCATCCGCGCAGAGTGCAACCTCGTAAATGTACTCTGACTGTGGTCGTTCAGGAGTGCATCCCTCAGCGGCCGCGGGGTGCCTGGCAGCATCGAACTGAGACCGGGAGTCACCGCCAGCGCGTTGCCCTCCCGGCCGTACACTCCGATTCCCAGCAAGTGGTCGCGATTGCCGAACCGCTGCACCATTTGATTGACTCCGGGCCCGTTTCCAGTCTCCAGATATAACTCCGCGGTTCCGGCCAGACTCTCGCTAAGCGTTTCAGCCTTGCGTTCGAGATCGCTGCGCAGCGCGGCTTTCTGAGTCTGTACTTCATACCAGGACGAAGCTAGCGACACTAGCGTGACGCCGATAATCAACGCGACAATTAATCGCCAGCTAAGAATTCGCATAGGCTCGCGTGGAGAAAATAGTGACAATATTAGATGCACGAACCAGTGAAGTTGTTTTCCGGATGCGGCGCGTCCGGCTACCCGAAAAACTCCGACCCCGTCAAAGCCTTGTTGGGCCAGAGTGTCTACCCCATTGAAGCCTCGAGGATACCCGGCCAATGCGGACAAGCGAGATCAGTACTTCGGCTTCTATTTATGAATCAATGGCGCGTGGCGCGGACCTCACAGCCCTCTGGCTCGCCCGTGACGGTGAAACCCCGCCGACCAGCCGCTCGGTTCCCACATGATTCCGCCACCGTCACCATTCCTTCCGGACAGCAAGGTAAGGATTCGCGTCGGCAAATATGGACAACAACCAGGTGGGGATCTCACCCGTGTCCGCACGGATCTAGAGAAGCTTGCGGCGGAGCTTAGGGACAGTTCGACTTCGTTGTATGCGGAGCCGGAACGTCCGTTTCGGTAATCGCTGGAAAGCTTACTGCCAATCCAGGTGATAGGCCCATGCCCGTAACGTCGCGAGAACACTCAGGGATTCGAGTCTCCAACGCTACGCTCCCAAATGTGATTCTAAATGTAGTATCAAGAACTTAGCGAGAGGGGTTGGCGCTGTAGGTCCCGCAGAAGAATGCATAGAAATCTAACTCCGCGCTTATCATAGTGCATGCGAACTGGCTTGGATTTACGTCCGAATGCGTCGCGGCAAGGCTAATTCGTTGGATTATTTGATCTCCGGAGTGGCTATGAACGGATTCTGGGAACGAGTCGTGTCCGCCTTTCGGTGCTTCCTTTCGATCCTGTTCCACGCTGAAATTCCCCATGACATCGCGCAGAAACTGGTCAAGGCTGCCGCTGCGGTTCCGCAAGCGCCTGCAGCTGTTGCGCCTTCCGTCTCCCGTCTGAAGGAAGTTGAACAACCGGCCCCGGAGTCTTACGACCGTGCCGTGCAGATGCTTGTGCTGCTGCAACGTGATGGGCGGTTGATCGATTTTCTGGCGGAGAACATCTCGGCCTACTCCGACACGCAGCTTGGGGCCGCCGTACGCACCATCCACGAGACTTGCCGGCAGGTGCTCGATCGTTATGTAAAGCTGGAGCCGATTCTGGACTCAGAAGAGGATCAGCCAGTGACGGTGCAAGCGGGCTTTGATCCGGCAGCCATCAAATTGATCGGCAACGTCGCGGGAGAGCCGCCAGTCCGCGGTATGTTACGACACAAAGGCTGGCGCGTGAAGGAAGTGAATCTACCCCCGTTGCCGCAGGCCACTGGCCGGACGGTGATTGCGCCGGCTGAGGTCGAACTCTCGTAGTGGTTGATCCATCTGGTCAACAGATGGTGGATTTGAAAAGGAGATGTTCGTTTGGCGGCCAAATACATCGTCGGCATCGACCTGGGGACGACAAATTCGGCACTGGCACGCTGTGACGCCAATACTGAAGAGGACAGCCGTATCGAGATCTGCGGCATTCCGCAGCTGGTCAATCCGGGGGAAGTGGCGGAACGCACGCTGCTGCCGTCGTTTCTTTACATCCCGGGCGAATTCGATTTTCCCAAGGGCAGCATCGCCTTGCCATGGGACCCCGAGCCGAAGGTCGTGATCGGCGAACTGGCGCGCAAGAGGGGGGCGGAGAGCCCAAACCGTCTCGTCGCCTCCGCGAAATCCTGGCTTTCTTATGCTGGCGTTAACCGCACGGGGCCGATCCTGCCCTGGCAAGCTCCCGAGGAAGTGCCCAAGCTATCGCCGGTCGAAGTGTCCTCGCAGTTCCTGCAGCACCTGCGCACCGTGTGGGACGGTGGCCAGGCTGCGGGCCAACCGGAACTCGCGCTTGCGGAACAGGACGTGCTGCTGACTGTGCCCGCTTCGTTCGACGAAGAAGCACGCGAGTTGACGAGGCGCGCCGCAGAACAGGCTGGTTTTAAGCACGTCACGCTGCTGGAGGAGCCCCAGGCAGCCTTTTATGCATGGCTTGAGAGCCACGGCGATGCCTGGCGCAGCCGAGTCAAAGTTGGCGATCTTGTTCTCGTGTGCGACGTCGGCGGGGGCACCACGGACTTCAGCCTCATCACGGTTTCCGAAGAGAACGGCGAACTGACACTGAAACGTGTGGCCGTTGGGGATCACATCCTGCTGGGCGGCGACAACATGGACCTGGCGCTGGCACGTGTCCTGCAGCAGCGACTTGAAGCTTCCGGCAATCGCATCGATACGTGGCAATTGCATGGCCTGTGGCATCAGTGCCGCATGGCGAAGGAAAAGCTGTTCGCATCGCCTAAGACGCAGAGCTGCCCAATCACGTTGCTGGGCAAGGGGACAAAGCTCATCGGCGGCACCATCAAGACGGAGCTGACTCGCGAAGACCTCGAACAGGTTCTGGTCCAGGGATTCTTCCCCCAAGTCGCGAGCAGCGAATTACCTACGCGGCAGCGCCGGGTGGGCTTTCAGGAACTGGGCCTGCCATACGCAGCTGATCCGGCCATCACCAAGCACCTCGCGCGGTTTTTGTCAGAACAAGTTCGCAACGGCCCAGAGGCGGCGAGCATCCGGCGTGGCCGCGGCGGGCTGGCGTGCCCCACGCACATCCTGTTCAACGGCGGAGTGATGAAAGCCGAGGTGCTGCGCGACCGGGTGATTGAAGTGCTGAACAGCTGGATAAGAGAAGAGGGGTTGGATGCGCTCGGCGAACAGCAAATCCTCGAAGCCCCTGATCTGGAACATGCCGTTGCGCGCGGTGCCGCCTATTATGGGAAAGCTCGGCGCGGACGCGGCGTGCGTATTCGCAGCGGTGCTTCGCGTACGTACTACATCGGAGTTGAGAGCGCCATGCCTGCGGTTCCAGGCATGGAAGCTCCGCTCAAGGCGCTCTGCGTCGTTCCGTTTGGCATGGAGGAGGGCACTGAGGCCACGATTCCCAACAGAGAGTTTGGCCTGATGGTAGGCGAACCAGCCGAGTTTCGTTTCCTGACTTCCAGCGTTCGCAAGCAGGACCAGGTCGGTAGCCTGCTGGAAGATTGGGGTGACGATCTCGAGGAACTCGGGCCGCTGGAAGTCACGCTTACATTGGATGGGCAGCAGGGAACGGTTGTCCCGGTACGGCTCGAGACGCGAGTTACTGAAATCGGCACGCTCGAGGTCTGGTGCGTATCCCGTGACGGCAAGCAGCGCTGGAAGCTTGAGCTGAACATCCGCGAAAAGACCGGGAGGTGAGATCGTCGGTGCCTTCCCGTTATCTGATCGGCATCGATCTGGGCACGACAAACTCTGTCGTGGCGTACTTCGACACTCAGAGGGCATCTGATGCGGCCTCGTCTATTCAGGTGTTCCCCGTACCGCAGTTAGCAGGGCAGGGTGAAGTCCGCACATTGCCCACGCTTCCTTCTTTTCTTTACTTCCCAACCGAAGATGAGCTGTCTGCCGGAGCCGTCAGCGCCACGTGGGATGAGGATCCGCCCATGGTCACGGGACTGCTCGCGCGCGAAATGGGAGCGCTTGTCCCGAGCCGCCAGGTATCATCGGCCAAGTCATGGCTTTCCTATCCGGGCGTGAATCGCCGCGGCAACATCCTTCCGGCGCAGGCTGAACCGCCGCAGCCGATGATCTCCCCTGTCGAAGCATCTGGGCGCTACCTCATGCATCTGCGTGATGCCTGGAATGGCGCAAAGGGGGCCGACGCAGAGACACGTTTTGAGCATCAGGAAATCGTCCTCACCGTGCCGGCTTCGTTCGATGAGGATGCGCGTGAGCTGACGGTTGAAGCTGCTCGCCGCGCCGGGCTCGACAAACTCACCCTGCTCGAAGAACCGCTGGCGGCGTTTTATGCATGGATTGCGGCGAATCGAAACGCGCAGGCGGGAAAAGGTGAAGACCTCCGGGATGGCGATCTGATTCTGATTTGCGACATCGGCGGCGGCACGACCGATTTCAACCTGGTCAGTGTCGGTCTGATTGATGGCGAACATCAGTTTGAGCGCACCGCCATAGGCGAGCACCTTCTGCTCGGGGGTGACAATCTCGATTTTGCCCTCGCCCGCCGCGTGGAAGAAAAGCTTAACGATATCAAGCTCACTCTGCGACAACGTTATGCATTGCGCCGGTCCTGCTGTTCCGCGAAAGAGCGGCTGCTCAGTGATTCATCCCTGGAGCGCATGCCGGTCACGGTTCTGGGCAGCGGCCGTGCGGTGGTCGGACAGACGCTCAGCGTTGACCTGACGCGCGAGGAAGTCCTCCAGATTCTGACCACCGGGTTCCTGCCGATCACTGCGCCTGATGAGATGCCGGCGAGTAGCCGGCCAACGGCGCTCCGCGAACTTGGCCTGCCCTACGCCAGCGATCCCGCCATTACTAAGCACCTTGCCGCTTTTCTAACGCAAGCGGCTGTTGCCATGAACGGCTCGTCTGCAACCCACCGAATGGCTCGACCCGATGCCGTGCTCTTCAACGGCGGTTTCTGCGCGCCGGCGGTGACTCGCGAAAGGATTGTCGAGGCGATTTCTACCTGGTTCGATGTAGCCGAAAGCGGCTGGCGGCCCAGGCTCCTCAACAACGAGGGTTTTGATAGTGCGGTTGCGCGAGGAGCGGCTTACTACGGACGCGTACGACACGGTACAGGTTTGCGTGTCAGGGCAGGCAGCGCACGCACATACTACATCGCGTTGCCGTCGGAAGGCGCCCTGCAGGGCATCTGTGTTTTGCCTGCCGGAGTCGACGAGGGCACGACGCTTCCGCTGCTAAACCACGAATTCTCGGTATTGGCTAACCGTCCCGTGTCGTTCACGCTGTACAGTTCGCGCACGCGGCACGATGCGCACGGT
>DASYBJ010000497.1:0-5045 GCA_036500845.1 Acidobacteriaceae bacterium
TTTCCTCAGATCCTGCAAGCGATGCTCACGCTTGGCATCAAGCACTATCGTGACGGGCTGAATCCATATGCCCCGCCGTTTCAGTATCAGAATGCGGAGCAACTTGGCCGAGCGGGGATCAAGGCGAACTGGATCATGGACATCCGCAATTCAGCCGCGGTCATCAACAGCGCTTATGCAAATGCGCCTGATGCGACCAGTTCCTTTGAAGGACCGAACGAAGATGATGTAGATGCCGGAGCAAAAATTGCCGCCTTCATGGGGCTCGTTCGCCAGACAGTTCGCAGCAACCCAGCAACGGCAGCAATGCCGATCATTGGTCCCTCGTTCGTACAGCCATCCTCGTATGCCACGCAAGGGGATCTGAGTGCATTGATCAACTTCGGCAACACGCACGACTACTTCGGAAATCGCAATCCCGAAACAACGCCGTATGGTGGCCCATTCTATAACTGCGGGGCATATGGATCGATGCAGTTTGATCTCTGCATGGCGCAGATGACGAGTCCAAGTGAGCCGGTGATCGCAACCGAGACCGGATATCCGAGTGGAACCGGGCTATCAGATGCACTCATCGGCCGATATGAATTGAGAACGCTCTTTGAGAGCCTTCGACTCGGTGTGCGCAGGACATATTTGTATGAACTGATTGACGACGCCAGCGGCAATTGGGGCCTGCTGACGAGCAGCTTCTCGCCCCGGCCCGCCTATACGGCGATTCAGAATGTCCTAGCGCTCCTCAAGGACGTAAACTTCGCGCAGGCGGGCAAACTCGATTACACGCTAAGTGGCCAGACACAGAATGTGCATCAAGTATTGCTCCAAAAAAGCGATGGCACGTTTTACTTGGCCCTATGGATTGGGGTACAGGATGCAAATCCCGACGCTCCGTCAAGCATCTACAGTATTGCTCCACAAAATGTGAGCCTCAAGGTGAACATGCCGATCGGAAAAGCGACTGTCTACGCGCTCGACGACACCGGGAATATGACGTCGACGTCCGACGAACTCACGAATAGCGTCCTGCCAGTGAGCGTCACAGATCGCGTAACTCTGATCAGCCTGTCTCCCGGCCAGAGCCACTGAACGTGTTTCACAAATCTCGGAGCGCCCCTCGGTTACGACCGAACCGGCATTTCCGCCTGACTCACAGCGATCCCGGGGCGCCCCATATCTGACACTTTGTTTGTGTCAGTTATGGGGACCCGCAACTGCATGCACCGTGATCCGCCGGGCGCTGAAAGTACATCGCTACCAAAGTAACTTCAACGCGAATTGAACCTGTCGAGATGTCGTGGAGGTGCTGGTAATCACCCCTGCCGTGCCTGAAATCCCCGAGGGAGTGAATACAATAAGGTTCGGCGTGTTGAAGTTAGCGCGATTTAGCAAGTTGAATATCTCGGACCGAAACTGCAGGGTTAACCTCTCATGAAGGGCAGTTTCCTTAACCGCTGAGAAATCCCAAGTTGCAAGTCCAGGGCCTGTCAGCGTATCCCTTCTAAGATTGCCATAGAAGCCGCTGTTGGGTGGTGGCTGCAGAAAGGCATTGGGGTTGAACCACTGAGCCGGCTTGCCGATGATCGCAGAACCGGTAAAATTTGGATTCACAAACGGGCGTACCGGATTTCGCGTGTCTCCATTATTCGAAGGGTTGTAGCTCAGTTGCGGTGTGAATGGGAATCCACCCTGCAAAAGGACAAGACTGTTCACCGACCAGCCACTCACGGCCGCGTTCCCCAAGTTCCCGAGCCCATGCCCAAACCGTTTGCCCCTCCCGAAGGGCAAGCCATACACGATGCTGATCACTCCTACATTTCTCACATCATAGGTGGCGGGACCCCAGTCTGCGCGCACGTTGTTTGGGTTCGAGACCAAGCCCGGCGCATTTCCCGCAGTTGTCCCGTTGAGTGAGTCTCCGTCATCCAATGCTTTTGACCAGGTGTAGACACCGCGGGCCGAAAGATCATGGCTAAATCGATGGTTCAGGTCAACCTGCAGCGCGTTGTAATTGCTATCGCCAACCGAGAACCAAGTCCACGTACTCGCCAAACTCGGGTTCACCCGCGGCCTTCCCGCGGGGATGTAATAGGATCCTGCAGGAACAGGAGCATTCGCAAGCGCTCCGGGAAAGTTACTCGGATAGGTTGCTGGACAGGGCGACGCTGGACAAATCGTTGGGATCGGTTCGTTGGCATCCACACCAACGATTTCGTGATAACCATGCGATCCAACATAGCCCACCGTCAATGAAGTATTCGGAGTAAGCCGCTGTTCGATCCTCAGGGAGTACGAGAGCAAGGTAGGCATTTTTAAGTTCGGTTGAACTCCTCCAGGGACAAGCAACGCGTTTGCCGGCGGTGCGCCCTGAGGAGAGATTGGAAGCCTGGATACGGGCAAGGAAGCGATGCTGTAAGTTGGGTTGAACGGCGCATTTTGATCCATGCGATATCCCAACGCATCTTGAAGTTCGTTATAGATTCCAAATCCGGCACGCACGACCGTTTTCTCAGACACCGGGCTATATGCGATGCCGATTCGCGGTTCTGGCAGGAACTTCGCATGATTCACGGTAAAGGCACCGCTTGCTACGCGCGGTTGGCTGGAGATGACCCCGTTGGGGAATGTGTAGTTGGCCGCGCGTCCATGCGCCTCGTTCCATCCGGTTGAGAATTCACCGCGGAAGCCCAGGGTCAGCGTCAGCTTGGGACTGATCCGGATGACGTCTTGAGCGTAGAGTGCTCCAAACAGAGACCGCCAATTCATCTCAGTTGGCGCGGGATCGTACAGGAATGTGCTGGTGGTTCCAGTCAGGAAGGTTTGAAGGCTGGTAAAGGTCGCCTGCCCGTATTGGCTGAGGGCTATAGTTTCGTTTGATTGGAACTGTTGGAACCAGGCCCCAAAACTCAATTGGTGCGCGCCGTGGGTCAGCGCTACGCGGTCTTCATAAGTGTATAAATTGCGCGCCATTGTCAGATTGCTTCCGTTGTTGCTTCCCGCCAAGCCAAGTTGCGCTTGCGGATTTGAGGCTGCGCTTCCGCCAACCACAACCGCGCCAACTGGACGTCCTGCAACAAAGCCTGGAGTAGCGGTCGCCGGTGTCCCCGGCGTCGGTTCGCCAGTGAAGAAGTAACCTGCCCGCGAGAACCCAAAACGGGCAGTATTCAGGAGGTTCGGCGAAAAAACATGCGTTTCCTCTAAGCTAACGATCTGCTCCCGGAGACTCAACAGGTCGGTGCTATAAGGGTTAGCCGTCGTTGGGGTGAAGTCTGCACCGTCGTCGATGGTGTACACCACCGAAGAACTGTCTCTTGGAGAGAAGACACGGTCGAGCCGAGCAGTCCCGAAGTCTTCCCGAATCGTCTGCAATGGGCTGCTCGAAACCTGTGCGATTCCACCGAAATCGGGATTGCTGGGCGCTGGCGTAGGCCACAAGTTCAATAACGGTTTGACGCTCGCTACCGCAGCCGCGCGCGAAGCCAAATCGGGCACAAACGCCACGGAAGTTTGATGCAAGTGCTGCCGCAATCCCTCGTAGTTTCCAAAGATGAATGTCTTGTCTTTCTGGAGTGGTCCTCCGAGCGCGGCTCCGAACTGATTCCGCTGAAAAGGCGGAGCCGATCCTTGGTCGAAGTAATTCGGAGCATCCAGGATATTGTTGCGCAGAAATTCATAGGCAGACCCGTGCCACTGGTTGCTTCCTGACTGGGTCGCGATAATTACCTGAGCTCCAGGCCGCTTACCGTACTCGGCTCCATAGGAGTCTCGCAGCACATTAAACTCGCGTACTGCCTCGACGCCGAGCAAGTTCTGACTAGGTCCGCCGGGCTGCATGTTGTTTTCCGAGGCGCCGGTGAACTCTACGCCGTTTAGCAGAAATAGATTCTGCTGAGGACGATTGCCTGAAACGGAAAAATTGTTGCCGGTCGTCGAGTTCGAAACCCCAATCCCACCGGTCTTCTCCCACGTGAAATTGACGACTCCAGGGTTGATCGTAAGGAGCAGATCGAAACTCCTTCCGTTCAGAGGCAGCTCTTTGACTTCCTTCTCGCCTACGAGTCCGGAGATATCCTGCGTGGTTACACTCACAATGGAAGCATCCGCAACCACTTTCACCTGCTCGGTGACCTTCCCGATCTGTAGGCTCAGGTCCGCAGTGGCGTCCTGACCGAGGACGAGGTGAATTCCTGATCGGACTTGCTCGGTAAAGCCGTTCTTCGCCGCTCGAATCTCATATTCATCGATTGGAAGAGCTGGCAGCTCGTACCTGCCGACTTGGTCCGTGATCGTGGCGCGGGTCACTCCTGTGTCAATGTCCTTTGCCGTGACGCTGGCTCCCGGCACTCCTGCGCCACTTGGATCTGTGACCCGGCCGGACAACGCTGCTGAAACCTGCGCCCCTAGAGGATGGGAACAGACGCATATTTGAGCGAGCACCGCTAAGAGGAGGCGAAGGCAAGGCGCGAATGCCATCTTCCTCCGATTCAGATCAGAACAGGTGAACATTGGGATTGCCCTCGGCGTAGGCTTTCGAGACTCGTGCAATAAAAACGAACACCCGCCCAAGCAAGCTAGGCGTCCAGCTACCTGGACATGAAAGGGAAGCGGAACAGGCCGTCGTTAGGACTGCCGCCGGGCCCGACATCCTGACCGTAGGCGGCGTTAACTTCGATTTAAGCGAATCAAATCGTTAAAGTCAAACGAATCGATACGATATGCGCGAAGGCAAGGAGAGGGCGAAGCTTCGACCACGCCCTCTTCCAGCGCGCTCGAGTCTGCTAATCAGAGAATGTTCGCGGCATGTGCGACGCCATAAGCTTTCTCCCTGAGATTGAACAGCAGGTCTGAGCGCAGAACTAACCTGCGTGATCGGAGATCGTCGCTTGCGCAAAATTGCAGAAACAGAAGGACAACAAAGGCGGCCGCCCTGCCCAGGGCGGCCGCTTAAGGTAAGACATCCGCTGTTTTGCACAGTGATATCGAACGTACTGTGCATGTATTGATTGGACATAACTCTACGCGGCTTCGCGTACGAAGGGTGTCAGACC
>DASYBJ010000498.1:0-12160 GCA_036500845.1 Acidobacteriaceae bacterium
GTGTACTCCGTTATTCCCAACTCAAATGCAGCTTGTTTGTTTAACAAACCGCTAGCCAGCAGATGCAGTACTTCTCGCTCTCGAGGGGTTAAAGACTCATATCGGGTAACCAATCTTGCATGTTCAATCGCCTTATGGCGATTCGCGCTATCGCGCCGCAACGCCTTTTCCACCGAATTTAGTAGCGTAGCTCCATCAACTGGTTTGGTAAAGAAATCAATCGCTCCGCACTTCATCGCACTCACTGTCGATGGTATGTCGCCCCGCCCAGTGAGAAAGATGACCGGTATTCGGCATCGCTCGTACTTAAGCCTCGCTTGCAATTCAATACCAGACATACCTGGCATGTGAATGTCGGCAATGAGGCATCCCACCTTGTGTCTGGCTCCAGAATGTAGAAATTGCTCAGCGGAACTGAAACACAGCGCGGACAAGCCCTCCGCTTCGACCAGGTCTTGCAATGCACTCTGAACTGACTTGTCGTCGTCGAGAATTGCTATAAGGCGTGCAGTGTGCTCGAACTTCATGGGCGAAAGGTAACGCAATCGACCAAGCCCCCACAATCGGGTCATGGTACTGAAAACTACTACTCAGGCGGTAATAGACTAGAACTGGAAGAGGGGCGGAATAGGCCGATCTCTACATAGATATCACCGGACTATCTACCAGGAACAGGTTTGATCTTGTCGGCGATACGGACCAATTCAATCAACGACCCGGCTTGCATCTTCTGCATAACGTTGCCTCGGTGGATCTTTACAGTGGCCTCGCTGGCTCCGATTTCTGAGGCGATTTGCTTATTGAGTTTTCCGGAAACTACGAGAGCCATCACCTCTCGCTCGCGCGTGGTCAATGCCTGATAGCGCCGGAGCAAATCGTGAACCTCGGCCTCTTGTTCTAGCGCAACACGGTCACGCTGGAGAGCTTGCTGAATCGCATCCAGCAGATCCTGGTCCCGAAATGGTTTCGTCAGAAATTCCACGGCGCCTGACTTCAACGCCCTGACAGACATAGGTACGTCTCCGTGAGCCGTAATAAAGATGATGGGTATTCGCATTCCAATTTCGGCTAGCCGTCGCTGGAAATCGAGCCCACTCATCTGGGGCAGCCTTACGTCCAGAACCAGGCAACACGGGTCAGAGGTTCGCTTCTTGTTCAGAAGCTCCTGGCCAGTCGCAAACGACTCCGCGCGCAGCCCAACTGACTCGACGAGATCTTGAACCGCCTGACGCATGCCACGGTCATCATCGACAATGAATACGGTAGAAGTCGCGGCGGCTTTCATGCAGGCGCCTCGACTTTGCCGGGCAGTGTGAAATAGAAGGTTGCGCCCCTTCCCTGATTGTTGGTGGCCCACACTCGCCCTCCGTACGACTCCACGATGGACCGAGTAATGGTCAGCCCCATTCCCGTTCCCTGAGGTTTCGTCGAATGAAAAGCATCAAAAATTTCCTCGGTCCAATCCACCGGCAATCCCACACCGGTATCACCAATGGAAACTAATAGCCAGCCTTCGGGATTCACTCGCGACTTGATGGTCAATTCACCTCCGGTGTCTTTCATGGCCTCGATCGCATTTAGCATCAGGTTCATGAATACCTGTTGAACTTGCACCCGATCAACCAGAAGGTTAGGTGTATCTTCGTCGATTTCAGTTCTGATAGCCACGAACTGGCGAGCCGCCTCAGTCTCGAGTAGAACAGCCATTTCTCCAATTATGTTCTGCACATCAACGATTTGCCGTTGTACGGGAGTTCCTCTTTTGTAGAAGGACTGCAAACTGTTAATGACGTCGGCTGCACGGTTTGCGTCTTGTTCAATCCTGATTGCTGCTGCTCGCACCCTCTCCAGGTCGGGTGGATCATGTGCCAACCATCGGCGAAGGGCGTTTGCGCTTGTGATCGAGGCCGCGATGGGCTGCTTGATTTCGTGAGCCAGCGCGGCGGCCAGTTCGCCCATCATGTTGACGCGGTTGGTATGCGCGAGATCAGCTTCTAGCTGACGCAGCTTTTCGCGTTCCATTTCCGCATGCTTTTGGTCTGTAATGTCCATCGTGATGCCGGAGTACTCGCCAAACTCTTGTGCGGGGTTGTGATGTCCGATGCCACGCAGAAACCTGATAGCACCGTCGGCACGCCGAATCCTATATTCGACGTCGAAATCCGCTCCCGCGCGGATCGCATTCTCAAGTTTTGTCGTGAGAGCCGGTTCGTCTTCGGCAAGAATTGAACTGTAATGGAGTTCGAATGGATTTGGGTATCCGCTGACATCGAACCCGTAGAGGCGATTGTTTTCGTCGGATGAATGAAATACCTGCCGCGTGACCAAATTGCTCGCCCAACTGCCGGCATGGGTCAGCCTTTGTGCCTCCGCGAGATACGCTTGCTCTCGTCGCAGCTCCTGTGTCAATAACTCATGCTCGGTCACGTCCATTGTGGTACCGTGAAACCCTTTGAAAACTCCGTCTTCAACAGCCGGAACACCCACGCAGCGAACGTACCGCACCTCCCCGTCCGGTCGAACAATCCGCTTCGTTACATCGCAGCCACATCGCTGCTCATGCATCGCTTTGAGGGTTGCAGCCATGGAGCCTCGATCGTGTGGATGTATGAGGGCCAGGTACTGTTCAAGGTTTGGGGGCCCACTCTTTGGGTCAAGCCCGTAAATTTTGTAAACCTCGTCAGACCAATAAATACCCAAATCGTCAGACCAGCGGATACCCAAACCGCTGGACGCCCAGCTTCCCATATGAGCGAGGCGCTCTCCCTCACTTAGATAGAACCGGCTCCGACGAACCTCCCGCTCATCTTCCCTCAGCGTTCCTTCAGTTTGCTTCAGGCTTTCAATGTCCGTGCTTGTCCCGTACCACCGCAAGATGTTGCCAGTTTCATCGCGCAGAGGCTCGACCCGGATCAGGAACCAACGGAACACTCCGTCGTGGCGACGAAGGCGCGCCTCGATCTCGCCGGGCTCTCCGGAGACCAAGAGTTCTCCCCATTTTTCCATCAGCGGCGGAATGTCGTCAGGATGGAAAGCGACCTGCCAGCCCCAGCCGTGCGACTCTTCTGGCGAAAGGCCGGTGAACTCATGCCAACGCTTGTTTAGAAACTCATTTGGACCGTCTGCAAAATTACACCAGGCCAGCGTAGGAATAGTGTCGATTACTTGTCGAAGTCTGGCTTCCGAATTCTTGATCTTTTCCTCTGCGTGTTTGCGCTCAGTGATGTCCTGAGTCGTGCCGAACATTTGGTAGGGCCGTCCCGACGCGTCCTTCTTCAAATCGCCCAGGCTGTGTATGGTTCGTATTTCCCCATTGGGACGAACGATTCGGTGTTCACAGTCAGCGCGCGTTCCAGTACGAATGGCCTCGTTGGCCGTCTGAAATACACGCTCTCGATCTTCAGGATGGATTCTTTCTCTCACTATCGCCAAGTCAAAGGGGCCTTCTTGTGGCGTGCGTCCATAAATGCGGTAGGTTTCGTCCGAGAAGATCACGCGATTCGTCTCAAGGTCCCATACCCAGTAGCCGACATGGGCTACGCGTTGGGCCTCTTCGAGCCAGGCTTTGCTTTCCTGCAAGTTGTGTGACAGGGCCTGACGTTCTTTTTCCGCACGTTTGCGTTCGGTGATATCGGTGACTACGCCCATGTACTCGAGATTGCCTGAGTTGTCTCTTCCCGCATGTGCAACGACGTGGATGTACCTGATGGAATCATCTGGCAGGAGCACTCGATGCTCAACGTCCAAGTCAATGCCGTTCTGCGCCGCGCGATCCTTGAGTTGTTGCATCTCTTCCAGGTCGTCGGGATGAATCCTATCGAATACCAGATCGAGCGTCGGATGCGTTTCTCTTGCGAAGCCTAAAATTCTGTATGTTTCGTCCGACCAAACAAGTTCGCCACTGCTAACCTTCCATCCGAAAGTGCCGGAATGACTCAGCCTCTGAGCCTCTGCCAGGTACTGCCATCTTCTTTGCAACTCCGCCTGCGCTGCTTTCAAGTCTTCATTGGCCCTCTCAAGTGCATCGGTTCGCTCAGTATCCCGAGTATTCAAGACGTCATGTGCTTCGCGAGGATGCTTTCGGACTCGACGTTGCATCATTTGCCCCCTTTCGCTGGCGCAACCCGCAGCGAACCAAGCGACTGTACCAGAGCCCGGATGTCACGATTCTCGAAGACCTGGCTTGGAGCGACTCCCGTCCCGCTAACCACGACATCCACCATGGCTCGGGCTAAGTCATCAGCTCGAATTATCTGGTTGGGGAACAGCGCCCGAAACAACGGGTAGATCATTCGCAAGAGGCGGTAGCTGAAATTCGGTTCCTTCCGCGGCTCCACGGGGTAGATGTACGCGGGTCGAAAGATGTAAACGTGGGGGAACCCGGCGGCGAGGAGCGCGTTCTCGGCCTCTCCCTTGTAGCGTGCGAAGGAAATCCGACTTCGTCCGGTCGAGTCCGCCGCGCCATTCCCGCTCAAGAATGAAAACGATGCCGCGGGGCTGCTGCTCCGGACGACTCGCGCGAACTCGCTCGTGTAGTCCACGGTTATCGTGCGAAGTTCCGCGCCTGATACCGTGCCGGTGTACGCGCCCAGGCAAAAGATTGCGGCGTCTTGGCTTGAGAGAGCTTCCGCGAGTGCGGAGCAGTCCGCGAAGTCTCGATGCAAAACCTCTCTCAGCTTGGCATGCGAGATACCGAGATTCTTGCGCCCGATAGCGGTCACACCCCCGACGGCAGGATGGTCAAGTGCGTAACGAAGAGCGTAGCCACCGACCATTCCACTCCGGCCGACGATTACAATCCGCTTTTGTCCGATCGCCGGAACGTTCATCTACGGCTCCCTGGCAACGCAAATGAGCGCGTCGAATCCATTCGGTAAGTCGGTAGTTATGATAGTACGCGCTCCTCCAGCCAGTCGACGTAGAGCTTGCGCTCCGCGAATAGCCACGCGCCGTCCATCCTAACGAACGCGTCGTAATAGCGTAGCGCAGCGATCATCAACCGTCGCTTTGCGCCGAGGACAGTGAGATGATGCGCCAGGCAGTAGGCCTCGCCGGTGCCTCGGTCACCCGTAAGGCTGAGAATCGTACTCTGCCCGACGAAGTGCATTGTGGCGGCATACTGGTTCAGATCCGCGAACACTGGAGCGAGCGCCTCGCGCGAGTACAGTTCCTGTGAGGGCGTCGGATCTTTGGCGTTCATGTACACAACGAAATGCGTGTCTGCGGTAAAGAGTGACATCTGACCTTGCGCGTCGCGCCGGTCGGCGCAATGCGCGTAGGCCTCGACGAGTTCCCGGATAGCGAGGCGATCTGCGGCTTCTTGAGGCGAGATGCTAACGTGCTTGCACATGAGTTTCCTTTCTTGTTCAATCTCTTTAAACACGGCAAGAGGCGCCGGGCACGGGCTGTCCCGATCTTTTATAGTGCGTCGGTATAAACGATTCCGGTGAGATGACACCTTCGTGAGCAAATGATCATCGGAAGCGAATGGGTAGTGAGGAATGTCTCCGCCTTTATCGATGGTCGCCTCGTCGCCTAAGTGTGCCGGGGGTGTTTTGCTGTGCCATGCAGATGCCGCCACAAACTTGGCCGGGAAACCATCAACATTGAGTAACGGAATCGGGCCACGGACTTGATCGGTATTGCCTTTCATCTAGTCCTCACTTGGCGATGCTATTCCCAACGCATGCACAAGAAAACTACATGTTCCTAGAGGTTCGATCGATTGTTTGTCGGAGGGTAATCGATTCTAGACGGTGGTTGGAGCCGCTACTTTGGCGGTAAAAGTTGATGCGAACGGGCGTTCGGTTCGAATTCCTCCGGAACGAGCCCTCTCAGAACAATCAACCGCCATGATGCTTCACGATCAAGCGACTGCCACGCTGGCCCGTGAAGTAGGTCCAGACCCATTGAACAAAGACGCTGACACGAAGACTTGACTGAGCAAGAAACTGCAGATGCACAGCAGCCCAGACGAGCCACGCGAGAAATCCGCTGATTCTAACTTTGCCGCTCTGCAATACGGCGAACCCTTTCCCGACAACGGCTAAATTTCCCTTGTCGAAATAGCGGAACGGTCCCGGCAGAGCCTGACCTGTAACCTGTCCTGCGATGCACTTCCCGGCGTAGCGCCCCTGTTGTATCGCAACCTGTGCGACACCGGGCAATGGTTTGCCATCTTGCTCTAGAGAAGCGGTATCGCCGACGGCGAAGACTTCGGGGTGGTCTTGCACGGACAAGTCCGGGCGGATTTTCACCCGACCAGCACGATCCGTCTCTGTTTTTAACCAATTTCCTGCAGGTGATGGGGCAACCCCGGCGGTCCAGATAACCGTCTTGCTTGCGATGCGTTCGCCAGCGACTGAGACACCCTCGCCATCGATTAGATCGATACCCTTGCCGAGCCGAACTTCGACACCCAGCTTTGTTAGCCGCTTCAGGGCAGCCTCCGACAGCTCCGGTGCAAATGTGCCAAGCGGCCGTGCGGCCAAATCGATCAGAATAATTCGCGCTGAGCTGGGATTAATTCGCCGAAAGTCTCGTTGAAGCGTGCTCTGAATCATGACCGCGATTGCGGCGGCTAGTTCGACGCCGGTCGGTCCAGCACCTACCAATACAAAGGTCAGCAAATCCTTATGGCGCGTGGGATCTTCTTCGGCCTCCGCGATTTCGAACGCCGTCAGGATCTTATTTCTGAGGGCTACAGCGTCGGCCAAGCTCTTTAGACCCGGTGCATATTGCTCGTACTCATCATGCCCGAAGTAACTGTGAGTCTGCCCTGTCGCCAGAATGAGGTAGTCATACGAGACCGGCACCGCAACACGGTCCTCGTTGTCGACGATAACGTGTTTCGAGAGGAGTTCCACCCCGGTGACAGTACCGAGAGCGACAGTCGTATTGCTGCTGCCTCGCAAAATGCCGCGGATGGGAGAGGCGATTTGGCCGGGTGCGAGCACCGAGGTGGCCACCTGATAGAGGAGAGGCTGAAATAGATGATGATTGGTTCTATCAATCAGAATCACCTTCACCGGCGCGCCCTTTAGGCTGCGCGCGGCCGCCAAGCCTCCGAACCCTCCCCCGACGATTACGACCACTGGAACCTTCTCGGGCATTCCGGTTGTCCTCCTTTCCATGACCCTGGGTGCGTGGTTAATGTCTTTTCTTCACGCGGCGCGAAACGGGCCGCGATGTGGATGATCGGCAAGTGCAAGTTGAAGGCGGTTGCTTCATACCTCTGACTTCTTCCGCGGATAGCTCAAAGCAGATGTCACCTCGATACCCAGCCGTGCAAGTTCCGCGTCCGGGTCGGCGATCACGGAACTCAAGGGGAACCCGAGAGCCTTCCAGGCTGCCAAGCCGCCTGACAACACGAGAACGCGTTTAACGCCGTGCCTGCGCATCGCAACGGCTACCCGCGCACTCACAAAGCTGTTCTTGGAACTGCAATAGAGAACCAGATCTAGATTGTCAGGCACAACGACATGTTTCTTGCGTCGCAGTTCACGCGGATCAAGCCGCACCGCTCCAGGGATAACAGCGATCCCATCCGGATCTTCCTCGAAGCGCAATAGATCGACAATGCCGAGTCGTTCTTGCGCGTCGAGCCTCGCCTTTAGGATTTCTGGAGTGATTTGAAGCGGCCGAAGTAGACGAATCATTCGCAAAATCTGTATCACTTTCAACACAAACAGGACGAGGAGCGGTACACCGAAAATCAGAATCAACGCGTTCGCAGCGGTCGAGATGTACTGCACCACGTGATCGAGTTCCCTAGCGAAGACAAATCCGCAGGTGATATAGGCTGCCGACCAAAGGCCGGCACCAGCCGCATCGTAGACAATAAACGCGGCCCGCGATGCTCCCACAATCCCCGCCATCGGAGGACAGATTCCGTCCAGCCCCGGCACGAACTTGGCAAACAAAAGCAAAGGGAGCCCTCTGCTCGCGAAGACGGTCCTTGCCTCGCGCATGCAACGGCCTGGGTCTGACGCAAGGGCGCAAAGCAATCGCAAAACACGCTTGCCGCATTTGCGTCCGGCCTCGAACCAAACAAGATCCGCCAAAAGGCTTCCGAGTATGGCGACCAACATGATTCGAGTGAAGCTGAGCCGCCCGGAGCCTGCCATGGCTCCGCCCGCCAATAGGAAGAGAATAGCGGGAACCGGAAGGCTGAGCTGCCGCGCAAAAACGGAGACGAAGAGGATCGGATAGGTTGTATGAATCAAGTAGTAGCCCATTTAATTCCTCGAGCTTGCGCTCCGCGATTCCTTGTTTCAGGGCCGTAACCTCTGTGTTACATATTCTTGGCGCTTTTTCTCAGTACAACGATGCAAATCCCGTCCCAGTTAGAACGGTCAAGGCCACTGGGCGGAAGATTCTTCAGCGGAACGGCCCCGAGATGCCCGGGATCCAGCTGAAAATGATTCTGGAGGTAGCGCCGTACGAGAATCGCGCGGTTACGTGATAGCAAGAGCTGATCCGAGGGATTGCTACCGCTCCAATATCCTTCGACTACGATCGGGCTTTCGACGATTGAATCGCCAGCTTGAGCCAACGTGGTATCGATTAAGACCTTCCCCGCCTGCGAAAGCTGCTCTGGGCCGTCAGGATCGCGCACGAATAATTGCTCCGCCGAGAGCCATGTCCGAGAATTGGCTGGGCTCGTAAACAGGCTGTCCGTGCGGTATTTGTCTGGGGAGATATGGGTTAGATTGTAGTAGCCACGGCGTTTGAAAAATCCTCGAAGAATGAAGTTGTGTTTTAGCGCCTCCGTCTCGTCCGCCACGTTTGAGGTAGCTGCATTCGCATTAGACAGGGATTCGCGCAAGTTGACGCCAGCACGGATTCCTTGCTCATCCGGCTCGACAAACTCGGTAATTGTCTGATTGAGTTGACGGGAGGTCGCATCGAAGTTCGATGCTGCGCTACTTACGCTCGCCAAAGTGCCGTCGATTTTCTGCGGGAAATTGCGTGATCTGATATCTGAGAGCAGTCCGTTTGCCTGACTCGATACATGACCGAGATCGGCGGTTGCCTGTTGAGCGTTTGTCATTGTCTGACGAATCTGATCTGCCAGCGCCTTATCCTGAAGGAACATTCCCGCGGCTCCCCTACCATCTTTCAGGCTCACGACGACATCATTCACATTGGAAAGGGTCCCTTTTGCCTGCTCCAGGGTTGAGTTAACTTTGCCGCCAACCGTAGTGAGCAGACCGTTGGCGTTCTGGATCGCCCTGTCCACATCGGCGAGTGTCCCCTTCCCTTGATCGAGAAGGTCGGCAAGCTCGACGGGCTCTTTACTTGGGAGCGTTGCCAACGCTGCGGCCGCCTGCGCGTTTGCGCTTCCCGGTTGAATCAGTAGGAATGTATCTCCCACTACCCCCTCGGTGGCAATCGTGGCGAGTGAGTCGGTGCGTACAAGTCCCCGAAATTTCTCGTCGATCCGCAGCCTCACGCGAAATTTCGCAGACGGAGAATCAGGTACTCCGATGTCCAGAATCTGTCCGGCATCCATGCCGCCAACCTGAACCTTCGAACCCTTCGCCAATCCCGACAAATCCCTGAATTCCGCATAGAATGCGACGTGCCGGGCGAATGCCTGGTGCCGATTGCCGATTAGGAAAAGGCCAACCGTAAAGAGTATGAGCCCGGCAGCGACGAACAATCCGACAACAAAATTTCGATTCTTCATGTGTCAGTGCTCCGAAATTAACTTGCGTGCCGTTTCATTTTCGCTTTGTTCCACATCGGAGGCGGCTCCAAAGGCAACCAAGTCGCCCTTATCGAAGACTGCGAAGCGATTACCAATCCGCCTGGCCCCGTGTACATCGTGCGTGACGACGATCACCGTGGTCCCGCGATCGGCCTTTTGCCTGAGAAGAAGCTCGTCGATCTCTGCGGCAGTGATGCGATCCAGACCGCTGCTCGGTTCATCCGCGAGCAGCACTTTTGGCTCAAGCACGAGCGCACGTGCCAACCCCGCCCTTTTCCGCATTCCACCTGATAGGTCCGAGGGCATCTTCTGTTTGTCTCCCGCCAGACCAACCTGCCCCAGAACCCTATCGACTATTGAGTCGATCTCATCTTGTGTCTTATCCGTCAGCCGATGCAGGGGCAGCGCGAGGTTTTCGTAGAGGGTAAAGGAGTCGAAGAGCGCTGCATCTTGAAACAGGAAGCCCATCTTTCGCCGTACTTTTGAAAGGTCCGCCTCCTTAAGGCGTGTAATTTCGATCCCATCGACCCATATCTTTCCATGGTCAGGCTTGAGGAGCGAAATCAACAGCTTGAGCGTGACGCTCTTGCCTGTTCCGCTTCGACCCAGGATGCAAAGGATTTCCCCGCCCGGGACCTCGAAAGATACATCGCGGAGAACTTGCTTGGGACCAAAGGCCTTTGAGACCCGATCAAAGATCACCGCCGATTTAATCTCCTGGCTCATAGCGCGTTATCCGGAAAGGCGAAGAAGATGCATTTGATCAGAATCACGTCTGCCAGAATAATGAGCAACGAAGAGACAACTACGCTGTTGGTCGCCGCCTTCCCGACGCCTTTGGCGCCCTCATTCGTCGTGTATCCAAAGAAGGCGGAGACCGTCCCAATAATGAATCCGAAGACCGCTGTCTTAACCGTGGGTGGAATAAAGTTCGCCCAATCGAAATCTGCGAATGCCCGATCGATGTACAGCTGAAGCGAGATCCTCGAGGAAGAGAACTCCGAAAGAAACCCACCGAGAAGACCCGAAAAATCCATGAATATCGTTAGGAGAGGAAGCGCAAGGACACATGCGGCTACTCGCGGAACAACCAGAAGTTTGAATGCATCGATCGAGAGCGATTCGATACCGTCGATCTGCTCAGTAGCCCTCATATTCGCGAGAACTGCGCCGATTCCGGAGCCGACTCTGCCTGCCACAAGAAGACCGGAAACCAATGGACCAATCTCAACAAAGAAGGCCAAAGCCTGAACAGTCGGAATCATGGACCCCGCACCGAACGTCACCAGAGTGCTGCGCGTGTGAAGGGTCATCACGGTCCCCAATGCGAATCCAGAGGCGATCACGAGGGGGAGAGATTCATACCCGACGGCCGCAAGTTGCCGAGAGATCTGAGCCCCCTCGAATGGAGCGCGAAATGCATCATGAAGCACTCGCAAAGCAAACACGCTGACCTTGCCAATAAATTCGATCGGCTTAAACAATCCGCAACACCTTTCCGCTATGACGTCGCCGCCGCGTCTGGCCCGCCGTGGGAGCTTTCAACGATGGCCCTGACGAGATGATGGAAGACATCCGGCTAGTCGCTGTCGTGAGAGTGCCTCCTTAAGGCTCAAGGATGGCGCGAGTTTCGAGAAACGCCTCGATCCCGTACCGGCCATATTCACGGCCGATGCCGGAGTATTTGAATCCTCCCCAAGGCGCTTGCGGATCGTCTGTCATGCCGTTGATCACGACGCGCCCGGCCCGAATTTGCGAGGCCACGCGACGGACGCGCTGGAGGTCACTCCCAATGACGGCGGCGTGCAGACCATATTTAGAGTCGTTGGCGATCCGGATCGCCTCATCCTCGGAGTCATAACTGATGACACACAGAACGGGGCCGAAAATCTCTTCCTGGGCGATCGTCATATCGTTTCTCACGTTAATAAATACCGTAGGCTTCACAAAGTAACCCGCCTCGAAACCTGCCGGATGACCTTCTCCGCCGACCAGCACCTCAGCGCCTTCTTCAATACCTTTGCGAATGTAGGATTCGACGCGTTCGTACTGTTTCTGCGATACCATCGGGCCGATGGCGGTCTTGGGATCAGCCGGATCGCCGACGGTAAAGGCGTGCATTGCGTCGCGTATGCCCCACTTTATTTCGTCGAACCGGCTTTTCGGCACGAGTAGACGCGTCCCCGCCGCGCAGGCTTGTCCGCTATTCATAAAGGCGATGACGAGGGCCGCCGGAATCGCCTGGTCAAGAACGGCATCATCGAGCAGGATGGTGGGCGATTTGCCGCCCAGTTCCAGCGTGACGCGCTTCATGGTGGCGGCGCCGTCGCGCATGATTGTCTGGCCAACCCCAAGTGAGCCGGTGAACGAGATCTTTTGCACGTCAGGATTGCGCACGAGTTCTGCCCCGACGACATTGCCCAGCCCTGTCACCACGTTCAAGAGACC
>DASYBJ010000499.1:0-24968 GCA_036500845.1 Acidobacteriaceae bacterium
AAAGCAGCCCAACAGCAAACGCGATCCTCGGATGAGCAGCGCCTCGAGGGGTGACCCGCTCGCTTCGCGCGGCAGGCCAAGCAGATCCAGCACAAGAGGCAGCTCTGCATCGTTCATTTTGAGAATCGTGGTCGATTCGAGAGACTGCTGAATGACCTCAGTTGAGTAAAACGGCCTTCGAAGGTTCACGTCGAAGATGCGGACACACTCAGGCGAAGTGGCGGCGAGAAATCCCTGGATGGTCTTGCGGGAGACTGGAGATCTTTGTGCCAGGCTGCCGAAACAGACAGCATCCGCACGTTGCGCCAGATCCTGCCATTGCGGCGTGAGCTCAAGAAAATCCCAAGCGGCCGGCGAGTGGATGACATACTCAGGTTGCGCTTCGCGCAATACGACGGATACCGATCCCGTCGGATGCTCTGGATCGACTTGCAAGAAAGAAAGATCAACCGGCAACCGAGTGAGGCGCGCACGCGCCTGGTGCCCGAGGTCGTCCTTTCCGATGCGGCTCGCGGGAACTGCCCGGTCACCCAGCCGCCCGGCCATCACGGCGAAGTTCGTAACTGCGCCCCCAAGCTGTGGACCAGCCGGCAACAGATCCCAGAGGAGCTCGCCCAGACCGACAATCAGTTTGTTCGTCTCGAGAGCCATCGGAAATCACTTCGGTACTGCACGAAGAAGGTGCTCCATTTCCATATACACCGCGTTTGTCCAGCCAAAGCCGACGACGTTTTTGTAGCCGGCGATCAGCTGTACGTCTGAGGTTTGGGTCTGCACGTTGTACTTCTCATGAATGGTGCCCTCCTTTTCGAAGGAGGAGCGGACAGTATTCGTGAACTCAAGCGCGATACGACGCGCATCTTGGGTGTAGCCGTCTTTCTCTAGACCCGCCATGGCAAACCAGTTGAGCGGAGCCCATCCAAAAGGACGGTCCCACTGTAAGCCACTCACATACGTGCTGCAAGCCAGGCCGCCGGGATAGTTCAAAAGCCCCAGGTTTTTGTCTACGGCCTGGGCCTGTTCCTTGCTCGCCAGACCTGCCCAAAGAGGATAGAACGTCGTTGCGTATACGTACGTGGACTGCTTACCGGTGGTGTAGTCGTAGTCGAAAAACATCCCGAGCTTTTCATTCCAGAGATATTTGTTGATCGCACTCTTGCGAGCTTCCGCCTGACGGTTCCATTCCTGAGCGTCTTGCGGCAAGCCGAGCATCGTGGCGAAATCTGCAAGATCCCGCTCGTATTTGTAGAGCAGCGAGTTGAGCCCGAGAGCAGCGTAGTGATGGGTTGAGCCGCTAAACGGACCAAAGCGAAAGGTGATGTCGAAGCCGGACTCGCGAACGGAGCGGTCACCTTTATAAAAATCGCGGCTCAACCGGTATCCGCCGAAATAGGCTAAAGAACACACCACGGAGTGGTGCATATCGCAGCTCGTCTGAGCCAGCTGGGCTTCCTGCTCGGGTGTCGGATGCTCGGGAGCCTTGATCAGATAGGAGGTCTGCACCTCGGGATGAGCCACCAACCAGCGGATGACGTCGATGTAATACGTACTGTGATCGGCGATATCGGGAACCGGTCCGTCGCCAATATCGAAGTAGCGGGCAAGGCCGGTATCTCCCGCACGGTGGATGTCGCGCAGCCAGAAGTCATGATCCCGTCGCGCATCGGAGTAGGCCTTCGTCAGCCATGCCTTCTGCCGCGCGCGATTCGCGGGGCTGGGATCACGCGCGATCTGGGCGTCGTAGACAACTCGTATCATCGAGCTCAGCAGAGGCGGTTGAGACCGCGTGAGGAAATACGTGCGATTGGCGTTGAGCACCGCTCCGTAGTTCTCGATCTCATAGAAGAAGTTCTCTACCATGCCTCGCGCCAAGTCGACGCGGTTGTCGCGCAGCAATCCGAGAATGATGAAGAAGCTATCCCAACCAAACATTTCGTTGAACCGGCCGCCTGGGACGACATAGCGGTTTGGCAAATAGAGAAGTCCCGGCTGGGGAATCTCTGAATCCTTCAGATCGCCAAGCTGGACGATCGGATGCGGCAAATGGGCGACCCGAACCTTGCACTGGGACTGCACCCGGACGAGCTCCGCCGGAGCCGGCGCTCCTGCCGGAAGGTAGAGCACAGGTGGGGCTTTGACCTTGGGATCAACCAGCGATTTGCACTCGGACATTGAGCGGGATAAGGTATTCCAGCTGCGGTGGATGTATTCGTCGATCGTTTCGCCAGATGTAGCACCGGGTACGGCTACCGCTTTGCGCGCCTGCTTCGTGGTAGCGCTTGGAGGCTGGGCCTGAGTGGCGGGAGGTGCTGACACGCCCTGCGCTGCCAAAGGGGGCAGCGGAAAAAGCGCCAGCAGGAAAAGGAACGCAGGAAGCGATACCAGTCGAAGCCTCGCGGCTGTCCCGGGCCTCCCGGACCGGACTTCTACAGGAGCATTTACCGCGGCTTCTTTGGAGTGCAGGTTCACCCTCGACTCCCTTCGAACCGTTCTTCGCACGAACCCTTTTGACCCACCAACGTAGCCAGGGTGCTCGGAACCGGCACCTGTCTGGGCTCCAAAATTCTGTAGCATTCCGTGTGCCGTTCTTCCTTCTTCCGTTCTGGATTCAGCTCAAGGATGAACGATGCAACTGCACATAGAACACTTACAAACAACGCAGTTGCGCCAAAAGGAGTCTAAGGGAAATAGGGAACAACCTCAAGAAAGGCTCAACCCTGTGAAAGAGATCATTGAGCCAGTCGGCCTCCATTCTCGTACCTCCTTCCGCCACAAACACCCGATGGTTTTTTGGATCGTGATCCCTCTTCTTATTTTGGCTGTCGTCGTAATCATTGCCATCGAGGTTGTGCTTCACCGTGCGGAGCCGATCCTGCGGCACCGCGTCATGCAGACTCTTTCGACGCGCTTCAAGAGCAGGGTCGACCTCGGTAGCCTGCACGTATCGGTGTCTCACGGTTTTGAGGTCTCGGGGGAAGATCTTGCACTGTACCCCTATAACCTCGAGTCGACGACTCCCATCTTCTCGATCAAGAGCTTCTCCTTTCACACCTCTTATGGCAATCTGCTACGCACTCCGATGGCGATCGGATACGTCAGTGTGAGCGGACTGCGAATCAATTTGCCCCCGAAGAGCCAGCGGAAGCAACTGCCGAGCATGAGGGGGGACAATGGTACGATCTCGATCTTCGTCGACGAGATTGGCGTATCCGATGCGGTACTGGTTTTAGGAACCGACAAGCCGGGCAAGGTGCCGTTGGAGTTTGACATTCAGCATCTTGTCCTTCAGTCAGTCGGCAAAGGACAGCCGATGCGTTTCATGGCTACGCTCACCAATCCGAAGCCTGTGGGTGATATTCAGAGCACAGGGTACTTCGGTCCTTGGAACACGGATGATCCGGGAGACTCGGCGGTAGGCGGACGATACTCCTTCTCGAACGCGGACCTCGGCACTTTGAAGGGGATTGGCGGGATTCTTTCCTCATCGGGGCGCTACCAGGGCACGCTGGACAACATCGTCGTTGACGGTGAGACAAATACTCCGGACTTTCAAGTGAACATCAGCGGTCACAAAGTCCCATTGCATACGGACTTTCACGCGATCGTGGATGGCACAAGCGGAGACACGTATCTCCAGCCTGTGATCGCGCACTTTCTCCACTCCACACTTACCGCGAAGGGTTACGTGGTGCGCGAACCGGGAGTGCCGGGGCATCACATCGTGCTCGACGTCGTGATGAATCAGGCTGAGATTCAGGACTTGTTGCGCCTGGGCGTGCGCACCGACCCGCCTGTGATGACAGGCAAGGTCAAAATGAGGACCAAACTCGATCTTCCGCCTGGGCCGGAGGACGTGCCTTCGCGCCTCAAGCTCCGGGGCACCTTCGAGATCTTCAACGCCTACTTCACCAACCCGAAGGTTCAGAGCCGGGTCGATGAACTCAGCCTAAGAAGCCAAGGACAGCCGAAGCTTGCAAAGCAAGAGTCCCGTGATCCTCACACAGCGAATATCAGCTCGAAGATGAAGGGCAATTTCACTCTATCGGACCGCGAACTGACCATTTCTAATTTGCTGTATGACGTGCCGGGAGCGGAAATCAAACTGAACGGTGTCTACTCCCTAGACGGAAACAAATTCGACTTCTATGGAACCGCCAGGCTCAAGGCGACGATCTCTAAGATGGTCGGCGGCTGGAAAGGACTGCTCCTGACACCGGCAGATCCGTTCTTCAAGAAGAAGGGAGCCGGAACCGAGTTACCGATCAGGATCACAGGAACAAAGTCGGAGCCTCACTTCGGCCTCAATTTTGGACATCATGGGCCCAATGAGCAGAAGCAAAAAGAGAAGAACCAGTCCCATTGAGGAAGATTTCGCCGCGGCGCAAATTCCACTCGCTTTCCAGTGCCCGTTCGGTTGGATCATCCCCAGGTCCTGAAGACTTCAATGATGTTTAGCGTGTGAGTAGGGGAGACGGGAAGATGTTCATCGCGCGATATTGTGCCTCATGAGGGTTGATCGGGAACAGAAGTCAGGAGCAAGGGCGAACATGTTCTCTTGAACAGCGTGTTTGCCCATACAATAACTGTCTTTGATCAATTGCGTTGCATCAAGGCGCAGCCCGCCATTCACAATGTGCTACGTTCCCTGTTCGGAACGGGAAGATTCGTACTCTCCTCGCAGTTTTTTACACTTGCTCCTGGGACAATCCAGACAAGGGTAACTGTCGCATTGATGGCCAGGGAGACCCACGGCCTGTAAAATGAAACAGCGATTGCGACTATATAAAGAGCGAGGCTCGCGCTATGCTTCCACAGTTCCGCCATATCGGTGTGCCGCAAGGAACCGGCCTGCGACTGGCGGCGCATCACAGCCCGGCGCAGCACCAGAAAAGCGGCGCCCGCCGCAAGCATCGTGACGTTGTAGAGCAGGGTGGAGAATGAATCGAAGCCTTTCTCGTCCAGGTAATCGACAAAGTAGGGCAGAAGGGAAAGAACGAAAAGAAAGATCAGATTGGCCCACAGGATTCGGTAGTCCACCAACTCGGTCCGGCGGATCAGCTCGTGGTGATTGATCCAGTAGATGCCGACCACCAGGAAAGTGAGCAGATAAATCCCCAGCCGAGGTGCCACCGTCCAAAGGCCCGCGAGGCCGTTCTCGTGCGGGACGTGAAGTTCCAGCACCATGATCGTGATGATCACGGCGATCACACCGTCGGAGAAAGCCTCAAGCCTGGTCGATTTCATCTTGAGTTGATCACCTCTTTCACGTAGGTGCGCACGTACTTGCGCCGATGCATCTCAAGGCGCCGCAGTTACCGCCGTCTCTAGATATGCCGCCCTCCCGGTAAGCACGACTTCGTAGTTGCGGTAAACACCCTCAAAAACCGAATCCCAAGAGGCGGAGTGCGCGTAAGCCCGTGCTTCAATTCGCATTCGCTGATGGAGAGCTGTGTCGAGAATGAGGCTGGCAATGGCGTCGGCAAAATCTTCGTCCCTCCGGATATAACCGGTCTCGCCCTCCCGGACAATGTAGCGCGGACCGCCATCCGGCGTCACGATCGAAGGCACGCCTGAAGCCAGGGCTTCGAGGACAACGTTACCGAAGGTATCGGTGTGGGACGGAAAGACGAACAGGTCCATGTTCGCGTATGCTCGCGACAGATCCTCTCCGCGCAGAACCCCGGTAAATTCGGCATTGGGCAGGTGTTCGCGCAACCAGCTCTCCTCCCTGCCATGGCCGACGATCAGGAAGCGAAAGTTCGTGATGCCCCGCTCCAAAAGTTGTTCGCGAATCCGCGCCAGCAAGAACACGTTCTTCTCGATCGAAAGGCGTCCGCAGAAACCGAGAACGAAGACGTCATCCCCGGAACCGCGATCTCGGTGCGCGGGAGAAAAGAGATCGGCTTCGACACCCCGCGGCATAAGGGCGCAATGCTTACCCGTTGCATGTTCGAGCAGGCGGCAAAGATCGGCATTGGGTGCAAACAAAAGTTCCGCAGTCTGATAAAAACGCGCGCAGGCCCAAAGCGCGATATCCTCGATTCGTTTTTCCGCAATCGGAACTTTGCTTTTGGGCAGCATGTGTTGGAGCCAGGTTGAACGCTGCGCGGCGTATTCGTGCAAGTTGGTGTGCCAAGACGCAACCAGAGGCACATTGAGAGTCCGAGATAACCAAAGGCCGAGTATTCCGGCCTCGCTTGGCCCCGTGATGTGGATGATCTCCGGACGCCATGCCCGCAGATGACTTTCGATCAACTCCTTTTGGTACAGGAACGCGGGATCGAAGCTGAGATCCTTTTCCAGCCGGAAGGCCACGGCACTCCCGCGAGGAATTTCGAGTGTAGCGAGCTCCCCTTTCGTCTGGTATGAGATCGCGCTGCCGCGGGTTGCCGGATGCAGGCAGAAAAAGGGCAGGCTGTGCCGCACGGCAAAAGCCTGAAAGTTCCGGCTCGTATGGGCGACACCATTGATCTCGTAGAATGAATCGGGGAAGTACGCGACTCGTCGGGGTGCCGGGCGCATAAGCAGAGTGTAGGCGCTGTCAGCTAAGAAGCGGCTAGTAAAAAGAAGCGGCTAGTAAAAACCGGGCAGCGAAACTCCAGTTACAAAAAAAAGAACTGTGCAAGGATCGAGCCTTCGACACTGATCCCTCACACCTCGTACCTGATCCCTGATCTCTAAAACGCTTCCTGGTCGCCCAAATCGAACTGCAACTGTTGGCGTTCATTCCATGCCAGGCGCAGACCGCGGCTCACAGTTTTCCCGCCCAGGATCAGCCGGACGAACTCAACTACCAGCCGGAGGATCACTGGGGGCTGCCCGTCAGGCCACAATTGACGAAGAGGACGATCGCATCCATTGATATCGGGGTGAAAGACGCGATCATCCCAGTATCGCGAGCCCTCAGGAAAGTCTGGATAGTCGCGAATCGCATCAACGGTCGATTGCAGGATGCGATGTTTCCAAGGCTCCGCGTATTGGGGCATGAAGAGCACGTGGCTGCGGCCTTCACTCCGAATCTCGTGAACAAACTCGTTGAAGGTGGAGGCATTCGTGAGATTGACATTGGCGTTGGGCTCCATGCCGTGACGGTCACCGCCGGAGATCAGCAGCTTGTTCCAACGCCCCGCCAAACGTTTTACTAAGCGATTTTCCTCCCAGTTGCGCAGGCCATTGAGCTCGAGCGCGTGGATAAAGTCGCCGTTCTGCGAGAGAAACTCATCGACGCAGCGAACGTGGGCCTGCTCGCCGATCTTGTAGAGATCCCACAAGGGATGATTGAAGACGATGAGCACGTTCGGTATATCGTTGAGCGCCGCCAGCATCTCAGTAAGCCGCGTGTCGGAAGGCCTCTCGGTGAACTCTTCGAACTCGCTCATCCACTGCGCACCCGAAGCGCTCGGCAGATTATGGATGCCGAGATGAAACGACTGCTCCGGACCGAACGGTGTCGTCCACTCCACTGAAACCGGGATGTGACGCGCGCTGGCCACGGTGCGCAACAACATAGGCGCTTGGATATTGTCGTGGTCGGTGATCGAGACGAGGGGCTGGAGATGGAGCTCGTTCGCGATCTGCCGGCTCTCGAGATCGAACGCCAGGCGCGGAGTCAATGGAGGCGTCCAGTATCCGGCCGCAAAGTCGATTGCGAGGCTGTGCTTTTTATGCACGCGCTTGTGCTGCCATTGGATCAGATCCCGAAAACATCGGTGCTCGTTGGCCAGCTTGACGATGAAATCCAACGTCTCCTTGGACCGGTTGGTATGGCTATGAAGAGAAACGCCCGTGGCGAAATCCTTAGGCGCATACGCGTCATTCCACAGATAGGAGATGCGTGAAGCGGTCATTTTGACCCTCCGCCGAGGACGATTTCAGCCAAGAGCTGATGTGCAACTAGTCCTTGACATGCCCAGTATGTGGTGCAAGTCATAAATGGGGGATTACGGGATGGAGAAATCCCGTTCAAATTCGCAAGGGAATCAGCGGAATTAGCCGAATTTCTAACGTAGAAGTTGCAGGAGTGGTCCCCGAATGGGCGAATTGACGGCCAAAATGCCGCTTTTTCCTGGGAAGGCCGACTGATTGTCGCCGCGCCAATTCACTCATTGCAAACTCGCTGTTCGAATGAACCGTGGGGGGCACGAACTTGCGTTAGCGTGTACGCGAGATCTCGGGGTTGAGCAGGCTTTCTTCTTCCGGCGCGGGCTGCGCCGCAGGCTTCGCTTCAGGCTCGAGGTGGTACCGGGTGAGCTCGTCCTTGAGAATCTCAAAGGCCTGTTCCGGAGTATCCGCAACCTTGAAGAGATCGCGATCTTTCGGCGAAATGGCTCCTTTTTCGACAAGCACGTTCAGGTTCAGGACACTGTTCCAATACTCGGAGCCATAGATGAGGATGCTGATGCGCTTTGCTAGCTTCTCGGTCTGAGTGAGCGTGAGCAATTCGAAGAGCTCGTCGAGAGTGCCGAACCCGCCGGGAAAGACCACCAAAGCCTTGGCGAGATATGCGAACCAGTACTTGCGCATGAAGAAGTAATGGAATTCCAGGTTGAGCGGCGGGGTGATGTAGGGATTCGGCGCCTGCTCGAAAGGCAGCCGGATATTGAGACCGACGGTCTTTCCGCCGACTTCGAACGCGCCGCGGTTGGCCGCTTCCATAATGCCCGGTCCACCGCCCGACGTGACCACAAATCGATGCCGCCGCGATTTGAAAGTTTGCGTCCAACGAGTCAGCATCGATGCAAGCTGCCGGGCATCCTCGTAGTAGCGCGCCATCTCCACCGCGGCTTCAGCATTGCGGAGGACTTCCGCGGCAGAGGGATCGGATTCCGCTTGGGCAGCGATAGGGCCGGATTTTAAGCGCTCAAGTGCCTGTGTGGCCTCCTCGAGCGGACCAAATCGGGCCGAACCGAAAAAGACAACCGTGTCCTGGATGCGCTCACGCCGAAATCGCGCGAGAGGTTCGGCGTACTCGGAAATGATTCGCACCACGCGGCCGTCAGGACTGTGGAGGAATGCGGCATTCAGGTAAGCGAGAGGCGCACGTCCCAATTCGGCTGGTGCATCGGTATTCTTCTTCTTCATCTCAGGAGATAGATTCGCGATAGTGTACGGCCTCATCCACCGCGATCCACAAGTTCAGAAGACCCAGGCCGGAGATAATCCCCCGCACAGCCCCTGACATCAAAAGCGAAGACACGCGAGGAAAATAATTGAACAGATGATTGCTCGCCCACAGCGGCGTCCAGGGGAGCACAAGGACGATTACACCGATATAAATTCGGAGAATGACATACAAGAAAAGTTCGATCCGGCGAAGCCAGACAGGAACCCGGCCAGGGCCTGACGGAACGGGTTTCGGACCGGGCATAGCCGAGCCGCTCGCGGGATTGGACGAAAACAGGTTCGGCTGATGCGACATTCTCGTTGGCGCAGGGCTAATTCGTTCCAACCCCTCTAGTCTTCTATGACCAACAGTATCACAGCGGTAAGGTCGCCGCCGTGCGCGCCGGAGGTGTGCGGGTACCTGACTTACCGCCTATCCGAGGCAATCCGGGCGAGCAGATCGCGGCGCCCTACCGAATCAGACGTTTACGTGAATCCTTCAGCAGAGAGTGACAGGCCGCGTGCATCCTGGAACCAAACCCCGCTAGTGCGTCTAATTAGCAGCCAGCACAGGCCCCCGTAACTCTGAAGGGATCGCCGCGTGCTTTCCCCGGGTTCGAAATCCCCAGCCTCGCCGGTCCGCTGCCACCTGCCGGTTCGCTGTGGTCTCCTCCGGGATCGGGGCAATCAGATCGCGGATCGACAGTTCCGATTGCATGACTCCGCGACCACGATGGCACGTGCTCTGTGTGGCGACATGAATCCACTCATGCACGGCGATCCGTGAAATCGCCTGGCTGATCGCCTGCTGCCTTCTTTCCTTCGGCATCAATGAGATCACCGGCCTCAAATATTGCATCAAGCGGGCACAGTTCACCCGAATGTCGGGCTGAATCTTGCCTTGATACTCAAGAACCCAACCCAGCGGTCCCTCACGGGAACCGAAGGAAGCTGCTCCAAGTTCGCAGTGGCCCAGAAGCTGTATCTGAACGCGTTCCGGCAATTCGGGGCCGGGAGTCGTGCGCTCCGCGAGCATGACCGTCGGCTTTCCGTCGATCGGTTCATCGCGACTCTCCCATGCGCTCTCGAGGCGCAAGCTGTCGACCAGGAGTGGCCACAAACCTTCACTGATGTGTGGCTCCGCTACGACGATCAGCGTGGTTCCCTTTCGTTCCTCTCCGTCCTCAGCCCAAACCGCTCCGCAGAGGAAAAGAACAGCTAGTAGAAGCTTCGCTGCGTTGGATATGTCGGAAGATGAGAGTTTCATGAGGCGAGTTTGGCCTCGCCCCATGCATCTGTCTAATTGATTGATTACATAAGAACCATCTCTAATAGAGATTGCTGCTAACTCTCTCGTTTCTTTGTTCGAAGGGCTATTCCAAGCGGAAAACTCGGAGTCCGATCTCCGCTCATCCCCCAAAATCCGGTTGTGGGACGCAGTTTTTACGGCAAACCATCCACTCATGCCTTGAGTCTGACCATGATTGCTATTCCACGAACTCCGGTTCTTGCCGTGGAAGTTTTGTTTTTCAACGAAGCTAGGAAAGCCCGTTGTGAATCTCTCCAATAGATTGATAGAATCGCTTTCATCTGTTGGGGAGATTCCTTATGGAAGTCCGGCAGCTTGAAATTTTCTGCGCACTGGCGAACGAGCTCAACTTCACCCGAACTGCAGAACGGGTCCACACCGTACAGTCGAACGTGACGACACAAATCAAGGCGCTCGAGCAAGAGCTCGGTGTACCGCTTTTTGACCGGCTAGCCAAACACGTTGTTCTCACGGATGCAGGGCGCAGTTTTCTGCCGTATGCGACTCGCGCGTTGGCCACCATGGATGAAGGCAAGCAGCTGCTGATCTCCGGCTCAGAGCCTGTCGGAACTCTGTGCATCGGCTCACCGGAAAGCGTGTTGACCTACAGGCTGCCTGCGGTGCTCGATCGTTTCCGCATACTCTATCCCAAGGTAGAGCTCCGCTTTCGTCCACATTGGCATGAGGCCCTTATCGAGTCTCTCGAGAGCGGGGACCTCGACATGGCGATCTCCATGGGGGAAACGATCCGCGCTGAAAAGGTGCATGCGGTCAGATTGTGTGGAGAAAAGGTTCTGCTCTTTGCACATCCAGCCCATCCCCTCGTTGCCAAGGAGGTCCTCCGGCCTGCCGATCTGACCGGCCAGGTCTTGCTTCTTACCGAGTCCGGTTGCGGCTATCGCAAGAAGCTCGATGACGTTCTCGCAACGCTCAACATCAAGCCGGAGGGCACCACAGAATTCACTAGCGTGGAAGCCATCAAGCAATGCGTGATGGCGGGTATGGGGCTCGGACTTCTACCTGAAATTGTCCTGATGAAGGAGCTGACAGCAGGACTCGTGACGGGCTTCCAGTGGGACGGACCCGATCTGGATATTGCCACTAACATTCTCTGGCACCGCGACAAATGGCTTTCTCCGGCAATGAAGGCGTTTCTGGACACGTTGAAGGAGACCATCCCAGAGGACCGCATCGAAACTCCGAGCAAGCGCCGCTCGGCGACAAAACTGCGCGACAGTGATGGCTCGGGCAGCCGGCTGGTCGAGAGCGCGTTTGTCTAATACTTCGCGCGCTATCCGCGGAGACTGATAGCCGGGCGCGACGACAGGTCTGATTTCAGAGAGAATCCTCTGTATGGCCGTCCGGCTCAAAGACATCGCGCGCGATTTGGGTGTTTCTGTCATCACAGTATCGAAAGCCCTGCGCGGAATCGACGATATCAGTGAGGAAACCCGGCGGCGGGTTCTGAAGCGGATGGCCGAGTTGAATTACCGGCCAAATATGCTGGCCCGGGGGCTGGCGAGCGGAAAGACTTTCATTCTTGGCTTGGTAGTCCCCGACCTGTTGCATCCCTTCTTCGCTGAATTTGCGAAGTCTCTCAGCGGAGTGTTGCGCCAGCACGATTACGGCCTGATCCTCGCCTCTTCAGAGGAAGACCCGGAGATTGAGCGCCAGGAGATCCGGGCTGTCCTCGCCCGAGGAGTCGATGCTATCCTGGTCGCCTCATGCCAACCAACTGCCGGGGGCTTCCAGGGCGTGGGGGACCAGGCAACTCCGTTTATGCTGATCGACCGTGAGTTTCCCACACTACGCGCCAACTTTGTTGGGACCGACGATTACCGCGCTGGGTTCGTGGCCACAGAGCATCTGCTTGCGACAGGCAAGCGGCGGATCGCCCATCTCGCGGGCCCCGAGCTCACTCCCGCAGTCGACCGGCTTCGAGGATACCGGATGGCCCTCTCGGAACACGGCGCCGTGCCCGCTGACGATTATGTTCTCGGCAACGCAAGAATTGAAGAACTTGGAGAAGATGCCGGCTATCGTGGGATGCAGCGCCTCCTCACCCTCGATCCGCAGCCGGATGCTGTCTTCTGCTACAACGATCTGACGGCGATCGGCGCGATCCAAGCCGCTCTCGAGGCAGGGTTATCCATTCCAGATGACATTGCGTTCGTCGGCTGCGGAAACATTCGCTATTCAAAGTACTTGCGGGTGCCGCTGTCTTCGATTGACCAGTCCACCGGCCGGCTTGGGGAGCAGGCTGGAGAGCTTGCACTTGAGCTCGTCCGCGATCCGTCGCAACCGGTGAGAAGCATCCGGCTGGAACCCCGCTTGGTTGTCCGGGCATCGTCCGTTTCGGCTTAGCAGGCTGTTGATAAACGCGCCGAAGCAATCGCAGAAATATCGCAGCTCTATCGCAGAACTATCAGCAAGCCGATCCCCAGCAGCAAGACGATCAGCGGTATCCAGAACTGGTTATCCGTAAGAATCGATTTGATCATTCCGTGGGAACAATCCTTTCCTGGCCAAAAGGCACTTGTGAATGCAGGCGCGAACATGATAAACGTTAGCGGTAACGTTTGGGAATTCCTGACGTCTGGAGAATAACTCATGAGCACCACCCCGCAAGTTTCCCGCGAACCACTAGAGCACATCGATCAATGGGACGACTTTGTCGCCGGGCGATATCGCGAAGGCAAAGCAGAATCCGAGTACCGCAACTACGACGCCCAAGCGAATCCCGGGGTTGCGGAGTTCTACCGTCAGAATCATGCTCATCAGACGCTGGAATTTGTCCTCGGAAAGGAAAAGCAGTACGGCGCGCTTCAGAAGGGCAAGAAGAGTATTTGGGAGGCGGCAGAGTATCTCAATACATTGATCGACGAGAGCGACCCCGATACCGACCTGTCGCAGATCGAACATCTGATGCAGACTTCAGAAGCTATCCGCAGGGACGGCCACCCTCGATGGTTCATCCTGACGGGCTTTCTGCACGATCTGGGGAAAGTCCTGTGCCTGTACGGAGAGCCCCAATGGGCCGTGGTCGGCGACACCTTCCCAGTCGGCTGCGCCTATTCCGATCAGATCGTTTTCCCGCAATACTTCGCGCAGAACCCTGACATCCATGTCCCTGAATATCAGACGCAGTATGGGATCTATGAGCCCAACTGCGGTCTCGAAAAGGTGCATCTCTCCTGGGGGCATGATGAATACATCTACCGCGTTGTGAGGGACTACTTGCCCGAGCCCGCGCACTACATGCTGCGTTATCACTCATTCTATCCAGCGCACCGCCACGGAGCCTACCGTCACCTCATGACCGCCCATGATGAGCACATGTTCGAGTGGGTACGAAAATTCAACCCGTACGATCTCTACTCCAAGGGCGCCGTCAAGCCGGATGTCAAAGAGCTGAAGCCATACTACGAAGACCTGATCGCCGAGTTCTTTCCCAGTAAGATCGATTGGTAAAGCGCATTCGTCGAGTTCCCGTCGAGCTCGTCATGCCCAACGGCGCGAAACGAGACGAATGATATCGGGCTGAGACGAGAGCCAGGAAAGCCGGAGAATGTTATCCCACGTGATTCCACGCCTCAAGTCGCCGGTGCCAGATATATCGTTCAGCTGCTGCGAATTACTAGGATGAAACATTTGTCTCTTTAAGTTCTCTCAGCGGCTGTGCTGATCGACAAAGGTTTATAGTAAAGGTCTATAGTTCGATTCTTGGAGCAGCCTAATCATGGCAACGACCGCAATTTCGCCCGCAGGCATGGCGTTGATCAAGCTTTTACAGGGTCAAACGCAATACAGGGCGCTAGATCTACTCCGGATCATGGGCGATGAGGGTTACAGCGATTCTGAGATTAAACAGGCAATTGCCCAACTGTTACATGAACATCGCATTGAGCTAACCCCCGACCGCCAGCTACGGAGCACCGCCGCAGCTGCGTAGCAGATGGGGATCGCTGATTCAGTCTTCAGAAATCAACGCCGGCACGAACAGAAGACACTCGACGGAGACGATCGCACCCCGTCTCAGAGAGATCGTGATCGCCTTCTATATTCATCCGCCTTCCGAAGATTGGCTGAAGTCACCCAGGTAGTTGTAGCCGACAGTGGCTATGTCTTCCATAATCGACTGACTCACTCCCTACAAGTGGCGCAGGTAGGCCGCAGGCTTGCCGAAAAACTTCTCAAACGTCTTCCTCCAGCAAGAGACAACTTGGAGTTTGAGGGTCTAGATCCCGATGTAGTCGAGGCCGCGTGCTTGGCTCATGACTTGGGCCATCCGCCGTTCGGGCACATTGCGGAGGAAGAGCTGGATAGGCTCGCGGAGAAACATGGCGGTTTTGAGGGCAATGCCCAAAGCTTTCGGATTCTGACCAGGTTGGCGTTTCGTTCTGCTGATTACAGGGGATTGGATCTCACGCGCGCAACCCTAGCCGCTGTTCTGAAATATCCCTGGCTCAGGGAAGGAAATCCAGAGAAACTCGATAAGTTCGGCGCGTTTGAATCGGAAAAAAGAGACTTCGAGTTTGCCCGAGAGCTTTATCCGAACAGTCAGGCACAGACCATGGAAGCGGCGCTCATGGACTGGGCCGACGATATCACCTATTCGATTCATGACCTCGAAGACTTTTATCGAGCTGGCAGAATGCCTCTGCATCTGCTCGGCAATCGAGATCCGAGCGAGCGACAATATTTCTTTGACGATGTCTTCGAAAGACGGCACGCGAAGAACTCCGAGGTGACACGACGTCGTCGCGACCTTGAGGAAGCTTTCACTGACACACTGGTCTCCACATTTCCGGCGATACGAGCGTACAGTGGTTCCGAAGCGCAAAGGATTGGACTTCGTAATTTCACTGGTACTTTAATTGCGCGCTATATCAACGGAGTGGATCTCGTAGAGAAGGATGGTCGGCTACAGGCTGGGATCAAACCTGAGTACAGAGACGAGGTCTTCATGCTGAAAGAGCTAACCTGGACATATGTGATCCAAGCTCCGTCATTGGCGAGTCAGCAGTGGGGATTAAAACAGAAGATCAGAGAATTGTTCAGAGTCTATACGGAGGCTGCTGCTTCCTCAAAGGAATGGAAGATCTTCCCCGTTTACTACCAAGAACGCTTAAAGGAAGCGGAAGGAGAGAGCAATGAGCTCGTCCGAGTGTGTGTTGATTTGATTGCAAGCATGACTGAAAACCAAGTTCATAAGATCTTCGGCCGGCTTACTGGTTCATCCAGCGGAGCGAGTTTGGAAGATCCTTTGCAATAGCCCCTGATGGGTACGCGAGTGTGCGGTTTGGAGTTGGCCGCAAAGCTTCGGAATGACGAGTACTTGGTAGCGGCCGAATCCTCTTTGGCAGAAGGGTTCATCGCTGCCGCGGTAAAGTGAAGGCCTTCCAATGAAACCGATCGCGGTAACTCAACATGTCGACTCACCAGTTCGGACGCCACGGTCCATGCATGGTCTAGGCATCGCCTGCGCATTTACCGCCGGAGCGTGGCTCGGCGGAGCGGAAGCGCCAGCCAAATTGGTCTCCGCAGGCTTTTCGCCTCTCGCAATCTCGCTCTGTATGGTTGTCGGAGTCTTTGTTGCGCGGTGGACTCTACCGACAATCTTCAAAGGCACAAATAATATCTTCCGCGATCTGGCCACGAGACCACACTTGATCTTGTGGGCGATTCTCGCCGGTTCTCTCTGGGCAGTGGCCAACACGCTGACCATCTTCGCGATCCGCGACGTCGGTCTGGCGATTGCTTTTCCCTTGTGGAACACCAATTCGCTCATCGGCCTTTTCTGGGGATGGTTCTTCTTTCAGGAGCTGAAAGGGGCTGGCGCGAAGGATTGGCTGAAAGTCCTAGGTGGCGCGGTCGCTATCGTTGGGGGCGCGATCATGCTTTCCGCCGCCTCTGTTCATGGCGGCACGGCCTCTTCGAATCGAGCAATGCTCGGCATCGCCGCAGCACTGGCAGCAGGCCTGATGTGGGGAACGATGTACGTTCCTTATCGCAAGGCCTATCTCACCGGGATGAATCCCCTGTCATTCGTCACCATCTTTACTTTCGGCGAGTTGGGAACGATGGGCATCCTGGCTTTCACGCTGCACGGTAGCGGAACTTCTCTGATCTCCGAGCTGCACGCGCTACGGCCGTCCATGCTTTGGTTGTTCCTAGGCGGATTCTGTTGGGTAATCGGAGACCTCTTTCAGCAATACGCGACGAAGTACGTCGGCATCAGCCGAGGGATCCCTCTTTCAAATACCAACCAACTCTGGGGACTGGCGTGGGGAGCGCTGGTTTTTGGCGAATTTGCGCACGCGCCACGCTCCGAGCAGATCCTGGTCTTTGTTGCATCCGCGATCATGATTGGTGGAGCACTTGCGATTGCCAGCGCCTCTGCCCAAGCAGAGGAGCGCGCGTTCTCCCTCCGCGCCATTTCGCGGGAATGTGATCGTTACGGGATCGACTTCGAAACGGCAATCAATGCACAGGAAGGATTGGGATCGCAACCGAAGACAGAGAAGCGCCCGTGGTGGGATTTCGTGATCGTAATGGTGGCGCTCTGCATCTTTGCGTGGCTGGCGATGGGTGTCCGCCGGCCTCCGCTCCAGGTAAATTTCGTATCTACCGTTGTTCTGAGCGTAATTCTCATGCTCTCGCTACTCGGCTGCGGGTGGTTCGTTTGGAAGCGAACCCGCTTCGAGTAACGGACTCCTCTCCCGCCCCATTCGAAATGCATCACTCTGCGAGAGCCTTTAGCTCGGCGCGCAGCTGTTGGTTCTTCAAGAGGAGCTCTGCCACGAGGCGGTGCAACCGTTGGTTTTCGGTCTCCAGTTCGGAAACTTGTTGCATGCTCGCATTGATGGAAGAGGGTTCTGGCCTTCTCCCCGCTTCGAGGGCCGGACCGATCCGGCAACGCCCGGTTACGGCCGGGACATTTGCGATTGGGTTCATATCTCTTTCCGCCATGTCTGCGAATCCATTTTCAGCGCGCGCCTTCCGCGGTTTTCGGCTCCGACGGGGGCACCCATCTTCCCCCGCAACGCCGTTTCATGCCTTGCCGGAACTGTTCTCGCTGTTCCGGAGTCATCGAGTCCCAGCGCTGCTTCATTCGCTGCCGCCAATGGGGACTACCGCCTCGGAAGCCGCGAAACCCTCCGAAGAGGATTTTGCCGAGCAGGAGTAGCCCGAGACCCTGCCAAAACGTAATCAAGTGCAATCCAAAAATCGGCGGCATCAGCGAATTCCACAGAAGCTTGACCACAAAACCCAGCAGAAAAGTGATCACCACCACGAACAGAATCCCTTTCAATACTCTTACGATCCAATATCTCTTCATCTTTTTTCCTCGATGTTTCACAACATTGTGGCCCGACGTTTCACGAAGCTGCCGATCAATGTTTTCCAAAGTCTTGATAGATCGCCTGCAGCCGCCGGCGTAGGTGGAGCACGGCATATCTTTTGCGCGCGAGCAGCGTGTTCATGCCAATCCCGGTCTCTTCCGCAAGCTCTTTGAAGCTCCTGCCTTCGAACTCATGTGCGATGAAGACATCGCGCTGCTCCGGAGGAAGCTCCTCCAGCGCGTCGTCAAGTGCTTCAAGCAGCACCCCACGGGCAAAAGCTTCCTCCGGTCCGGCGTCTTCCGAAACGAGCAGATCCTCAAGCGAGAGTTCGTCGTCTTCTTCGCGCGCCGCAACTGGATCGTTGAGCGATTTCGACTTCTTCTTGCGGAAGAGGTCGATGATGCGATTACGCGCGACGCGAAAGAGCCAGGCACTTACCTGCTCAATCGGCTTCATCAGACGGTAAGTCTCTGTTAGTTCATAGAAGACCTCTTGGAGGATGTCCTCCGCGTCCTCGCGATCGGGCACGCGCCGGCGGATGAAATTTCGCAGGCGGTTTTGCTCCGTTTCGATCGCCTCGGAAATCCGCTGATCTTGCTCCGTGGTCATTTCATCAACGGCGCTCATTTTCCGGCTCGTCTATGTAGACGGCCAGAGGAAAGGAATATTGCAGACAGGATTTAGTTCTTTGAGGTCAACACTAAACCAGAGTCGCGGGAAAGAGGCACTCCCAAGAGGGATCCAGGTAGAGCCAGCGCTGCGTGCTGAACCAGCTCGTCGTGAGCTCGGGGACATGCAGGAGTCCATGCCCGGCCTCGCACATCAGCTCCGTTCCGTTCCAAGCCAGAAAATTCCAGGAAGGCTGTCCCACACGGGCCGGATTTGTGAGTACACGCAGACATACGGGGCACCGCTTCCTCTGATCGCGCAAAACCCAACGCAATCCGAACAGCAAAGCCGCGAATGAAACCGGAATCTGTACACCCGGGAGGAAATGTGCCAAGTCGAGCGAGAGGAAATACGATGCCGGGAGAACCAGCGCGATCTTGGCAATGAGGAACGTCCAACGGCGGAAACATGCCCATCTTTGCCGGGCTCCCCTGCCTGGATAGTCACCCAATGCGAGTGGCGTTATTGCGGGCAGTGCGAGAACGGCCAACATAAGAGTGAGGAGGAATCGAGAGAGCGCTGCGCGGCTTCTCTGGGCCAGCGACATACAGTCGAAGCTGTCGTATCTTCCGTCGTGAGTCGGTATGTTCCAGCGCCACATCCCGCTGGCTCCCCCAGCAAGTGCAGCGGAGCGCCAGCGGGCGAGCACGAACCCTTTGCTGTGCCTCGGCAGCTTCGCGATGCTTTGGTCGTCATAGAGGAGCAAGGCGTCCAGGTGGGCTGGAAGCCGCCAGTAAGTATCCGGCATGACCCCGGCGATCATCACGTCTTCTCCGCCGATCTTCAGCACCCGTCCTACAACATTTTGATCAGCACCAAAGTGGTCTTGCCAGACAGACTGGCTCAGGACGAGCGCCGGAAGCTTTAAGGGCTTCCCTCTATCCGATCCGCTGCGCGCCGTCAGTGCCGCAGGGGTGTCGATTAGATCGAATAGGTTGGCAGTGGCCCGTGCCATGCTCAACTCCACAGTGCTGTCCCCCGATATACGGACCCTCCTTCTCACCGGCTGATAGAAAGCAAGCTTGGTAAAGAATCTGTGCGTCGTGGCTCGCCACTGCTCGTATTCTTCCAAGCGAATCGTGGGACCCTGCACTTCGGCAAGACCTTGCCGGGAGATCAGCACTGTCGTTGTTGCATTCTGATGGGGATCAGGAAGGATGGCATTTCGTGTATCTGGGAAGTGCAATGCCAGAAGAAGGTTAATTGCCACAATTATGGTGAGAAATAAAATGCAGACGCCCGGTGAAGCCAGGGTCAGCGTTGCCTGCCATGGGCTGTTTCGCCTGAGCCAGAACGCGTCAGACCAAGCACCCCGGCAGAATGCCGACACTTCCGGCCAGCCGCCAAGAGAAGCATCCGGGGCAACCTTTGCCGCTTGCCAGACGTACCAGGCCTCCGCGGCCCATTCCTTCTGCCATTCTCTGCGTTTTGCGGCTGGGACAAGCATGGAGGCGCAATGCAGGATCAATACATGGATGCGGAAGAGCCAGTCTCGCGGGGGAAGGCTCATGCGTGCTCGACCTCCGAACGAGGGATTAACGTTCTAAGGAGTGGGTAACGCTTAAGCGACGCCTCGAGCGTTGTCTTGCCCTCTCGAGTGAGCTTGTAATATTTGCGCGGCGGTCTTTGCTCTGCTGTTGCAATCGCGGCCTGCTCCCAGTGCGAGCGAATCAGGCTGTCACGTTCCAGTCGCCGCAGCGCGGGGTAGACCGTTCCACTGGGAAGACCAGTCATCTCCATCACGCTGAAGCCATAGATGGCACCGGCATGGATCGCCACAAGAATCAGTGCTGCGGAATGAGAAAGCTTCGCTTCGCCAGCCACGGCAACAGTTTATCTATGTAGCATGCTACTTGACAAGCCGGTCGATCACTTGTTACTGCTATAAGTAGTTTGCTACATAGGATTCGGAGGCTTCATCCGGGCAATGCTGGAAATCAGGAATCTCTCGAAACGCTACCGCGGTATACCCGCCATCGAAAACGTCAGTTTTCGCTTGGCTGCGGGAGAGATTGTCGGCTATCTGGGCCCCAACGGATCCGGAAAATCGACCACTGTAAAGATCATCACAGGGATGCTTCAGCCTAATGAGGGCTATGTCCTGTTTGAGGGCCGGGATATTCGTAAGAATCTGGCGGCTTTCCGGTCCAATTTGGGATTGGTGCCGGAAGAAGCTCATGTGTACACGCACCTGTCGGGTCTCGAGTATCTGCAGCTGGTAGGCCGGCTGCGGGGAATGCGGGAGAAACTCATCGAGTGGAAGGCGACATCGCTGCTCCGGCTACTCATGTTGGAGTCCTGGCGCTATTCGCCTATTTCCTCCTACTCCAAGGGAATGAAGCAACGGGTTCTGATCGCCGCCGCATTGATGCACGATCCTAAGCTCATGGTTTTCGATGAGCCGCTCTCCGGGCTCGACGTCGTCTCCTCCCGGCTTTTCAAGCACGTGATCGAGGAGCTTGCGGCACAAGGCAAGGCGATCCTTTACATTTCACACGTGCTCGAGACGGTCGAGCAGGTGTGCAACCGCGTCATCGTTATCTCCAAAGGCAAAATCCTGGCGGATGCCGCACCTCGCGACCTCACCTCGCTGATGCATTTGCCCAGCCTGGAAGGTGTGTTTGCCCAGCTCGTACAACAACAGGACACGAAACAGACGGCCCGGGAAATCGTAAGCCTGATCAAGGTGAACCGACCCTAGCCCTGGCGCAAAGCGTCTATCGACTGCACGGAGATCATAATGGGCAGCTTCTCCCTGATAGGCCGCATCCGCGAGCAATGGTCCCGCCGAGCGGAAGAAAATCCGGTTCGCTCCCTTGCCTTGGAAGCCTCCAAAGCAGCAGGGGAAGAACGAGAGCACAGCCAATTTCAGGTATTAATGAGCCACATCTTCTCGCGCTTGTTTGAGGGCGACATGATCTCCCTTGAAGGAGACACGCAAACTCGCATCATTCAAACTGTGGTAGTTACCGCGATTCCCGGTCTGATGTGGGACCTGGCCAGAATCGCCTCCTACCATCAGCCCCGCCCAAAGCTCTTTTGGGCCCAAGCGAGCGACCACTACTTTTCCATTGTCTATTCGTTCGTTGTTATGGGTACGGTCGCGATCTTCGAATGGGACCAGCTCTTTCCGGATTTGCTGGATTGCTTTGTACTGACGCCATTGCCGATTACAGCGCGTACACTCTTTACGGCCCGGGTTACCGCGCTCGCGCTCCTGTTGGGCGTCTTTCTCTTCGCCACCAATGTTTTAGGCTCGATCTTTCTTTGCCTCTGGTACTGGTCAATGGCCAAGTCTGCGGAAGTGTATTCACCAGGGTATCTCGGTCATGTTGGCCCGCACCTGGCGGCCGTACTCCTGAGCGGAATCTTTGCCGTAGGTTTTGTCGTAGCTCTTCAAGGTGTCTTGATCTGCATGTTGGGCGAACCGCTATTTCGGCGTATCTCGGCGAGCTTGCAAAGCATCCTCATCGCTGTGTTCCTTCTCGTTCTCTTTCTCTTTCCTCTCTTGTCGCACTATTTACCTGCTTTGCTTGAGTCAGGGAGCCCCGTAGTGCGTTGGTTCCCTCCTTTTTGGTTTTTAGGCATGCACGAACGGCTTCTCTACGGGCCTGCCGTTGAACCCATTTTTCACGTACTCGCTCGATCCGGCTATTGGGCAACTGTGCTAACGGCGGGCATGGCAGCTATTACCTATCCGCTGGCGTACCGGCGAAAGATCCGCCGGACAATCGAAGGGGCGGCTGCGAGAAAAGGGCGCGGCTCGTTCGCCACAGCCGGGGTCAATACGCTCCTCCACAACACGGTATTGCGGACTCCGGCGAAGAGAGCAATCTACCACTTCATCAGTCAGACCCTGCTTCGCATCGAGCGGCATAGGCTGTATCTGGCCATGTACGCCGGACTGGGCCTCTCGTTGATTCTCTCGATCACCATCGGCCTGCGCCTTGCGCATCACCACGTGGCTTTGGTGCTGTCACCCTATGGCTTACGCTCGGCCATCCCGGTCATCGCCTTCTGGACCATCTCCGGATTGCGCACGGCGTTGCTATCGCCGATCGATCCCCGAGGAAGCTGGATATTCCGGCTCATTGATGGGAAGCCCGGTCTCGACCAGTTGGCCGGCACCCGCACCTGGGTCTTCATGCGGGCAGCAGGATTGACCGCAGTTGCGATCCTTGCTCTTAGAGTGCTCGCTCCCAACGAATTGCGGAGCTTCGACGCCATTGCGACTCAATGCGTCGTCGGCTTTGGTTTGTGCCTGCTTCTGGTGGACGCGTTCTTCGTGAACGTGATGGTCGTGCCCTTCAACGAACGGCGATCCTCTTCTAAAAGCAGCTTGGCCTTCATCCTCGTGGGATACATCGCCCTCTTTCCGCCCCTCGTATGGAACACCGTGGATGCTGAACCGTGGATAAAGGCCAGCCGCATGCACATGGCTTTCATAATCATCGTCATCGCGGCGCTTCATCCAACGCTTCATGCGATCCTGCGACGAAAATTCAACGATCAGGTTCGGCTTCCCGACGGAGAGGAGGAAGACTGGCCTCCAAAGCTCGGCTTGAATTGAGCCAGTGGTCCGCGCACCACGTTTCGCTTTGCGATGAGTTCTGCCACGGCGCGAAGTCACACACCTGGGGAACAAGGCGGCTAAGCCGCGTGTGCCTGGACGGCCAGTCCCGCCTGGAGGGCCAGTCCTAAGCTACCGGGAAGCTACCGGGACGGCGTTGCGTCGGGGGCGGCGATTGGCCTGGAGAATCTTCTTGCGCAGGCGCAAAGACTTGGGTGTGACTTCGACAAGCTCGTCTTCCGCGATGAACTCGATTGCCTGCTCGAGGTTCATCGGCTTGGGAGGAACCAGGCGGATGGCGTCATCGGCGCTCGAGGCCCGCATGTTGGTCAGCTTCTTCTCGCGCACAACATTCACGTCCAGATCGTTATCGCGGGAGTGCTCTCCAATAATCATGCCTTCGTAGACTTCGACGCCGGTTCCGGTTAACAGCACACCGCGGTCCTGAAGGCCGTTCAGTGCATAGGCGGTGGTCACGCCGGAGCGGTCGGCAATCAGCGCACCGGTCGGGCGCTGCGGGATCTCACCCTGATAAGGCATGTACCCGTCGAAGAGCGAATTCATCACAATGGTGCCACGGGTCTCGGTCAGCATCTCACTACGCAGACCGATCAGACCACGGCTGGGAACACGAAACTCCAAGCGAACTCTGCCGTAACCGTGATTGTGCATTTTGACCATTTCGCCACGGCGGGGTCCCAGGCGTTCGATCACCGTGCCAACGAAGTTCTCGGGAATATCGATGGTCAGATGCTCGACCGGCTCTTGAATCTTGCCATCGACGGTCCGGGTGACAATCTCCGGCCGGCCTACCATCAGCTCAAAGCCCTCGCGGCGCATCATCTCGATGAGAATTGCGAGCTGCAACTCCCCGCGGCCGAGCACTTTGAAGCTGTCAGGACTGCCTGTCTCTTCGACGCGAATGGAGACGTTCGTCAGCAACTCTTTATCGAGGCGCTCGCGCAGATTGCGAGAGGTGACGAACTGCCCTTCGCGCCCCGCCATCGGTGAGTTGTTGACGGAAAACTGCATGGCAATTGTCGGCTCGTCGATGACGATCAAGGGCAGCGGACTCGGATTCTCGATGCCCGTGATCGTTTCGCCGATCGTGATGCCAGTTACTCCAGCGATGGCGACAATATCGCCGATCCGGGTTTCTTCAATATCGGTTCGTTTGAGCCCGCTGAAGCTGAAAAGTTTGGTGATTTTGGTCTTGTGGAGCGAGCCGTCCCGCTTGGAGATGTAGACCTCGTCTCCGTAGTGCAGGGTCCCATTGAAGACTCGCGCGATCGCGAGCCGTCCAAGGTAGTCGGAGTAGTCGAGGTTGGTGACCAGAATCTCCAGTGCGCCATTCGGGTCTCCCTCGGCCGGAGGGATGGTTGAGAGAATGGCTTCAAAGAGAGGTTGGAGGTCGGTTCCCGGCGCTGCCACATCCTTCGAAGCGGTCCCCAGCTTGGCGTTTGTATAGAGGACAGGAAAGTCCAGCTGATCTTCAGCCGCATCGAGATCAATGAATAGATCGTAAATTTCGTTCAAGACCTCCTGAGGCCGCGCGTCTGGCCGGTCGATCTTGTTAATAACAACAATGGGAGGGAGCTTGGCCTCGAGGGCCTTCGACAGTACATAGCGTGTCTGGGGCAGAGGACCTTCAGAGGCGTCGACCAGAAGCATGACTCCGTCGACCATCTTGAGCGCCCGCTCTACCTCTCCGCCGAAATCGGCGTGGCCGGGCGTATCCACGATGTTGATCTTGCTGTCTTTGAACTGGATAGCGGTGTTCTTGGCCAGGATCGTAATGCCCCGTTCACGTTCGAGCTCGTTCGAATCCATAACGCGCTCGGCGACAGCCTCGTTCGCGCGGAAGGTTCCGGCCTGGCGCAACATAGCATCCACCAGCGTGGTCTTGCCGTGGTCGACGTGCGCGATGATAGCGATATTTCGAATAGGGGTACTCATGGACGCAGACTTCCTT
>DASYBJ010000500.1:0-19751 GCA_036500845.1 Acidobacteriaceae bacterium
CTGTCTGAAAGCTCTCATCGTTAATGGCAGTTCCAAGATTAAGTACAACTTGCTTTGCTTCGTCCGAAGATAGCTGCGCCTGGGTCGTCATATGAAGGTCCTCGAAGGTTAGAACCCGGAAGTAGCGTTCCTATTCCCGAACGGAAATGTCTGGAGTTGGGGGCCAAAAAAAATTAACAGGCCGACTTTGGTTTCAGCAGCCATGTAGGCGAGGACTGCTTTAATATCGTGGGTTTCGCGGAAGACTTTGAGCTGGCGGTCGGCTCCGCAGCCCATGGTGGAGCATGGCCTCGGCGCATTGAGCCGGCGAAGGCCAAACTATCGGATACGATCTGTCTCACAAAGAGTCTCTCTTCAATGCAATATCAAGTTCTGACTTCCTGTTTGGCTTCGCCGGTTGTTAGTCAGGTCTATCTGTAACATTCCATATGGCTTAGAAGATTGCCTCTATTTAGGCTAAGAGCATGCGGCCTATACACGACCATCACCGGAATCCGCATATCATTGAAACAAATGCATTTAGCTGAAATCCGGAACAGGCATTCCGCTTGGGAAGACCTTTCGTTTGATCTCGTAAGTGATTGATTCTAAATGGTGGCCAGAGACGGGATCGAACCGCCGACGCCGGCCTTTTCAGGGCCGCGCTCTACCACTGAGCTATCTGGCCTTGCGAATCCAAGGTGCTGTTTACGCTTCAATTGTGTCTGAGTCTGCGGCGTCGGGCAGAGCGCCCGGGCAAGTCAGCACGGCGTGAACAACTGGGCCAGTATAACAATTCACAGCGCTTGGACAAAGCACGCCGGCCGGCGACTGGAGACGGGAACCTCCCGAAGACGCGTCGTGTGGTATCCAGCCCGCGCTCCCCCACAGATTCCGTACTCAGGATCGAGAACCAGCATCCCGAGAACCCAGCAACCCAATTATGAATTTGTTGCGACACACTACCCCGCAACAACGATTCGACAGAGCTGTACTTGTTGGATTTGGGCGGGGCGGCAAACCATTGCCAGGTGTCTACGCTTTAATCCGCCGCGATCCCCTCTAATTCTGTGATTCGCTCCAGTGCGCGTCCGCCTTTCCCAGCCCAGGACTTTGTCCATTTTTTGGAAACCTGGAAAAGCATGACGAGAATGACCATGGCGAGCACGGCGTAGGCGATGAACCCGGCGCGATAGGATGCCGTGTACTGTTTGGAGAGACCGAGTACGTTGGGCAAGATGAAACCACCCATCGCGCCAATTTCGCCGATCATGCTACCGGCAACCGCGGTGGTGATGGGCCAGCGGAGCGGAACCAACTGAAAAGTGGCTCCGTTGCCGGCCCCGAGTGCCGCAAAACAAAGCATGAAGAGCAGTGTGGTGGCCAACAGAGGCGGCATAACCATCAAGCCAAAGAGACAGGCGATGGCGATAAGGAAGACGACCGCGAGCGTAGTCACGCCTCCGATGCGGTCGGCCAACCAGCCACCAAGTATGCGCGTGGCAGAACCGGTAAGCGTCGCCAGAACGGTGAGTTCTCCGGCAACGATCTTGGTCACGTGAAACTGAGCGTAGAAGAACGAAGGCAGGAAGGTGGCAAGCCCGATAAAGCCGCCGAAGGTAATGATGTAGACGAGGTTGAAGTACCATCCATCTCTTTCAAAAAGGCAACTGAGATGCTGGCTGAGCGACTGGTGCTCAATGTCTGGCGGTTCCTTGGCAAAGAAAATCATCGTGACCAGCGGCAGAAGCATAGTGACTGCCGCAAACCCGTAGACGTGTTGCCATCCATAGTGGGCTGCAAGGCGTGGGGCGAACAAAGCGGCGAATGCGGTGCCGCTGTTGCCTGCTCCAGCTATGCCCATCGCGAGGCCTTTATATTCTTTGGGAAACCAGCCGGAGCCAAGCGAAAGCGCAACGCCAAAACTGGCTCCGGCGATACCGAGCAGAACCCCCATCGCCAGGACGTTGTTAAAGGTATGCACGAAGAAGAAGCCATACAAAAGAGCGACAACGATGGCCGACATTTCAACGACCGCAGCATTCTTGCGCCCGATGTATTGAGAGATGACGCCTAGTGGAAAGCGCATGAATGCACCTGCAAGAGTCGGCACGGAGACCATCAGCCCGATCTGCGCGGGGCTGAGATGAAAGGCTTCGGAGATAAACGGTCCCATCGCCCCGTTCAGCACCCAGACCGCAAAACTGAAGTCGAAGTAAAGGAAGGCTGCAAACAGCGTAGGTGGATGACCCGTCTTCAAAAAAAACCGCACACTTGCCATGGACGTTCTCCTTGTAGGGAAAAGATTGAGTAGCTTTCCCGTTGCCGATTGCAAAGGGAGAACGTCGTGGTTCCACCGTTTTGGTAATTTGTGCATGCCGCGTCGTGGCGACCATGACTCAGATAAAACTCAGATCAACGTCTTGTCGAACTTTTCCACTCGAACCGCACATTGTTTGAAGTTCGGCTCACGCGATATCGGATCGAAAGCTCCGAGCGTGACGAGGTTGGAGTTCGTTTCGGAAAAATGAAAGGGCATGAACACCTGGCCAGGGGCAACAATGCCGGTGATACGCAGCTCAACGTTGTTCACTGTGCTTCGCCTGGATACAACTGAAATGCGGTCATGCGGTTTCAACTTGAGCTTTGCCGCATCCACCGGATTCATCTCCAGCCAGGCCATAGGCACCATGCTCTCCAGCATCTCCACCTGAGACGTCTTGGTCCGGGTGTGCCAATGCTCAACGGTGCGGCCCGTATTGAGGATCAGGTTGTATTCTCCGTCCGGTTGCTCGGTAAACGGGAGGTATGGCACAGAGAGCAGCACCGCTTTGCCTGTTGCGGTTGGAAAGACTCCATCCGTGTATAGCCGTTCGCCGCCCCACTGCATGCCACCGTTGTCCTCAATCTGTTGCCAGGTGAATGAGCTGTAGTCGCACATGCGCCCCGCGGAGACCCGTTGCCACTCCTTAAATGCGTCGTGCGTTGATGACCAGCCGGGAAACAACTCGTCCCGCACACCCAGCTTTTCCGCCAGCGCCAGAAAGATGTCGAAATCGATGCGGGCTTCTCCCGGGGGTGCGACCAGTGGATTGGCTTTGCTCACGCGGCGCTCGGAGTTGGTGTAAGTACCTTCTTTCTCACCCCATATGGCCGCGGGCAACACAAGATGCGCAAAATCGCTGGTCGGCGTTGGATGAAAGCCATCTTGCACCACAAGAAACTCCACGCTCTGGAGTGCCTGTTCCAGCACCTTGTAGTTCGGGAAAGAAACCGCGGGATTAGTGGCGATGAACCATAGCGCTTTGATCTTTCCAGCCACTGCGCTCTCAATAATGTCTGGATAAGCCAAGCCGCGTGCTGTGGGGATGCGATCTACATCGATATTCCAAAGCGCGGCCAGTTCCGCACGGTCGGTTGGCGAGTCAAACTTGCGATAGCCTGGCAGGCTGGAGGTAAATCCAGCCTCGCGCGTACCCATGGCGTTGCACTGCCCGGTGATGGAAAACGGCGCAGCCCCGGCGCGGCCGATGTTGCCGGTAATCAGCGCGAGATTGTTGATGGCGGCCACGGTGACCGCGCCCTGCGTCGAGTGATTCACTCCCATCGTCCAGCCGATGAAGGCAGCCTTTGCGTTGCCGTACAGCCTTGCGGTGCGGAGGATAGTCTCTTCCGAAAGTCCTGTTATGCCCGCGACGCGCTCTGGCGTGAACTCGCCGACATGTCTCGCGAATTCCTCAAAGCCCGTGGTGTGCGCATCGATGTACGCGCGATCGATAAGCCCTTCGCGGATGAGCACATGGGCGATGCAGTTGAGCAACGCGATGTCGCTGCGCGGCTTCACAGCCAGATGCAGGTCGGCCATCATCGCCGTCTTCGTAACCCGAGGGTCAACCACGATGACCGTTGTTGCGGGCTGTTCTTCGGTGCCGCGCAGGCGATTTCGTTCGAGGCGCTGGCACAAAATGGGATGGTTGTCTGCGATGTTAGCGCCGATCAGCAGAATCACATCCGCAGTCTCCATATCGGCGTACGAACCGGGAGGGCCGTCCGATCCAAAGGAGAGCTTGTAACCGGAGACGGCCGATGCCATGCAAAGTGTAGTGTTGCCGTCGAAGTTGCGGGTGCGAAACCCGAGCTGCACCAGCTTGCCTAGCGTGTAGAACTCCTCCGTCAACAGCTGACCGGTGCCGATGACACCCAGCGCATCCTGTCCATATCGCTGTTGGACGCGCCCAAAGTTCTCGATCATTGCAGTGAGCGCTTCATCCCAGGAAACTGGTTGAAGTAAGCCACCCTTGCGTAGGAGAGGTTGTTTGGCACGGCCCGGCGCTGCCAGAATGTGATGTTCGCTGAGACCTTTGGGGCAAAGCTTGCCGAGGTTGACCGGATGTTCAGGGTTGCCGCGCACTGTAACTGCTTTGCCGTCCTTGATGCCGGCTAGCATGCCGCAGCCCACCGAGCAATAGCCGCAGGTCGTCTTGATCCAGGTGTCTGCCACCCGCGCAGTCGCAATGTAGCCCACCACCGGATCGCGATGAAAGGTGTACTTGTCCTGGCGCGTGTCGACACCCACTGCGCGTTTGAGCCGGCTCCACATCAGTGTGTCCCTCCCCGCGTAAAGGTGAGCGCCATGTTCAAGGGAACAACTGAGACGAAGAAGAGATAGCGCGCCATCAGCACTGCGCCAAAGGCCGCCAGACAAGCTGGCATCGCATTGCCACTTGCAACAAACGCGGGAGCCGACGCCGCCAGAACAAAGCTGCCTATAAGCGCGGTGCGCTGACCTGGCAAGTTGAGCAGTGTTGTGGAAGCGCGGTGCTCGAATATCTTGGAACGTTGCAGGCGGAGAATGCGCAGTCCCTGATTGGCAATCCATAACGCGGTCGCAACGATGCAAGGCCACAGCGGATAGTGCCCAGTCCACGTTGCGGCAAAGGTTGAGCCGAGGATAGTGGGCAGAATGGTTCCGATAAGCGCGGCGCTCAGAAGGAAGTCTACAGGTGTGTGCAGCATGTTCCACGACGGACGCGCAGGTACCAGATAGATGAAGGCGCTGGCCACGACTCCCCCAATACCCAACACGGCGGTAAGGATGCCTGATGCGGCCAGCGCAAGCGTAGTTGCTGGCATCCGTTGCAACGGCTGAATGCCGGCGGCGTGCATGCGGATGAGCCACGACATCGGCAATGCGTCGACGCATGTTGCGATGGTCAGACAAGTGAGCGCGCTAAAGAAGAGACCGAACAGCAGTACCTCACGGCTCAGCCAGGACCGACGCCACATTTTGAGCGCGCGCCACGCATACGCCGGCCTGCCCAGGTGGAAGACCGAGATGTTGAGAGCGAGAGCGGTGATGGCAAACAGCACAAGCAGCAAGGTCGGCCTGGCCGCGTGGAAGAGAAGCGCAAAGATCAGCGAGCCCGTTGCGGCCTGAAGGAGCGTGGTCATGAAGACCAGTGAAAGGTGAGCATGTTCGGGCAGGATGCGACCCGTATCGACGCGTTCGAGCTCGGTGCTTGTATTGGGGGGAAGCGTAATACGCGTCGTTGAGATGGTGTGCCCGGCAGCCGGCATTCCGGGTGACTCGGCCAGCGCATAATCGGACCGCCACTCCAGCATATCCACGATCTCGATTTCAATCGCCCCTTCCGGGCACGCATTGACGCACGCCGGTTCCAGGCCATCGGTGAGCCGCCCATGACACATATCGCATTTGCCGACCACGCCGCGTTCTTGGTTGAACTGAGGCACGGAGTACGGGCAGTTCCACACACAATATTGGCAACCAATGCAGGCGTCGGCCGAGTGCATGACGATGCCGGTAGCCGGGTCTTTCGTATAGGCATCGACCGGGCAGCCTTTCAGGCATTCTGCATCCAGGCAATGATTGCAGCCCATCGAAAGATAATGCCGGCTGGTATCCGGATAGGTGCCGCCTTCAATCTCGCCGATGCGCCGCCAGCGTATCTCGGCCGGGTTGCCGTTCTGTTCGTTGCAGGCGATCTCGCAGGAGCGGCAGCCGATGCACTTGTTCATGTTGAAATGAAAACGATACTGCTCGCCCTCTTTGAGCGGCCTTTCCGGAATCAGCTTCTTCGGGGCGTTTGGTATGGAGGCAGGAGCAGCCGCCGCCGCTGCCGAAAGGGGTTCGAGGAAGGCGGCCAATGTCAGGCGTACCAACCCGTCGCTATCGCCGTCCTGGGCGCGTTCGTGAAGCGGCAATGCCATATCTCCGACCTCCTTTCGTAAAACCTGAAATTCCGCTAATAGACATCGCGGTGATAGCGATGCTGATCCTTTAATTCATGGACGAACTCCAATGCGGCTTCGCTGCTCATGCCGGACTGGCGTTGAACGATGGCGTGCAAAGTTCGATCCACATCCTTTGCCATGCGCGCGGCATCACCGCAGACGTAAACCGTCGCGCCTTGTTCTAGCCATTGCCAGAATAGTTGCGCCTGTTCCAGCATCTTGTCCTGCACGTAAATCTTGTGTTCCTGATCACGACTGAAGGCCAGATCGAGACGAGTCAGGAAATTGTTTTTCCGCATCGACTCCAGTTCCTCGCGGTAAAGAAAATCAGTTGCCGCGCTGCGTTCTCCAAAGAAAAGCCAATTCTTGCCGGTTGCCCCAAGCGCACGCCGCTCATACAGAAAGCCGCGAAACGGAGCAATCCCCGTTCCCGGACCGATCATGATGATGGGCCGGTCATGCTCTTTGGGTAGGTGAAAATTCTTATTCGGATGTATGTAGATGGGCAGGCGGCCCTCCAGCTGAGTCCGATCGGCAAACATGGTCGAGCAGACCCCGCCGCGCTCGCGATTGTGTGATCTGTAACGAACTACGGCAACGGTGGTGTGGATTTCTCCAGCATGAGCCGCAGGGCTCGAAGAGATGGAGTAGAGCCGCGGCGAGAGCCGGGGTAGCATAGCAATCAGGTCCACGGGATCGCGCAGAACGTCGGGATATTCGTAGATCAGATCGATCAGGCCGCGGTCTTGTATGTAGGTCTCTAATTGCGGCTGATGTTCGATTTCAAGCAAATCGATTAGAGGCAGGCAGTGGCCGATGGTCGCATAGGTCTCAACCATTTTGCGGTTTAGGCGAGTAATTCGCAGGTGATCGAGCAGCGCTTCGCGCAGGGAAACAGCTCCGACCTTGGGCACCTCGACCGCGATCTCAGCGCTGAATTTAAGCTTGTGCAGGATTTCTTCCACCAGTTGCGGGTCATTCTGTGCGATCACTCCGCAGGCGTCACCCGCCTCATAGGTCACTTGCGATCCCGCCGTAGAGAAGGCCATGTGCAGCGTCTGCTTGGTAGAGACGTCCTGGGTAAGAGTTCGCTTGTCCAGGACGGAAGCCAGAAATGGGTTTTCTCGCGTGTGGCCGCTGATCTTGACCGCTGACTTGCCGCGGGCCTCAGGAACCACTTTCGGTGGCGCAAGTTGAGACAGATCTGGGACTCGCGCCGAGGCATTGGCATTTGCAGGACCAGCTTTTGGCCTGGTGGCAGCGGCCTCGGCAATGCTGTCGAATAGCGAGGCCTTCCACTGAGCAAAGGGTGCGGCGAAATCGACGTCGCAGTCCACGCGGGCGCAGAGCCGGAAAGCGCCCAAGGATTGCAGTTTCTCGTCCAGATCGCGTCCGAATTTGCAGAAGTGCTCGTAATTCGAATCACCCAGCGCAAGCACGGAGTAGGAGAGATTTTCGAAGCGGGGAAAGTGTTCGATGCAGAGCTGGTTATAAAACGGCTGCACGGCATCCGGCGGGTCGCCTTCGCCGTAGGTGCTGGCGATCAACACTGCATAGCGCTCAGTGGCCAGCGTCGCAGGTGAATAGCCCTCCAACGCCGCCAGAGTCGCCACATGACCGTTGGATGTCAGCTCCTTGGCGACCTTGCGCGCAAGCCCCTCGGCGTTGCCGGATTGCGAGGCGTACAGCACGGCGATCTTTACCGAACTCGGTGGTTCGGTGGCAGCATCAGACGCAGTATTCGAAAACATTCCAGCTAGAAAGCCGTTGAGCCATGCTCTCTGCTCTGGAGTGAACGGGGCGTTCTCTGGGATGAAAGGAATCGTTGATGGTGCGATGGTGTTCGGCACTACCTGCTCCCCGCGAACTGGCAGAACTCTTTCAATTCGTCGATCTCATGCCGGCGTGTGAAATCAAGAAACGATTCCTCTCCGTGCGCACGCTCCGTATAAGCGTGAAAGAGCCTGTGGATGACCGGCTCAAGCTCGTTAAACTTAATGGCTGGGATCAGTTCCCGAGCCAGCCCCTGATCTTGGTCGGAGCCGCCGCCCAGCACCACCTGGTAACCCTCTTCGCCACCGACTTTCACGCCCATCAGGCCAAGATCGCCTACGTAATGCTGGGCGCAGGAGTGCGAGCAACCGGTGACGTGCAGGTTCACGGGCCGCAGGATCTTAAACGCTGTATCGAGAGAATTGGCCAGCGCGATGGCGTGAGTCTTAGTGTCGCTGGCTGCGTACCGGCAACCCTGGTTGCCGGTGCACGCCACCGTCCCGCTGAGTACAGTGCCGGCTTCGAAACTGAGTCCTGCGGCAGCGAGACTGGCTTTGGCTGCCTCAAGCTGTTCTTCTCGGATATTCGGAATGACCAGGTTCTGCCAGACCGTGAGTCGAATCTCTCCATTGCCAAAGCGGTCTGCTATATCGGAAAGCGCCAGCATCTGCTCTACCGGAAGACGGCCCACCGGCACTGATACACCAATGTAAAACAGCCCATCCTGCTTTTGCGGATGCACGCCAATATGGCCGGCACGGTCGATGGCTCCGCGGGGCTCGCATTCATCCGAGGCAAAGCGGATCAACGGGAAAGCCAGACGCTTCTCGGTTTCTGCAAGGAATTTTTCCACGCCCCAACGGTCAACCAGATACTTCAATCGCGCCTTCTTGCGGTCCGTGCGGTCGCCGTTCTCATTGAAGACACGCGTCATGGCGGCTGCGACCGCGACAGTCTGTTCCGGCAACAGCAGCAGGCCACAGTCTTTGGCAAATTGCTTGTGCCCTGTAATGCCGCAGAGCAGCACGCGAAAGTAAATCCCTGGCGGGACAGCCTTGCCCTCGGCAACTCTGACCGCAACAAGGCCGATATCGTTGGTGTCGGCCAGAACGCTGATGGCCCCGCCGTTGTCAAAGGCGATATTGAACTTGCGCGGTAAGCCATACAGGTCGCGCGAATTGAAGATGTAGTCTCCCATCGCTTCGGCCAGCGGAGCCACATCGCACAACTCAGAGGGGTCGATCCCCGTAATGGGAGAAGCCGTGATGTTGCGTATATTGTCCGCGCCTGCACCGCGCGATGATAGACCCACCGCCTGGATCGATGTGAGAACGCGAATAATGTCCTTCGGTTGCAGCTCACGAATCTGCAGATTGGCACGCGTGGTGATATCCGCGCAGCCGGGGCCATATGCAGCGGCCAACCTGGCCAAGCCGCGCATCTGGTGAGCCGTCAGCATTGCGCCTGGTATGCGCAGCCGCACCATGAACGAGTCCTGCGCCGGTGCTACGTAGAAGAGACCGTGAAATTTGAAACGGAAGATATCGTCTTGTGCTGGAGTCTTGTTTTCGTTGGCGTGGGCCAGCAACTTATCCCAGATATCGAGCGGATTTTCCTCGCGCTTCCATCGCTCTTCGCGGCACAGATCGCTGACCGAGGTGTTGAAGTACATCTCTTCTGCCGAATCATTTTGTGCCCCTAGGTTGCTGACACCTGGCCCGGACTCGTTCGTGATCTGGCAACCCGAGGTGTGTCCCACGAAGGGAACGAGGCCACGCTGCGCCAGGCCGCTGAAAAAGCCTTGCAAATATTCCTTCTGCACTCCTGTAAAGGAGGATGCGGTCGACGAATTGGGAACAAGTTGCGATTCCATACTGCAGATCCTTGAAGGAACTTGGCTGCGCTGTTTGCAGCAGTCGTATAAGCCTTAATCTGCAACCCAAAAGCAGGCAGGCGCAGTAAGACAAGCCAGGTCGAACATCGTGCATACGCGACGAAGTCAAGGCTCTTCAAGGAGCGGGAGATCTAAGTGGATCCACGTCGAAGTGGAGGCTCGGACAGCAGGAAGAATCTACGTCACGGTAGACGCCTGCATGAATCATATGATAACGGCACTGATGCTGCACTGCAATACGTATCCATTGGAATTGGCCCGCGGAATTGGCCCGAATTTTGCGATGGCCCCTGTAAAACCGCTATCATTGATTCAGAAGGTCAACCCATCGCACAACCTTTCAGATTTCTTTGCACCAATCGGATTGGTGCGATGGGGTTTCCCTATCTGCACGGCGCATTAGTGCCTTGGCCCATGTCTGAGGAGAGGAATGGCTCATGCGAACTTTGACGGCTTGCGGGTGCTTTCACTCGAATCCCGTCGCGCAACCGAAGTGGCAAAGCTCATCCGTACCTACGGCGGAGAGCCCTTGGTTGTGCCCGCCATGCGCGAGATTCCGCTCAAGTCAAACCGCCAGGCGCTTCAGTTCGCAGAACGGTTGATGCAGGGAGAGATCGACCTGGTGTTATTCCTTACCGGCGTCGGTCTGCGTGCGATGTTGGAGATCGTCGCCACCAAGTATGATCGGGAGACATTTCTTGCGGCGCTGCGCAAGGTCAAGGTTGCTGCGCGCGGGCCCAAGCCGATAGCAGCTTTGCTCGAACAACGTGTATCCATCCATGCCACAGCGGCTGAGCCAGCTACCTGGCGTGAGTTGATGTCAGCCCTCGATGCGGAGTTTGGCGACTCGCTCAGTTCCATGCGCGTCGCAGTGCAGGAATATGGCGCCTCCAATCCCGAACTTCTGTCAGAGCTGACGTCGCGATGCAGCGAGGTGGTTAAGGTTCCCGTCTACCAATGGGGATTGCCGGAGGACCTCCGCCCATTGCGCGAGTGTGTGCACGGAATCGTGACAGGCAACGTCGATGTAGTGCTCTTCATGACAGCGGTGCAGGTGATCCATCTCTTCCAGGTCGCGGAGCAGATGAACTTCCGCAGTGAGTTGAGCGATGGTCTTCTGCGAGTCGTTGTGGTGTCCATTGGACCCACCACATCTGAAGAGCTTTTGCACTACGGCATCACTCCGGATTTCGAGCCTTCGCGCCCCAAGATGGGCTTTCTGGTGAATGAAGCAGCTCAATACGCGGGCAAGATCCTGGGGCGGAAAAGGAGTGAGATGGCAAATCCGGCCGTGTCGACAAAAACAGTTGAACCTGCCTCGCCGGTAATGCACAGGCAGGTAAGTTCTTCCGCTGTGAGCCGTGTAGCCCTATCCACTCCAGCAATGGCCGGCTTCCGAAATGGCCTGACAACGATTGACTTTCTCCACCAGGTCAGCAGCCGGATCGCCGCTGCGGACCCGCTACACGTCGTACTCGCAAGCATCGTCGATTTCGTCACGACAGCGATCCCTTGCGATTCATGCTTCATCTATATCGTCGAGCAGGACAAGCTCGTTCTGCGCGCATCCAAGAATCCCCATTCCGATCTTGTCGATAAGCTTGGGATTCATCTCGGTCAAGGCATTACTGGCTGGGTTGCCGAACACAGGGAGCCGGTAGCCATCTCCTCGAATGCGTCCAATGATCCGCGTTTCATGATCTTTCGAAGCCTCCCCGAGGACCATTTCGAGGCGATTTTGTGCACTCCAGTGCTTTGCGCCAGCAAGGTTGTAGGAGTCATCAATCTGCAACATCGGCTCACCTATCAGCACACTCCGAATGAAGTGAAACTGCTCTCGATGCTGGGCTTCCTGGTGGGCGCAGAGATTGAACGTGCGCGGCTCGAAAGCGAAAACGTGCAACTGGCAGGCAGGTTGGAAACACGCAAAGCCGTGGATCGGGCTAAGGGTGTGCTGCAGCGCGATTTGGGCATCCGCGAAGAAGAAGCGTACCGGACCATGCAACGGGAAAGCCGTCAGCGGAGAATCACCATGCGTGAAATCGCAGAGGCAATCCTCCTGGGAGATGACCTGAAAAAAGGTGCATCGAGAGAACCGTGAGCCGGATTGCTGAAACCGGAAACTCGGATTTTTAGGTGCGAAGGTTTCAGACGGCCAAACACCATCACGTAAGCGAGCCCGGACAGGGCCAAATTCCCCACCTGCACCGCCTCTTCTTTCTCCTCTTCATGATCAGTAGAACTCTGCAAATCCCAATTTGGCGAACGAGCCGAACATCACGACACAGACGACGAAGGCCTCCAAAACAGAGGGTCCCCATCCTGCTTGGCAACCACAGCAATTCCCGGCTGGTCCCACTTCTGAACTGAAAGGCAGGATTAACGATGGAATGGTGGCATTCCATCTCTTATTGTGTATGGCGGCGAACAGCAGATTTCTCCACTGCGGCGGCAAATGCGCCGCCTTCGGTCGAAATGACGTTTTTGTGGGTGGGCAGAGAAAGGCAAATGCAACAACAAGACTGTATCCGGTTGGGTCCGCTTGGAGATAGGAGGATGAATGGCACAAGTTTGGTTAGTCACTGGTAGTTCTCGCAGTCTGAAGGCGCGTTGTCAGGCACCACGCTGAAAGGGTCGGCTTGTGGGGCATAGGAGTTCCAATTGATTTGATCGCAACTCGGGAATTGATGCCTGGAGCCGTTGAAATGGCCTACTATCGTGCGTTTATACAGGTCGTCGATACTGTTGTCGGGTTTGCGGTAGATCAGGGGGGAATCGCGAAGTGCACCTTTGATACTCGCGTCAAGAGCAATCACAACGCAAGTCTTCTCTACGCGAACTATAGAGAATCTCATCCGGAATGGAAGGCGACATTAGCGGACGAAATCTCATTTGTGTGCTCTCAGAAAAACCCACGGGTCCAAATCGCGGACCTCTTTGCACGTGAGGCAATGAAGCATCTCGACAATCAGATTGGACCGAAAAAGGGAGGCCCTCGGCGATCATGGGAAGCTTTAGAGGAAACGGGGAAATTCATTCTTGAGACTTACGACAGAAATTACATCAAGAATATGGCGGATGACCGCAATGCCAAACTTCCGAATTTCTTATGCAGAGTAAATGAATATCGCGACTGGATCCGCTCTAAGGGCAGGCAAGATAACGTATCGAATTTGTTTGCCTTTGCGCGGTTGAAGAATCACGACTTCACGAGTTGAGGTCTGGCCTAGGTAGCAACAGTCAGTCAAGTATATTATTGCCCTTAGAAAGAGCTTAGACAGGAGCCTCCGCCACCAGGAGGCTTTCGAATTTTCGTCCAAGTATGTCCAGTCCGTAGCGCTTATAACACGTGCGCCTAAGATACAGCACTAAGACTTACCGGTATTTGATACCGCACAGAGATAAGGGTATACAAACGGCGGCCCCCTAAGTAGCTTTTGTTAGATCCAGTTGACCCGTTGTTTTCTCTAAGCATCTGCAGTATTAGCAAATCCCAATCCATAAAGCCTTTGTGACTGAGGGGAGCGCCCGTGTCGGGCTGGTGGTACTCGTCCAGGCTCCCGTCTGCAGCACCCGCTCTAGGACACACAGAGACGTAGTCCCCTTCATTTCATGCGAGATTCACGTTGCTGAAACTTCCTTAAGAAGAAAGGCGCGGTAGTATGCCCCTCAACTATTGATCCGGCCCCCGCCACGGACTGATCCGGCCCCGACCACCCACCCGAGAATCAGGAGAAAAACGACCATGAAAGTTGCCCCTTCTGCGAACAAGTTTTTCCGCCGAAGCCTGCGGCTGCCGGCTTCCCTTTCGATGGTGATCACGCTGTTTCTCATCTCCGCCCAGATCTGGGCAGACGATGGTGAACACGGCCGAAAAGATCGTGGACACCACCGCATCAAGAATGTCGTCGTGATTTACCAGGAGAACTGGAGTTTCGATTCGTTGTATGGTTTGTTTCCTGGTGCAAACGGAATTTCCCAATCTTCGCTGGAATCACTCACGCAACGTGACCGTCTCACCGGCCAGCCTTATCCTGCGCAATCAGGCGAGCCCTTTGACCTTGTGAGCGGCTCACTCACGCTCACAACTCCACCGCAGCCGATCAACAACGGCCAGATTGATGCCAGTTTCCCGGCCAACTTCGATACTCTGGTGCCGTACGATTTGGTCGGTGATGCTGGTTTGCAGGTGTCGGATAAGACCGGCGACATCGTTCACCGCTTCTGGCACGAGCAATCACAAATCAACCGCGGGAAGATGAACTGGTTCGTGACGTGGAGCGACAATCCCGGGCTCGTAATGAGCTACTTCGATGCGACCAACCTGCCGGAAGGACTTCTGGCTCAGCAGTACACTCTGTGCGACAACTTCTTTCATGCGGCGTTTGGCGGATCCTTCCTGAATCATCAGTTCTTGATTGCCGCCCAGGCCCCGGTCTATCCCAATGCGGCGGCGAGCATGCAGGCCACCGTAGATGCAACCGGACAGCTCGCATTGGATCCCACGAGCGGACAAATTGTCCATGACGGCAATATCACGCCCATCGGCTCACAGTCGTTTAGTATTCCGTCGCGGACTTTTGACAAGAACTACGCCGTGAACACAATCTTCTCGGCGAATCTGGCAGCTGCGAACTCAGACCCGCACAGCACGGGCCTGCTTCCGTCGCAGAACGATAGCGATCCCAGCGATACGACTCGTCCTTACATCCCGACGATTGGGGATCGACTGAGCGCAGAAAACGTAAGCTGGAAGTGGTATTCCGGCGGATGGGACAACGCACTGGCAAGTTCACCAACCAATCCCGCAAACAACGGAACCACTCCTCCGAACCCGCCGGTCGATCCTCTTTTCCAATGGCACCATCAACCCTTCGCCTATTACGACAACTATGCTCCATGGAAAGACGGACAGCCTAATCCGGAGTCGGCCGCTCACTTGCAGGATGAGAACAACTTTTTTGGGGACCTGCAGAACAACACTCTCCCCGCCGTCAGCTTCATCAAACCGCTCGGGCCGAACAATGAGCACCCGGGGTATACCGACTTGCTGACGGGCCAGCAGCACGTCGCCGACTTGGTCAACGCCGTCAAGCAAAGTGACTACTGGGACCAGACTCTGATCATCGTTACCTACGACGAGCATGGTGGCCGCTGGGACCATGTACCTCCGCCGACCCGTAACGGCGTTTGGGGGGACGGCTCGCGCGTGCCTGCCATCGTGATCGGCCCGTTTGCAAAGCAGGGCTACATCGACCACAAGGAGCACGACACCCTCTCGATCCTCAAGACGATCGAGCGCCTTTTCGATGTGGACCCACTTAACCAGTACGACGCAAAGGCGTCTTCGCTGGCGTCCAGCTTGTCGATCCCGGAAGACTAGATCGACTCCGCATGGCGAAGCACGACCGCGCTCAGGGGTCCGCGGTTGTGCTTCAGCTTTGTACGCGTTTGGCAGCTCCAAGCGGTCGCAGGTTGATATGCGCGGTTGGCGGTCCTCAGAGCATCCAATTTCGTCCGCAATCCTCATTCGCGAGAAATTTATGAAGCGCTAACACGACAGTAGCCGAAGGCTCCTCAAATCCCATCACGGCGGCTTAGAGAGCGCCGCATTGCAGCTAATCGTAGAGACCAAGCTTCGCAAACTGTCTTCATCGTCCCCAGAACACGCTTCAGTGCTCGGTGCACCTACTCCTGTCCCGTGATCTATGTCTGGGAATCACGAAGAAAACACTTCGCGAGGCTGTCTCTCCTCAAACCCTCGGAGCGTGTGTATGAAATGGAATCGCAGCATTGAAAGCACGATCGGTCTGGTGGTGCTTGCGTTGGGATTGGCCTCGTCTGCGCAAGCACAGAGTTTGATCAACCCCGCAGCTTCCGCGAGTGCGCAGCCCAACGCGCAGCTTCATGACGACAATGACAAGAAGTCACTAACGCCACCAGGTTTGTATATAACGCCAAAGGTATTAGCTAACGCCGTTCAGCAGGACCTAAACCCTGGCCTCACCAAATATCCGGACTTCGTCGCGGGTGAGGCGGTAAAGGCCGTTGTAAGCCCGGACGGCAATACCCTGGCGATCTTGACGGCTGGAATGAACTCGCTCAACGACTCCACCGGTGCAGTCGATAAGGCAGCTTCCACGCAGTTCCTGTTTCTGTACGACATTTCAGGTGCGAATAAGACCAGCCCCGTCCTCAAGCAAGTTATCCAGCAGCTCAATGCGCACGTCGGTCTAGTCTGGGCGCCAGACAGCCAGACGCTGTATGCTGCCGGTGGCTGTGACGACGCGGTGTACGCCTACAGCAACAACGGCAGCAGTTACGCGCTTAAGGCCAAGATTGGCCTTGGGCATGCCCCGGATGGCTGTGTCTCCAACGCTGCCAATCAGACCGGCCTCGGTCTCAGGGTCGAGCCTCACGTGGCTGGACTTGCCATTTCCACCGACGGCAAAACGCTCGTCGCAGCCAACAACTATAACGATTCGATCAGCGTGATTGACACTGCCACCGGAACCGTGCGCTATGAATACGATCTACGGCCCTATGCCACTTCGGGCGCACCGGCCGGCACCAAGGGCGGCACGTTCCCCTACGCCGTGGTGTTGAACGGCGCGATCGCCTATATTGGCGCTGATCGCGACCGTGAAGTCATCGTGGTCAACGTTGCCAACCCAACCTCCGCCTCCTTCGTCGCCCGCATCCAGTTGGACGGCAATCCGAACGGCATGACGCTCAGCGAAGACGGTTCGATGCTCTTTGTTGCGCAGGACAATCAGGACCAGGTTGCCGTCATTGACACCGCGACCAACAAGATCACTCACAAGATCGACACACGCGGCCCCGCCGCTCTGGGATTGCCCGCCAACACAACTGGCGCGGCGCCGACCGCAGTCGCCATTAACCGCGCCACAAAAATGCTCTATGCAGTCAACGCGGGCTCGAACTCGATCGCAATCATACCTCTAAGTGGGCAGCAAGCGTTCCGCACGATCGGCCTTGTCCCGACCGCATACGACCCGACCGATGTTGCATTCAGCGCTGACGGTAGCTGGATGTATATCATCAATGGCAAGAGCGACACGGGTCCGAACCCGGGCTATAGTTTCGGCAACCTGGCGTTGGTCCAGTACATCACCTTTCCGGGCGGCAATGCGGCCGAGGCCGCCAAGCTGCGGGCGAACAACCAGTATCAATTCCAACTGGAGCACGCATCGCTCCTAAGCGCTCAGGTTCCCGACGCTAACTCCCTCTGGGATTTGACGTCACAGGTCGCCGCCAACAATGGATACTTTCTCAGACCCTCCGAATCGGACGAGGAGGTAGTGAACTTCCTCAGTTCGAAAATCAATCACATCATCTACATCGTGAAGGAAAACCGTACATTCGATCAGATTCTGGGTGATCTGGGCAATCATTCCAATGGCGATCCTTCGCTGACTCTCTTCGGCGAACTCGCCACACCCAGCTTCCATAGCATGGCGCGGAAGTTCGTGACCCTGGACAACTTCATGGATCCGGGAGACGGCTCGATGGACGGCTGGTCCTGGTCCATGCGTGGCCGCGTGACGAATACCGAGGCGCTTAGCCAGCAGATCAACTATGCGTACGTAAACCGCGGTCTCTCCTATGAGGGTGAAGGCCAGAATCGCAATATTCCAAGCAACTTGAAGACTGTTGCCGCGCGCGACTTTTTCTTTGACCCAACCAGCGCAACTACGCCCTATACCAATGCCACTTCCTCGCTCAATGGCGGCACGCCCAACATCTTGGCGGGTGACGGCGACCATGCCGCTACGGACGGCCCCACGGGTTATCAGCAGGGTTATATCTTCAATGCCGTGCTGAACGCCGGTGGAACGGTTCGTAACTACGGCTGGATGGCCAATACTCCAGGCAGTATCGGAACCATAGCAAATCCGATATCTGATCCCTTCGCCGCCGGCGTCATCCAGACCACGACGGCCAATCAACTTCTTTATGAAAACGGATTCTATGATCCATACTTCCGCGCCTACGATCAGGCCTACCCCGATGTTTGGCGTTTCAACGAATGGAATCGCGAGTTCCAGCAATTCGTTACCAACGGCGATCTGCCCTCGCTCGAGATGATCCGTGGCCTGAGCCATGATCACACGGGTAGCTTTAGCTCGGCGCTGGGTGGAGTCAACACTCCGGAACTCCAGCAGGCTGATAACGACTACGCTGTCGGCCTCCTGGTTCAAGCCGTTGCCCACAGCCCCTACGCCAAGGACACCCTGATCATCATTATCGAAGATGACTGTCAGGACGGAGCGGACCACGTCAATTCACATCGTGCCACCACCTACTTTGTTGGCCCCTACGTCAAGAAGCACACGGTCGTTAGCACCCGCTACAGTCAAGCCAGCGTGCTTCGCACCATCGAGGACATCCTCGGCACGGAACACCTCAACTTGAATACCTATTATGCCCGACCGATGACGGATGTTTTCGACATCAGATCGTCAGGCAAGTGGACCTTCAATGCCGTCGCTTCAACCCTTCTGAAATCGACAACCCTGGGACTGGACCCAAACACCACCCGATTCGCAAAGGGTCCGGACTTGAAGCCAACTCATGACGCGCAGTACTGGGCCGAAAAAACCCGCGGTTTCGACTTCTCGAAAGAAGACCGTGTTCCGGCCGAACTTTACAACAAGATCCTTTGGGAAGGCCTCAAGGGAACCGTTGCTCCAGTTACAACAGAGCGCTTGAAAACCGTTGCCGACAAGGACGGCGACTAGCCTGCATTCACGCGCAAATCGGTGGGACCGGACGGTCGGTCCCACCGACACCATCACGTAAGCCAGCCCGGACAGGGCCAAATTCCCCACCTGCACCACCTCTTCTTTCTCCTCTTCATGATCAGTAGAACTCTGCAAATCCCATTTTGGCGAACGAGCCGAACATCACGACACAGACGACGAAGGCCTCCAAAACATAGGGTCCCCCATCCTGCTTGGCAACCACAGCCAATTCCCGGCTGGTTCCACTTCTGAACTGAAAGGCAGGATTAACGATGGAATGGTCGCATTCCATCTCTTATTGTGTGTGGCGGCGGCAACAGCAGATTTCTCCACTGCGGCGGCAAATGCGCCGCCTTCGGTCGAAATGACGTTTTTATGGGTGGGCAGAGAAAGGCAAATGCAACAACAAGACTGTATCCGGTTAGGTCTGCTTGGAGATAGGAGGATGAATGGCACAAGTTTGGTTGGTCACTGGTAGTTCTCGCGGTCTGAAGGCGCGTTGTCAGGCACCGCGTTGAAAGGGTCCTGAAACTACGCTCTCGAAGTTGGCGCACCCATTGTTAGATCCCGGCATTAGGACCTACTCCGAAGTCTTTTGCCGCATGGTCGAAGTCCTGCCGATGGTTGTGGGTCGTTAGACCCGCGTTGCTCAACGTTGGCCTTTCAATCTGAAGCTTCTTCATTTTGTGCACCAGGGTTGTACGCTTCAGTCCGAGTTTTGCCGCAGCGCCTTTCCCTCCTCCGACCACCCACCCAACTTCTTCCAGCGTTTGCACGATGAACGCGCGCTCGAGGTCTCTGAGCTTTGTCGGAGCTTCAGCGTCTGGGACAGTTTGCGGCGCAGATCCGGCAAACGGGTTGGCAAGCACTCCATCATCGGCCAGAATGAGCGCGCGCTCAACGAGATTTTGAAGCTCGCGTATGTTTCCCGGCCAAGAGTACGACCGGAACGCAGCCATGGTTTCTAAAGGAATGCTATCGATCTGCTTTCCCATGCGGCGGCTGAAAATCCCGACGAAGTACTCGACAAGCGCTGGGACATCTTCCGAACGCGCGCGGAGTGGTGGCAGCAAGATGGGAAAAAC
>DASYBJ010000501.1:0-5869 GCA_036500845.1 Acidobacteriaceae bacterium
AGTACGGGGTTGGGTGGCATGGTCGGCGGGTTCATCGACGGGTGCATCGACGAACTACCGCCGCACCCCACAAGCATCGCGAGCGTCGCCGTTCCGCTAATAACCAAAAGTATTGCAGACTTCATTGCAGACATGTTCTCCGTTCTCCTTACCGGCCCACTACCCGCTCGCCGTAAAGCGCCTAACAGCATGCAAATCCATAGGGGTTCGCTGTCAGTACATCAATTGCCCTGTCGCGTACTTCTGTTCAACTTGTGGACGGCGAATGACCGTGACGCCCTCGTGAGACAACAGGAATTGGGTTCCAGTGTTTTGATTCGACAAGGTTTGCTTTACGCTCGATACGGTAGCCACCAACACGGGATGCGAGGGGTCTGTTGTATCCACCACTTCGTAGTCCCTGGGCGCCACCACTGGCTGTGATTCTGTGTTCGTTGCGAATGCTAGCAATCCAGTATTGTCGATCACTTCCGTATTGCGAGAGAGCTGAAGGGCTGGCAGGGGAGTGATCACAGGCCGAGCTATTTTGTGAACATTCAGAGTGGCGAAGCCGGACTCATTGCGATAATGAATGAGTATGGCGGAGCTGTTCACATCTTGAACGAAATCGAATGGAGCTGTACCCGAGATATCGGCGTGACCAATCGGGCGGATTTTTGCAGGATCTGTTACATCAAGAATTGAGAGGGTTTGCCTCCGATACCTTCGACGTAGAGAATCGTTCGTCCGTCGCTGGTGCTATGCAGATAAAGTGCTTCACCGTCTTTCTGTGCCAATTCAGGCAGCTCCGAAGGAGATTCGAGCACAAGCGTTCTTGAGCGGTGCTTGTCATGCCTGTAATTGTTTGAATCAGCATTCGCATGGGCAGTACCAGCGAGAACAGCCGCCAGCAGTATGGGGTAAATTACGGTTTTCATTTCATTCTCCTTTCGGGAGCGACGTCGTTGATGCGAAGGGACATGATCAAAATACCTTTCTGTATTCTCCCGTTTCGTGTCGGATGGGTTATGTCTGCAAAGCCAACGGATGTTTACTCTTATTCCTTTGCCACCATGTGCTGTGCCTCCGATCCTCAAATCAGAGGCATAGCACGTTCCTGCAGCTCTGCTACTCATCAAGAAACCACTCAACCTGTCGTTCGAGAGCCGCTTTGCCCTCCGCCAGGCTTACTTCCGATTGCTGACGATCTCGATTCCACGCGTTGTCAACAATCACGCTCCGAAGATCTCGAACACCAACAAGCTGCAACCAAAAGTCCAAATAGGTTGCCTGGTGATCGAATCGCGAGGGCGGTATAGGAGTACCCTCCAGAAAACGTGAACCGCGTGTATAGACGACGATTGCCTTTTCCACGTTCAAGAGAGGGCCGTACTGCTTGCCGTCGTAGGAAAACAGATAGTTTCGCTGTGCTACGAGATCAATCAATTGTTTGAGCTTGTAAGGCAGGCCCAAGTTCTACCTTGGAGTTCGCAACACGATTCGATCAGCGCTCTGAAAGCGTTGCATCAACGATTGAATTGGGCCTGCGGCTTTATTGGAGCGACTGTTTCTACTTCTCAAGTAGAAAGATGAGCAGGGTCGCGGTGTTGTCATCGACGGCGGCGAAGGTGGAGACATCGCCGGAGTTTTGGACCGCAAGTCCGAACGATCCTCCTAGAGCAGGATCGACGGAGAGTTGCTTCACGAATTGTCCTTCCGTGGTGAATTCGACGATCTCGCTGGGTTGATTGGGATCGGGATTGATGCCGTCGTTGTTGGAGACCAGGAGGTTCCCATTGGGCGCCGCCGCCATGGCAAGCGCGCCGTGCAGGTGAACGTTGTCCTGGTAGACAAGGCGGCCCATTCCCGCAGCGGCTGAGAGATTGGAGGCGTTGCTGATGGCAAAGACTTCGTTGTCGCCGGTGGAGGCCACAAAGAGCAGGTCCTTAGATTCGTCAAAGACGAGTCCCGTGGGCGACACGACAAATGTGACCGGGTCTGCCCGATGGACGTAGCCGCTGGCAATGGTTTTGGAATCCTGCAGGGTCAGGCCCGTCGCGTTCACGGTGAATTCGAGGCGAGTGACTGTGCCGGTGAGGGCATTCGTGATGAATGCGGTGGCCCGGCTTCCATGATCGACGAGCGCCATGTCCCAGGGGCCCTGGATCGCGGGACTGGTGATGGTCTGGATCAGCTGACCCTGGTTGTTAATCACCAGCAGCGAGCCCGGTGTGGCCGTGCCGAGGGTGCCGTCGGTACTGGGGAAGTTGCCCACGACGATCAAGCCAGACTGAAGGACGCCAAGCGCCGTCGTGAGTCCAAGGGGAGCTGTGCCCTGGAAGAAAAGGGACCGCGCACCCTTGCTGGAGATGCGAACGATGGTGGTTCCGAGTCCCTGAAGGTTTGCCTTGTTGTTGAAGTTCGATACGAGGATGTCGCCACGCTGTAGAGGGCCGGAGCCAGCCTGGAAATTATCCGGGATGAAGGCGACTCCATAGGGGTTCACATCTCCGTTGCCGGGGACAGTTGAGACGTCCCGCACCGGACCCGGCAGGAAGGCGTTATTTGGGTTATTTGCGTTGTTGTTGGAAAGCTGGGCGATGCCAGCGGTGGAGGTAAGAAGGAGCAGGCTCAATACAGCGGTTAACTTGCACGGATTTGCGGAGCCGGTCTGGCGTGCTGCGGTGGGCCAGCCGGGGCAGGAGAGAGTACTAATGCTCTGCATAAGACCATCCTTTTACTTGCAGTGTTTTGAAATGCAATTTGACAGTACGTTGAAGTGATATCTCGGCACGTTTCAATGGGCCGTGATTTTCGCTCGGTAACCTCCAACTCCCTCCGGCCAGCAACCCTGTGGTTCGGGTAGCGCTCACAGTAGGAGTGTTGCTTCGTAGGAGTGTTGCTTCGGCGCGTTTTGCCGCAGCCTTGTAGTCCTAGCTCAATCCGCCGCGACCATCTTTGCTAATCGGGCTGGTGCACGGGCCATGCGCGCTTATCAGCTACAACAGTTGACTGAACAAAAGGCGCAGCGTCGTTGCGCTTTGGCACTTTTCTCATTCAGAGGATAGCGAACGGATGAAACAACTGCTCGCAACAAGGAATCATTCTTGCAAATTGAGAGGGATTTCTCGGTCACGCCCGCTAATCATCCGATCAACCCTGCACTCTCCTTGACAATTTGCGGCGCGACGTTCGCCGCGAATAACGCTCGCTCTGATGATTTAGGAGTATTCCGGTACATCTCGGAATAAACCAATTGTGAAGGTGTTTTAGCTTTAAAGAGACCTGCCACAGTGATTTGCTATATGCGTCCCGAACTCGTTACCGCTTTGTTGGAGCTGTTTGCACCAAAACCAGTTAAGGATAATTGCCCCATCCAAGAAGGAGAAACGAAAATGGCTAAGAAATATTACGATCACGATGCTTCTCTAGGTCGGGCGTGAACGTCGAAAGGCCGCATTCTGCTGAAAAGGTGCTACTTTTGTGCCGATCCTGGCTAGGCATTAGACGCAATCTGTAATGCAATCCATTTCTACGTGACCGGTTGCAAGTGCAACCGCTGCGATATAGATGAGGTCCCGGCGGTGCACTGCGCGTCTCGTGAAGACCAGGACCGTCGGATTGGAATGAGGCGATGTGCTCTCCGAGGCATGGCTCAAAGAAAGCGGACTGGCTTTCGTTTTTACAGGAAAGAGGCAATTAGCAACGAATCTTCAGGAATTGGCCATGCATCAAAGCCTTATGGAAGCTTCGTCCGGACGCGAAGTTGCGTCGCTTACGGATTCAACACTCACCTCCAACGTTGCTCGTTCGCGCGCCGCCTACAGTGGGAGCGGCTTTCTGGTCGAGCATCATCGAATTCCGGAAGAAAGTGATGAAGTAATTGCTCAACACCATGTTTTACTGCTTTGGACAAGGTCTACTTCCGGTGAGTATGCCCTGGGTGGCGGCCGCTATGTTCGTTGCTCGAAAGGAGCCGGAACACTCACACTGATTCCTGCCGGTGTTCTTACTGCGTTTCGAACTTATGTGCCAACTGAAGTTGTCCTCTGCGCCTTGGAGTCGGACTTTGTAGAAAAGCTCTTGTCGGAGGCGGACAGTCACCGTGAGTTCGCACCTGTCATGCGTCCGAAATTTCAGGATTCAGCCATTCGGCGGCTGATAACTCTGCTTCTGGAGGAACTTCGGGGAGGTGCGCCGACAGGCAAGCTCTACGGTGATTCGCTGGCGCTTGCGATCGGCATGCGATACGCTCGGTTGGCCGAAGCCTGTAGCTTTGCGGATTATCTGGCGTAATCCTTTGCGCGCTATCTGGCATACTTCCGCACCCCGATCAGATTTTGTGGGCGGCCTTCATTGCGCCTGCGGATCTGGCCAACCCATACATTGGCTGTCAAGTTGCAAGTGGCGCTCACGATGGAACTTAGCGCTTTCGTATCGCCGCGTCCTATTCAACGGACCGTGTCTAGGGGCGTTAGAGGCTCAACCTCGCACGCCAAATAACTTGCACAAATTTACGCCAACTAATTTGCAAGACAACACCTGAGGTGTCCCCAAGTCTCCCCAATTAGACCTTTTCGAGGCGTTGGGCAAAAATAGCCATACTGCAGAATCGCACAGGTCGTCTGCCCAATCAGTTGCATGCTGACTCTTCCATAGCGCGCCGTAGAGCACAATCCAACGCAGCATCGAGCCCGCGAGCAACAGTAGAAACCTGTTCATCGCCATATTGCCCAAACAGAGACGACGGTTTGTCGTACTCGAAAATCGAGCCACCTGTTTCGTCTTCGTAGAGTACCACTCGCAGCGGCGCATAGAGAGCGGCTGCCAACTGATGACGAGTCATCTTTGACGCAGTGAGCGGGTTGCCGATCTCGTATTGCACCGCTTTGCTCGGACGCCCAATTATTCTCAACAAACTTCCGTGGTCACGTAAGAGGAAGATCGAGAGCTCCGGCCCGTCTTCGAGTATTTGTTTCAACCGCTCGGTTTCGCCGGTGGCCCTGAGTTTGCCAATTTCTTCGTTGACTTTCGGTACCTGGTGTTCAAGATTTGCTTTGACTTCAGTGAAAGACCTGGTCGATCGAATTGTGACGTGCTCGACCTGGATGATTTTTGGAGTGATAGCGGTGTTGTACATAAACTCCCTCAGGTTGTAGTGATTCTGGTAGTTTTCCGGCGAGGCGCCGTAGGCATACCGATAGGTATCTCATGCCCCTATTTCTGGAGTAGCGAAATCCTCGATATTCACCATCAGAATGCCAAGCAAGGCAGTTCCACGGAGCACATCAATCGCGTAGATTCTTCCTCTTTGCTGCGTCGTGCAGTGATCGTTGGTGGGCCGGCTAGTTCTTCTCCCCCTGGAGCAGTTGCTAGGCTTTTCATTGCTACTTAAGCATCCTTTTGTGCAAAATCTTTTAAGGAATCGCCCACTCAACCGAGCGCCGGCGTTGTTGATCAATGCGTATCTGCAACTTTCGTTGTCAAGCGTGCAGCTTTTTGACGAACCACAACTTCAACAACGCTGTGAACTACACTTGCTTCACGGAACCGACACATCCACAAACTCTTAGGCCAATCCTAGTTGTCGTTTGATCGAAACCCGAGATACCGATAGGAGGCGATCCGAGGAGGTCCTCACTGCAACTGACCGCGCGAGAACGATCGCACCTGCCATACTGGCCAAAGTGGCAGTAGCCAAATCGCGGGGATGTTCGCGACCCAAATCTTTGAGCAACTTGGTGATTGCCAACTCAAGACGCTCCACGCCATCCGCGTAGCGGGCTTGGCACACAGCAGACATACGCGGAATGTAGCTCCCGAGAGATGGGATAGCACAACTGTCCTCTAGAACGTCCCGATGTCGGGGTACCACATAGTAGTCCACGAA
>DASYBJ010000502.1:0-5500 GCA_036500845.1 Acidobacteriaceae bacterium
GCGTTCTGCCAATTTTTCAACGCTTGCCACGCGACCATCTAATGCGCCATCTGTGATCAGAGCCAGCGCTCTGGAGACGGTGGTGGAAGTGCCCCGCCAGGAGGCGAAGTCGGGAGCAGTCTCTGGCCGGCAACGCAGGCACGGGCGAAAGCCTGCTTGTTGTGCTGCGGCCGCTGAGCCAAAGAAGCGACTGTTTTCGAACTTCGGCGTGCGGGCCGGACAGACTGGTCTGCAGTAGATCCCCGTGGATGTAACCCCGACGAAGATCAGACCATCGAAGCGGACATCACGACTCTCTAACGCGCGATAACAAACTTCGCGATCCGGCAGTTCCATGTACCGATTTTCTCAGCTAATCGGCATAGGACTCGCGCTTTTCGGACATGATCATCATTCAGGGTTTTGTGACCAGTCACGCGCTCGATGTCGTAGCGCCGGGTTCGACTCGCATCCGGACGATCCTCAATGAACAGCTCAGGAGACACCGACGCGACCTATGGTCATCCCAAGCGGGCGATCTGGTTCGCTGGTCCGCTTGTGCCTGCCCGCAGTCGCCCGGTTTCTGTCTCGTCTACGCTCGCAAATCCACGACGGTCGCTCCCGCACCGCCTTCGCTCTGCGTCGCTTCTATCACTTGAGCCACATGGGGATGGCGCTCGAGCTGCGCCCTCAGTGCCTTGCGCAAAACTCCCATGCCCATCCCATGCACGATCCTCACTCTGGGCAAGCCTGCGAGAAACGCCCGATCGAGAAACTGATCGACTTCATCGATCGCTTCCTCGACTGTCCGCCCAATGACGTTAATCTCGGAGCGCGTCGTGTCCTGCTGCGCAAGAGAGACGGAAATGCCGCGGCGGCGCGCCGATTCGACCGGGCTCGACCGGTTGGATTCGTTCGTCCGCTGAACCTCGGCAATGTCGCTGCGAGCTACCCGCATCTTCATCGGGCCGACGGTTACTTCGAAGACGTCTTGCTCTAATTGGCGCTGCACCAGGCCAGTCTTTCCGATCGACTTGAGTTTGACTGTGTCTCCCGGAGAAATATGCCGCACCAAATGAGGCTGCGCGTTCTGGTCGCCCTTGTCTGCTCCTCCGTGCTGGGCAACGACCGCCGCGTTGAACTGCTCACTGAACTCGCGGCGCAAGCGCGCCATGCGCCGTTCAGCCTCTTTCGAGAGTTTTTGTTGGGCAGCGCGGTCATCGATAGCGGCGATGGTCTCCCGGATCCGGTAAGCAAAATCCTTGAGCAGACTGTTCAATTGCTGCTCGAGCTCACGGACTTTCGTGCGCCACTCCTTAAGTCCTTCTGCGTCGAGGCGGCTCTTTTCGCGCGCGAGTTCCTGTTCGCGCAGCCGCAGCGCAGTCCGCTCGCTTGCCACCGCATCGAGCTGCGCATGGAGCTGGTCCAGAAACTGACCGATATCCTTATTCTGTGTGCTGAGTTGCGCGCGGGCGTCGCGGATGATCCCCGCATCAAGACCCAAACGTTGCGCGATATTGATGCCGGCTGAGGCGCCCGGAATCCCAAGCCGAAGCTCGTAGGTCGGCTCGAGCGTCCGCTCGTCGAAGCCGACAGCCGCGTTGAGCACCCCGGGCCGCTGCGCAGCGTAGACCTTCAAAGAAGTGTGGTGGGTAGAGATCAGGCACCAGGCTCGGCGCTCGAGGAAGTGAGCGGCGATCGCGACCGCGAGAGCAGCTCCTTCCTCCGGATCGGTGGCCGACCCGAGCTCGTCGAGCAGAACTAGAGATTCGGCATCTGCCAAGTGGGAGATGCGGTTGAGATTCGCGATATGCGCCGAGAAGGTGGAGAGGTTTTGCTCGATCGACTGCGCGTCACCGATATCGGCCAGGAATGCTTTGAAGACCGGGAAGACAGCTTCCCGCGCCGGCACTGGGATTCCTGATTGCGCCATCATGCTGAGCAATCCGGTGGTCTTGAGCGCAACAGTCTTGCCGCCCGTATTCGGCCCGCTGATGATGAGCTGCCGCGCCTGATCGTGGAGCGCCAGAGTCAGCGGCACTACTCCCGACCGGCTTGTTGCCCCTCCCGTTGTTCCCGCGGCCGTTGTTTCAGCAGCTGTTGTTCGGGCCTCCGTGGATCGGGCAGCGGAGCGAAGTCTTTTTTCGAGAAGCGGGTGGCGTGCTTGATCGAGCGAAAGACGCGGTTCTTGAGTTTCGGCGAAGCTCGGGCGAACGCAGTCAAAATCGGCGGCAAAGCGTGCTGTTGCGAGAAGCGCGTCGAGTTTTGCCAGTGCGGCTGCGCCTTCCGCGATGGCCTCTCCTTCCACGCCGATCTCCTTCGTCATGGCCTGGAAGATTCGCCGGGTCTCGGCCTGTTCGTCGTCCATCAGCCGAACCAATTCGTTGTTCTGTTCGATCGTCTCCATTGGTTCAAGAAAGACGGTCTGCCCGCTCGAGCTCGCCCCGTGCACGACTCCAGGAATGCGCCGTTTGAACTCCGATTTCACGGGGATCACGAAGCGCTCGCCGCGAATCGTGATCAGATCTTCTTGCGTCTCGCCGCCTACGGACAAACGCCGCAAGGTGGCGCGCAAACTCTCTTCGATCACGCGCTGCTGGCGATCGATCTCTCTGCGGATACGCTTAAGATCCGGCGACGCATCATCGGCAAGCGAGCCATCGGGGTTCATTCGTGATCGCAACGAACGCATCAGCCTGGTCAACTGCGCGCCGGCAGTAGGGTGGCTGAGGGCAATCAGTCCTGTCAACTGGACGGCGATGGCCTCCGGGGGCGCCGCGAAGAAGGCCTGCCATGCAGTGATGGTTTCGAGCAGAAGCAGCAGATCGCGAATCTCCTCGGCCTCAAGAGCAGCGCCCGCGATCCGAGCTCGCTGGACTAGCAGAATCGGATCGAAGAGCCCGCGAATTTGAGGGGGAGCACCATGCTTGAGCAGCACCCGCATCTCGCTCACCAGTTCATGCTGCTCATCGATCCAGACCGGGTCGCAGGAGGGCCGCAGATCGAGCAGCCAATCACGAGCGACGCTTGACTGGGCGAAGCTCCCCACCAGCTCCCGGAGGCGGCCCCACTCGAGTACCTCGGAACTCAGCTCTTCGACGGGAGAGGGAATGGGTGGAAAAAGGCTCACAGAATGATGCTAGACCATTAGAATCAGAGAATGGAATTTCCCGTGACCCGGCTGCGGCGTCTGCGTCAGAGTGCGGCAATGCGCGCCTTGGTTCGAGAAGTTCATCTCCATCCTGGATCCTTCCTTTATCCTCTCTTCCTCTGCGCTGGCAACGGCGTCCGGCGGGAGGTGAGTTCGATGCCGGGTGTGTACAACCTCTCCATTGACGAAGCAGCCAAGGAAGTTGAGGAAGCGGCGTCGCTGGGGCTGGGTGGACTGTTGCTTTTTGGCCTCCCCGAGACCAAGGACGAGGAAGCGAGCGGCGCCTGGGCGGCGGATGGCATCGTCCAGCAGGGAATACGCGCTTTCAAGCCGCTGGCGAAGGAACTGCTGTTGATCGCGGACGTTTGCCTTTGCGAATACACATCCCACGGTCACTGCGGAGTGGTACGCCGCAATGGCAATGACTTCGAGGTTGAGAACGACGAGAGCGTCGCGTTGTTGGCGCGCGCGGCCGTGTCTCTGGCCGAAGCGGGCGCCGATATCGTGGCGCCCTCTGACATGATGGACGGTCGCGTAGGTGCGATTCGTGATCAGCTGGACGATGCCGGCCTGGAGCGCGTGCCAATTCTTTCGTATGCCGCGAAGTTCAGTTCTGCTTTCTATGGTCCATTCCGCGAGGCAGCCGATTCGGCGCCGCAATTTGGAGACCGCCGGACGTATCAGATGGATGGAGCAAACTTGAAAGAGGCGATGCGCGAGATCGATCAGGACTTAACCGAGGGTGCGGACATGATCCTGATGAAGCCGGCGCTCCCTTACCTGGACGTCATTCGGGCGGCACGAGAGCGCTTCGACGTGCCCCTCGGCGCCTACCAAGTGTCAGGCGAATATGCGATGCTGCAAGCCGCCTTCGCCAAAGGATGGCTGGAACCCGAGCGGGCGATGCTCGAATCGCTGATCTCCATCCGTCGCGCTGGTGCGGATTTCACCGTGACCTACTTTGCAAAAGAAGCAGCACAAGCCCTTAGCTAACCCGGTTTTTGGCTGGCAGCTTCATCAGCTGACCGGTTCTTAGCTGTGGCTACCAGCTCTTCCATCGCAGCGTGCAGGCGTTGCGCGAAGTGCGCCGGCTCTTCTCCTGCATCCATCGACAGCGGCTCTCCGAGGCGAACCCGCACCGTGCCTGGCCGAAACCACGATCTCTGGCGCAACTTGAGGGGACCCAGCCCTTCGAGATAAACCGGTTGAACGGGAACCTGAGATTCCTGAGCGAGCAGCCCGATCCCGGATTCGAAGGTCTTCAAGCGGCCGTCGGCGGAGCGGCCACCCTCCGGAAATACCAACACATGATATCCGCGGTCGAGAGCTTCGCCGGCATGAACGAAGCTCTGTCGCAAACCACTGCCCCTGGGTAGCGGAAACACGTTGAAAAGTGCGGAGACCAGCCAATATGCAACAGGCGTAAGCAGGTTGAACAAGCGATGCTTCTGTGCTTTCGCGGCGCGCCATCCGGCCAGAATCTCTCCTGACATGGCGACGGCTACGTTGTCGCGGTCTCTCGCCGTCAACGCGTAGAGCACGATTGGCACATCGAAGGCGGTGACGTGATTGGCGATCAGCAGCGAGGGACGATGGAACGGCACGCGGAGCGCGACCTTCGGCGCGAGCAGCAACCAGAGCAGAGGTCGCATCAGCAGTTCCAGAAAGCCGACGCGCAGCAAACGGACGGGGGATGACCATGGCCAGCGGGGGAATACTTGAGCCGGGCTCCGCCGCACCGGAGCCGGGCCGCGGCCGAGAGATGAAGCAGCGGGCTGCACCGCCGAGTCGGTGACAATCTGTCGAGGTTGCTGAGCCGATGGATGGCCGTTGGTTGCCGCGGCGTGCCCCGAATCGGCTCTTGGCCGGCGTGTTGTTTCGTGCCTTGGGTCTTGTCTTCGACCAGTTCTGGGATCGAGGAGAGCGCGCAACTCGCCTACGGTCCGCACCTGCTCCCAAGGGGAACCTTCCAACTCGAGCCCAAATTTCGTCTCGATGGCCGATTCCAGTTGCACCATCGCCAGGCTGTCGAGGTGAAGATCTTCTGCGAAACGGTCGGTGGCCGCAATCCGCTGGCTCCGGGTGGTTGGTTGCAGTTGATGCAGGAGATCAATCAACGGATCGTCCAGCCACGGCGCGTCCATCCTCGAGTTAGCGTCAGTGCCGGGAGCGGTGCCGTCGGAAGCCTCTTTGCTGGCGAGCGTCTGCGCCATCCATCGTTCGACCTGTCTGCGGAGAACCTTTCCGGTTGAAGTACGCGGGAAATCCGGCTGGGGCCATACAACCCAATAGAGGATTTGCTGAAAGGCAGCCAGCTCGCGATTTGCGGCGAGTACCGCCGCTTCGACCGGGGTGCCGGAGCTCTCCGGA
>DASYBJ010000503.1:0-17321 GCA_036500845.1 Acidobacteriaceae bacterium
TGCCATACGCGATTGCCATGACCTGATTCGTGTTGCGAATGACGGCAAGACCTTGATCGAAGCTGGCGGGGAAAAAGTCGTTACCGGTGGGTGGCGGAACTATGTCGAGAACATCCAGCGGAGAGATTGGGATCTCATTCAGGTCCACTAGCAACTGAAGATTACCCAAATGCAGCGCTTCTACCAATCCGATCTGCACTGCGGTTTGCAAAATCGTTTGGTCGATCAAGCCGACAGCGCCACCGTAGGCTGAAGTGCCGGTTGCCTCGAAGTCACGAGCCAACGTGAGAAACCCTTGGAGAGTGTTCATTGCTACAACCGCCCCCAGATTGATCGCCGGTTTGGCAATCGTGAACTCCGGCCCAAGAATGGAGCGGATCAATAACACGTGGTTCAATTCATCACGCATCAACTGCTCGGCGATAGCCCGGATTGGACCTTTGCCATGGAGCTCTTTGAATGGAACTTTGGCTCCTCCGGTCGTTGGCCCGGGATTGCCAACGATACCGTCGATACCAATGCCGTTGTCTTGGAGACTCTTGCCTGTTACTGCAAAAGAATAAAACTCTCCTTCAAGGTATTCGAGGTTCAACGCGAACTGCAGGACCTCAATGTCTGCCGGGGAAAGACCCGCCGCGTGCGCCGCCGTGGAGCCCAATCCCAGTTTGCGGGCACCACTCACTTGGTCGAACGCGCCGACCTTTCCGGCTACCATTGCGGCACCGGCGAGGCTAACCCCTGCGATGCCGCTGTTCTTCAGAAAGCTGCGACGGTTGACGGCCATACTGCCTTGTCCTTGCTGCTTCATATTGTTTCCCTCCAAAGGTTGGAGCTGCGTTCGTTATTTATAAACAGGGCTACCTAGAATCGTTGCTGTGATAACAAACTACCGCCGACTTTATTCCCTCAACGACTTGCGACTTAGGAGTGGGGCGGCAAGATTTTCGACCGGCTTGCTTAGGATCTGCAGGCGGCTCTGGACGGCCGCCACAACGCCCGCGCGCCCGCGCCGCCTTTTGGCCGGCCACGGTCCGCTCACGGATTATACTCCGTTCGAACTCTGCCAGCGCGGTGAAGACATGGAAGACAAGCTTGCCCGTGGATGAGACCGTTTTGATCTTCTGGTGATCGATTCCAGTCCGATCTTGGGGTTGTAAGCCGGAATCCCATAAAATTCCGTGACCCCAACTCCAACCTTGCCACGAGCATATCCAGGTCGATGAGCTTTCCGTCGCTTTTGAAGGTGCAGTGCCCGTTCAGGAGGATGTGTCGCCACGCCGCCGGTGATATGTGTGATCGACGCCAGCACCTTGGCGTTGCCACTCGCCTCGTACTTGGCGCGACAGGATCGCCGAGTCCGAGTTGTAGTAGATGATCGCGTTGGCGATCAGCCGTGCGCACTGGTTGTGAGCAATCAGAGAACGAGAGCGGAGAGAGAAGGCCTTTCGGGACTCAAGTAAGAGAGCCCACGGAAGTTAAGCCTTTCTCATCTTTGAAATACCGGTCTAAGGGCGAAATGGAAATCCTGGAGTAGAAGATCCCCAAAATTCCTAAGGGAGGAGGCGGAGATCCAAAGATCCGCCCCCCTTTTCGCGGCGCTTTCTGCAAGCGAGTAATCAAAGCTACTGCGGCGCTGGTCCGCGGACCACTTGGACGAAGTCACCTGTTCGTAGCTGCTTGGCGAATGCCGCTTTGATCTGGTCGGCGTCGATCTCCGCATACTTCTTCGCAGCCCGGATGGGCTCGTCGAGTGGTAGTCCGACCTGTGCTCTGGCGAGAAGACCCCCGGCGACTGCATCTTCACTTGATTCGCTCAGCGGAATCTGCCGCAACAGCAGTGCCTTGGCCTGATGCAACTCACCTGCCGAAACATCCTGAGTGCGCATCTGTTCCAGATCGCGCTGAATCAGGCCGCGAGCCTTTGAGACATTCTCAGGATTGCAACCGTACGTGACCGAGTAACTTGCCCTGGTCTTCGAGGCTTGCACTGCGACGTCCACGTTGTAGACGTAACCGGCTACTTGGCGCAGATCGTGATAAAGCCGCGTAGCGTAAAATCCCCCGCCAAGGACGTGATTTCCGAGTTGTATCGGATAGTAGTCCGGATCAAATCGGTTGAGGTTCAGTTGCTCGGCAAGCGTAACCGAATCCTGCACTGCCTCCTGGTCGGGCACATTCACGGCTGATGGCTTGTTGACCGGGATGGGTGACAGATCCGTATTGGGCTTGGAACCGACGGCTTTCCAGTCGCCGAACCATTTCTGAATGACCGCCTTGGCTTCGTCGGCTGTGACATCCCCGATGACCACAATCGTCGTAAGGTCGGGACGGATCGTCTGCGCATCATACTGCTTCACATCGTCCAGAGTGACAGTGCCGAGGGTTGATGGAGTGACCTCGCGCAATACGGGGTCGCCTGGCGGCAGCAGTGCCAAGTCCAGCGCACGCGAGGTCCGGTACCCAGGGCTTTGCAGATTGCCTGCTACAAATTGCGAGGTCTGCTGCTTAACGACATTGAATGCATCCGCGGGCAACGCAGGATGTAATTCATTGTCAGCCAGGAGCTGAACACCCCGCGAGAAATTCTCCTTGAGCACTTTCACGGAGAATTTGTAGCCCGCACTCTCGTTCGCCGCTATGTCATCGAGCGCCTTCTGGAATGCGAGGCGATCCAATGTCTGAGTGCCGTACGAGAAAAGGTCCTCCAGAACGTCGGAAACACCTTCCTTTCCCGGCGGCGTCTGGAGGTCAGCGTTGTTCTTCACTGAGCCAATCACAGAGATTGTGGGACTCGTCTCGTCCCTTTTCACGATCAGGCGAACACCGTTCGGCAGGTTTGTATCGGAGACGGTGATATAGTCCGCAGGAACCTTAAGCTGGGACAAGGCGCCCTCCGCCCACGCGGGAAGCGCGACCGGCTTGGTAGGAGCGGAGGTCACCTTCTCTCCCCCACCGAAGCCTTTGGCCGAGACAGGCTGGCCATTGGGCGCTGGCTTCAAAGTGGCAGTGATTGAGTTCGATGCCACGAGGTATTGCTTAGCCACGCGGTTGACATCATCCAGCGTGACCCGATTGATCGCTTCAACGTCCTCATCCGGGGAATTGCGGCCTTCAGCAGCCAGAGCTTCTGACCAGACATCGGTCAGGCCGGGAATGGAGTTGCGTTGAAATTCTGCGGAGGCAACCTCACTGCGCTTTGCGGCCGCGACCAGATCTTCGGGCACACCCTTTTGAGCGTAGCCCTCGACAATCGTTCGCATCTCGTTGATAGCGGCTGTGGGATCGGTGCCGGAGGGAAGCGCAACAAGACCGTATCCAACGCTTGCCTTGGGGTATGTTTCCGCTAAGCCGAATTCTGCGGCGAGCGCCTTCCCGGCAGGCACCATTCCGTAGAGATCCGCACGTTGGCTTGCGAGAACATCGGCCAGAACCTGAATCGCAGCGTAATCGGGAGAGCTCGTTCCTGGCAGCCTGTAGGCGACAAATCCTAAAACATACGGAAGATTGCTATCGAGGGTGAAGCTCTCCGATTTGACCGGCGTAAGATTCACCGCCGGACGGTCCGGTACTGGATGGTTCGGAATGTCACCGAAGAGCTGCTGCACTCTTTTGAGTGTCGCCGCCGCATCGAGGTCACCGACGATCACCAGGATGGCGTTATTTGGCGCGTACCACTTCTTGTAAAAGTCATGCAGCATCTCGCCGGTCGTGGCATCGAAGGAGCTCTTGGTGCCCAGTGGATCGTGAGCATATGGCGTCCCTGCGAACATATCCTGATTCAAGCGATCGATGAATTTGTAGGTTGGATTCGAGAGATCGCGGGCGACTTCCTGCTCAATCGCTCCTTTTTCCTGGTCCCACTCCGCTTGCGAGTCTTCCACTCCGCGCAGGCAAGTAGCTTGGGCCTGAAGCGCAACATCGAGATCCGGAGCGGGCACGGTCGCGAAGTACTGCGTAATGGTCTGTTGCGTGTCGGCGTTGTCCTGGCCACCGAGCAGCGCGTAGATTGCTGCCGTCTGATCGGCGTTCATTCCCTGGCATCCGCGAAAGGCCATGTGCTCCTGCGCATGAGCCATACCCGGGAATCCCGGTGGCGTCTCATCCCCGCCAACCAGGAAATTCATCTGTACCGTCGCTACGGGCGCGAGAGCACTTCGAATAATGACGACTCGCAGACCGTTCGGCAAAGTCGCTCGGGTGATCGCGGCCGGATCGGGCGTTTGGGCCGCCGACGAGTTCAGGGCGCAAGCCGTGCAGATGAGCGCCAACAACAGTAGACGTTTGAGGTTCACTTCAATCTTCTCCAAATCTTCTTTCAGGTGCATTTCCCAGGTTTCCGGAAAGAACCATAGCGACACAACCTGGAAATGAGTCCAAAGGCCATTCGACCCGAAAACTGTCTGTCTTTCAGTTTTGCATGGGGTTCCAGTAATCGACCAGTTTGCGATACCCTTCCGTCCAGGTTTGTGACCGGTGCAGGCACTGCTGGGGCCGGGTCTGAGGATGTGGCCCTGCATTTATTCAGGGAATTACGGGCGAATCCTGGTGTACCCTCGCCACAATGCGTTCTCTGATTGAACTGTCCTGTCCCATTGTGGGGCCCACACGTTGCGGGTCCTCCTGGACCAATTGCGAGCCTTGCCCAACAATTGAGATTGCCAATAATAGAGATTGAATGAAACCCAATATCGTGCGCCAAATCCTTGTTTGTGTCTCGTTGTTGACCGTCCTCCCAGGAATCTGCCGAGCTCAAGACAATTCCTCAAACACAGCCCCTCCAATGCCCGAGGATTCCCGCACCTTTGCATACCCAATTGCTCCAGACCGGGGCGCGGCCGCGGTCCGCGATAGCCTCCGTAAGCTCAAGACTCGCGCGAGCTTCGCAATGATCACGGCACATCCGGATGATGAAGATGGAGGGTTGCTGACCTATGAGAGCCGCTACGCCGGAGCTGACACGACTCTGTTGACCCTGAATCGAGGCGAGGGGGGACAGAACGCGATGTCCTCCAATTATTGGGATGAGTTGGGTTTGGTCCGCACGCAGGAACTCCTGGCTGCGGATCGCTACTATGGCGTCCACCAGTATTGGACGCGTGTGGCCGACTTCGGTTTCTCCAAGACTCTTGAGGAGTCGCTTGCCGAATGGGGCCACGACAGGGTTCTTTACGATGTCGTGCGCGTGATCCGCATGACGCGGCCTTTGGTTGTGACCGCCGTTTTCGTAGGGAGCGTTTCCGATGGTCATGGCCAGCATCAGGTTTCGGGAGTGATGGCACAAGAGGCTTACAAGGCAGCCGGCGATCCCAATGTCTTTCCCGATCAGATTCAAGCAGGTCTTCGGCCTTGGTCACCGCTTAAAGTCTATGCGCGTGTACCCTTTGCCCGTGTCACCTCACAGGGCATCTACGACTATGCCACCGGCCGTTGGTGGCCCGTCCGTTTCCGCAATTATGTCGATGGCACCTGGATTGAAGGCACTCCTGCAGCAACTCTGGAAGTTCCCGAGGGCCGTTACGATGGATTCTATGGCCTTTCGTATTTTCAGGTTGGCCGGCAGGGGCTGAACGAACAGAAGTCGCAGAACGGGGGCGTGGGATTGCCGCTGCCGGGCCCCGTTCGAACTCCCTACCATCTCTATGCCTCGCGAGTCGCGTCGGAAGCCGGTGGCCATGGATTGGCAAAGGCTAAGGACTTCTATGATGGAGTGGACATATCCCTCGAAGGCATTGCAGACTACGCCCCGGCAGCACAGCAGACGGAATGGCGCAAGCGGCTCGCCGAGCTGAGCGCCACCGTGGAGAAAGCATCCACTGCTTTTTCTCCGGATGACCCCGCAAAGATAGCACCGCTCCTGGCGGACGGCCTGGCCCAAACGAACAGTCTGCTTGCCGATCTTTCGAAGAGCCAGCTGCCGGTCGACGCCCGCTACAACATGTCGCACGAGCTGAAAGTTAAGCAGCGGCAGTTCAACGACGCATTAGTTGAGGCGTTGGGCATAAATGTCTTGGCAACCGTTGCTCCAAGTGACGACCGGCGGCCGGCCGAAGTGCAGCCATCTTTCCAAATCGCTGTTCCAGGCCAGAAATTCAACGTGAATGTCCACTTGGCCAATCAGGGCAGCGAGCCTGTGGAAGTCGAGAAGATGAGCCTGGATACAAATGGAGATGATGGTTGGAACGTCACGACGACCAAATCCGCGACGGTGCCCTCGACTGGTACCCTGAACGCCGGAGAAGCACGCACGCTCGTTCTTTCTGTCGCGGCGCCCGATCATCCCTACCTCACTCGGCCATATTTCAGCCGTCCTACGGTGGAACAGCCTTACTACAACATTGACGATCCTCGGTATCTGAATTTTTCAACCGTTCCCTACCCGCTGACTGCTCAGTCGACCATCGAATATCACAATGTTGAGATCATGGCGGCGGCCGTTGTGCAAACCGTACACCGGGTGACCGGACCGGGGCAGGTTTTGGATCCCCTCTTGTTGGGGCCTCCCATCTCGCTCTGGCTTTCGCCCACTGCGGGCGTCGTTCCGCTCACCAGCACGGCTGTCCACCTTTCAGTAACGCTGCATAGCAATGTCAAAGGGCCGGCCAAGGGCACAATTCATCTGAAACTGCCTGAAGGCTGGAGCTGCACTCCTGCAACAATCGACTTCTCCACCGCCAAAGATGGCGACGAGCAAGACCTCGCATTTGAAATTCACCCAAACGGTGTCCGCGTTCAGCCTTACACGATCGAGGCGCTCGCCGAGTACAACGGTCAGCAATTCGCAGAGGGTTACCGCATGGTTGGCTATTCCGGCCTGCGGCCCTATCCCTACTACCGTCAGGCAACGTATCGCACAACAGGTGTCGATCTGCGAATGCCAGACGGACTCAAAGTTGGCTACATCATGGGTACGGGAGACGATGTGCCGAGCTCGCTCGAGGAGCTAGGACTGCACGTGAACTTTCTCTCGGCGCAGGACGTTGAAAGCGGAAACCTCTCGGGGTATGACGCCATCGTCGTTGGGATTCGCGCTTACGCTGTCCGCCCGGAAATCCGTACCTTCAATCGCCGTTTGTTGGATTATGTAAAGAACGGGGGCGAGCTTGTGGTGCAGTATCAGACACCCGAGTTCGATCACGATTACGGTCCTTATCCCTTCTCCTTTGGAGACAATCCGGAGAAAGTAGTCCAGGAAAACTCCACGGTTACTTTTGGGCGTCCCGATGATCCAATTTTCTCCTGGCCTAATAAGATCACTGCGGCCGATTTCTCGGGCTGGATCGAAGAGCGGGGACACAATTTCGTCGACAAGTGGGATCCGAAATATGTCGCACCGACGGAGGTCCACGATCAGGATCAGGTGCCGCAAAAGGGGGGCCTCCTCTATGCACGATATGGTCAGGGAATCTACGTCTACACTGCTTATGCTTTCTACCGGCAAATGCCGGAGGGCGTTCCCGGAGCGTTCCGGATCTTTTCCAATCTGCTCAGCCTCAAAAGAAATCCGGCCTTAGCACCCGGTAAATAGTGCGCGATTGGAACTCGCCTTAAGAGCAATCTGGAGGAGATTGGCTAAGTCCTACAGCCCAAGGGTAATAGGCGCATAGTTGTATCAGCAGCGCCAGCAAAGCGTTGTACCGTAAATACAATTTATGCGTGTGAAGGATGACCTTACCGGGAAGATTTTGCACGCTCAGATGGCTGACCTGCTTCTGCGTCGAAAATCTGGACACCGGTTCCCCGGTTCGCTTGAAGAGCGGTTCGAGCGCGACCGCAGGTCAATCCGCAGTCATCACCTGCGGATGGGTGTGCTCATCGCCCTGGTGATCTACGATCTCTTTTTGATTTCCGATTATCACTTCTTCCGGCAGCATTTCCTTCGTTGCGTTGTGCTGCGTCTGCTGATCGTTACGCCTCTTATCCTCTGCACCTATCTATGGCTGCACATCGATCCTCCGAAGCGTCTCCGTGAGTCCCTGACTCTGGTAGTCAGCTGTGTGGTGAGCTTTACCACGCTCTATTTGTGGCACGGTGGCAGCGGGGTAGCTGCCGTTTTCGCGCAAACCGCTCTGGTGCTCATGATTCTGTTTGTGAATACAATCATGCGCCTGCGGTTTTTCTACGCACTTGCTTCCACATTCTTTTGCGTGATCGATGGCGCCATCTTTCTCCAGCTGGATCATATGCTCACTCGGCCGGAGAAGGATACCTCTCTTAGCCTCGTGATCACGGGAGCAGTCTTAACCTTGATTTCGAATTACTGGATGGAGCGAGAGGAGAGGCTAAATTACCTGCTTAGGTTGCAACTGGAAAGGCGCGGCATCGAGCTAACCGCAGCCAATCATGAACTGACGAGGCTGTCCAATCTGGACGCGCTTACAGGCCTCGCGAACAGACGCTTGTTCTCAATCTTCTTTGCCGAGATCTGGGAACACACAATCGCTACCAGACAGTCGCTCTCATTGATGCTCATCGATATCGACCGCTTTAAAGAAATCAACGACGAGTACGGCCACTTGCGCGGAGACGAGGTTCTTGCCAGCGTCGCGAGGGCTCTTCAAGAACAGCTGTGGTGCGAGGAATTTAAGATCGCACGCTACGGAGGCGAGGAATTCGTGGTCGTATTGCCCGGCGTCGGTCTAAATGAAGCCCTGATCATCGCCGAACGGCTCAGATTGGCGGTCCGGCGGATCCAGACCGCGCCTCAGGATGGGACTCAGGCGAGAAATACGACGGTCAGCATTGGAGTCGCCAGCAAGCATCTCTCCAGATACCGTCATCGTGACGAGATGCTCCGCGATGCGGATCTTGCTTTGTACGAGGCAAAGACCCACGGACGCGATTGCGTCCGACCCGCATCGAGTGCTGCTACAGATCCGCAGCGCCGGTTCGATTCCACTATCCAGGCCGAGCTTCTTATGCGGACGGAGCGAGTCCCGTCGCTCTCCAACCCGACGAGACTGGCTGTACATCTGCGGTAGCGGGCCCCGGCCTCGCACTGCCGAGCGTCATTCGTGCTCGCTTGCATTCTTACTTTTACAACTATCGATGGACAGCTTCCCGTTGGGCTCATAGTTGAAGTAGATCTCATCCGTTGCCGAGGACTTGTTGACGAGGAAAAGGACCTTCGCGTTTGCTTGCATTGTGAACTGATGAGGCAGCCAGATTTCTGCATTGACCGGGCGTTCTTGCAATTCAAACTGCGTCCCAGGTTCTACGCGGGCCAGAAAGCCAGCCATGAACACAGGTTTGACCACTTCAGCATGTACCTTAACCCAACGAAACGACGACTTATCGATCCACAATTTGCCTTTCATCCCGGTCAACACTTGAGTCTCCATGCTCTTGGGGACATAGTCGGGGCGTGGGGTGGCCTCGAATACGTCGACCTGATGCGAATCAACGACGTCATGGCCGGCGAACGTGAAGTTCATCGCCACCGTGAGCTGCTCAAGCAACTGCTGGTCGTGTTGACGTTCCTTCTGGTATTTGGCTGTCCTCTTCGCCTTCTCATCCGGAGTCTCGCGCTGCCGTTCTTCGATTACCGAAGCTAGCCGCCGCTTTTCAGCGGCCTCTTGATCGGGCGAAAGATCCTCGCCATTCACTTGGACCAGCCGATAGTATGGGGAACCCGCAATCATCAGGACTGCGGAGGTTCGCGAGCCGGTCTTCGTCTTATCCACTTCACAGAAGTCGAAACCAGGAGCACGCTCCCAGTCTGAATGCGTTGCTTGAGCCGAGTGGCGAATGATTTCCTGCGTTTGCGCTGGTGTTACTTGTCCAAAGCCAGAGGCAGGAGCAAGAAATAGAGTAAGAAACACGACTAGCCGTGCGACCATGGTCCCTCGTTTTAAATGGAGTCGCAAACGGCTGCAAGAGTTGCCGTTTTTCTATGATGGATCACGCTGCTCACGTGTGAGCTCGAATGCAGGACGATCAGCTCGGAAGTTGAACAGACGCGAGCCGACGAACTGGACGATGGCCGATAGCTTTCGGGTCCCGACGATCCTGCAGTCCAGAAGCGTGTCGCAGATATTTCAGAGGTGACGTTCGGTTGAGAACTGTGTGACCGGAACGTATAACAGAGGGTTGCTCCGCCGCCTGTCAGGGGTACGGAAACGAAGGGAGTCAAAATCGCAATGCCGAAGATGAAAGAGTTCACAATAACGATTGAAGACAAACCGGGCGCTTTAGGGAAATGTTTCCTCGCTCTGGGGGCGCGCGGAGTGAACATCCTGGCCTTTCAATCGTATGTAGAGGAGGGCGAGAGCCTGGCCCGGTTATTGGTGGACGATGCGGCAAGCGCAATGGAGGTACTGGGCGGCCTACGCATGATCTTCGAGCAGACTGAAGTCGCCGTAATTAGGCTTGCGCACCGTCCCGGCGAGCTGGGCCGCGCAGCCGCTCGGTTGGGCGAAAGACAGATCAACGTTGACTACTCCTACTGCGGTCTGGAGGCCGGCTCGACGCGGGTGCTCGTGGTCTTTGGGGTCGATAACCTTACCGCGGCCGCAAAGCTGTTGGACGAGCTGGCTAGCGAAGATGCGCAATAGCCAGACACGGTTCTGAGCGATGAGATTCGTTGCAGGGGCTCCGGATTGCAAGAGAGAAACAGTCTCATCACCATGAAGAAAGAAGAGGCAGCTCGTAAAACTGAAAGAGAGTCTCTGCCCTCAAGCTTGTGAACCGACCCGATTTGATGGTTCAATTTCGTTAAGCGTCGCGTGAATTTCAGAACCATCCCAACCATGGCTCCTCCCAATCCCAAACTCCTAGAGGCTCTGGAACAGAACTGGCAGGCTGAGAAGACGGGCGTCTATACCTACCGAACGTTGGCTGAGCGGGAATCCGATCCGGTTCGCAAGCAGAAGCTTAGCCAGCTTGCTGATGCGGAGGAACACCATGCGTCCCTCTGGGCGACTCGCCTCTCAGAACTCGGCGCGCCGGCGCCTGCGTATCGCGGCAAGCCTACCGGAGAGGCAGGCAGTCTCAAAAACCGCGTTGGAGGGCCAGACCTCGCCTTGCGGCGATTGGAGATCGAGGAGAGCCGCGATATCGCTAAGTATGGGCGGCAACTGAAAGAGCTTGGTGATGAGCCGAGCGTTGCGATCTTGCATCAGGTCCTCGAGGATGAACGCGAGCACTATCGGGTACTCAGCAGTCTGATCCGCCACGGAACAGCTCATCGCGCACCCGCTGATGCCCAGCGCATGCTGCAAGACCTGCTGGCAAAGCGCGACCACGGCCGTTCTCACGCTGCAGGCTGGGTGGGAGACGCGATTTACGGCGTCAATGACGGGCTTGGCGCTATTTTCGGCATCGTCTCCGGCGTCTCCGGCGCCACTCTAGGGAATAGCAAGTGGGTCCTTCTCTCCGGACTGGCAGGAATGATTGCAAGCGCCCTCTCCATGGGTTCAGGCGCCTACCTCGCCGCTAAGAGCGAACGCGAAATTTACCAGGCCGAAGTGGCCCGCGAGCGCGAAGCGATCGAGATGAATGGTGCGGAGGCGCGCGAACTCCTCTCGCTTTATTACCAGGTGAAAGGGCTTCCCCAACAAGATGCGGACCACGTCGCCGAGGAGCTCTCGAAGAATCCCGACCAGATGTTACGCGCCCTCGCCTTCGAGCGGCTCAACGCAACCGAGGACGCGCTGCGCAATCCCTGGACTGCTGCTGCGTCCGGCGCTCTCTCGACAGCCGTCGGCGCCTTCATCCCCGTACTACCCTTCTTCTTTTTGAGCGGCTACACCGCCGTCATGGTCTCAGCGATCGTATCCTTGGCGGCGCACTTCGCCGTGGGTGCCGCAAAGTCACTCATCACCGTACGTTCATGGTGGAGCAGCGGGTTCGAGATGACGGCGGTCGGCGCAGTCGAAGGCGCCGTCACGTACCTGATAGGCATCGGTCTCGGGCGCATCGGCACTTAGAGATGAATTGCGCGGGGGCCGGCTTCAGTGAGGGCCGGCTCTTCTAGCAAGGCCATTCATATGGTCTGGTTTCATCAATACTTTCTCGACAGATTTCAAATGGCAGCGCATCGCGGCCCGGGCTCCAATGGGATCGTGCGTTTGGAGAGCGGCGAGAATGGCTTTGTGTTCGGCATAGGCGTTGCTCTGGTTTGTCAGCAGCCCTGTCCGTTCGCTGAGCTTGTAGAAGATAGGCGAAAACATACCCTGCCATAAGCTGGATACTAGATCCGCCAGCACACGGTTACGAGAAGCGGTCGCGATCAGGACATGGAAATTTTGGTCGGCAACGTGTGCGTGGTCGCCCGCGTCCATGATCCGCCGCATATCGTCGACTGTCGCCTCGATCGCGGCCAAGTCTTGCTCGTTCGCCTGCACAGCCGCCTCGGCGGCAACTTCGCCCTCAATCAACAGCCGGGCGTGAAGAAGTTCGATTGGGCTCGGTCCTACATCGAGCATAGGGGGGATCACCTTGTTTGACTCACGAATGTATGAGCCCGAGCCAGTGCGAATCTCAACCAGGCCCGCAATCTCGAGCGCGATCAGGGCCTCGCGGACGATTGGCCGGCTGACGCCAAGTTGCTGAGCCAGTTCCTTTTCCGCTGGAAGGCGGTCACCTTCAGTCATCGCGCCAGAGTAGATCTGGAGCTTGATACGCTCCGCGACCTGCTGATATAACCGCCGGCTCGAAATAGGAACAAAGGCCATACTGTCACCCTGGGACGGATTCCCCGCGATCTTTGTTTATGAAGTTCTCTTAGCCTCTCGGAACCGGACCAGCTGCATTACAGGTAGCTCGCGATGTCGCGAATACTACCCCCTGTAAGACCGCTTAGGCAATGCAAAGTTGGCCGAGTGGTCTGACAGCTTGACAGCCTTGATCTTGAAGGAGTATCTCTTCGCCGCAAGGATTTGATCCTGAAGATCCTGCAATGAACATGGCTTCACTTCTTGGAGGCTGTACATGTACGAGCAAATGTATCTTTGTCCAAAGCTGCCTAAGCAAGCTACATGGCTGTTAAGCACCGTCCTCCTTTTCCTGATCCCTCTGATTTCCCCGAGCGCTTGGGGACAAGCAGTGTCCGCTACTTTAGTTGGGACGGTCACAGACAACACAGGCGCTAGCGTGCCCAGCGCAAAAGTCCAAATTCACGAGGATGCCACCGGTATCACGCATGAGGGCGCCACGAATGAGAGCGGCAACTACACCTTTCCCGACCTCCCGCCTGGTACCTATACGGTGACCGCGGAGGCCACGGGCTTTAAGAAGGAGACGCGTGCCAGCGTAGCTGTCGTGGTCAATACGACGACGCGTGTGGATCTGACTATGACGCCTGGGAGTGTGAGCGAAACCGTGGTGGTCACCGGAGCGCCGGCCGTCCTGCAGACCGACCGCGCAGACGTGAGCTCCAACATCGAAGCGAACACGATCGAGAACATGCCGATCTCGGTCAATCAAAATTTCCAGAGCCTGCTCACATTAGTGCCCGGAGTCAATCCCCCAGTCTTTCAGCACTCGCAGTTCTTCAACGCTGCGAGTTCCATCCAGTCAGAGGTCAACGGCCAACCGCGCCAAGGGAACAGCTATCAAATTGAGGGAATTGATGATGATGAGCGCACCGGCCTCTTGCAAATCATGATCCCGCCTGCGCAAGCCATCGAAACGGTCGATGTTTCGACGGCCAACTACGAGGCCGAACTGGGTCGCGCGATCGGCACGGTAACGAACGTGATCATGAAGTCCGGCACCAACCAATTTCACGGGTTGGCCACAGAATACCTGCAGAACAGCGAGTTTCAGGCCCGCTCGTACTTCAACAAAGGCGTGGGACATTTGGTCTATAACTACTTCGGCGGCGGCGTTGGCGGGCCCATCATCAAAGACAAGCTGTTCTTCTATGTAGACTTCTTCCGCTCTCCCGATCACGAAGCCAACTCGAATATCCTGACGATTCCACCAACCCAGTGGTATACCCCCAATGCAGCTGGCAATATCGATATCAGCGGTACGTTGACCAGCAATGCAAAAGGACCCGTCGGACAGATCTATGACCCGGCTACAGGCAATCCGGATGGTTCTGGACGGAAGCCTTTCCCGAACAACCAGATTCCTCTCTCGCGTGTAAATCCCGTTTCTCTTGCGCTGCTCAAGCTATTGCCCGCGCCGAATACGAACATCGCCACCAGCACAACCGCGCCGAGCAACAACTACTCCATCAATCTTCCATTTCATAAAGACACCAACAGATACGACGCCAAGATCGATTATCAGATCACACCGAAGGATCATCTGAGCGGCAGATACAATCGCGAAGACATCAACACCTTCCAAGCGCCTGCCTTTGGACCTGCGGGCGGAGGCCCTGCGCAAAGCGCCTTTCAAGGAACTGGAACGCAAAACACCTACAGCACGGGCTTGAACTACGATCGGGCTTTCTCCGGGACGCTTCTTACGGAAGCGCGCATCGGCGTCGCACATTACGGCAACAGTGCGACTCCCAGCGGCTATGGGACCAACTACGCTACCCAGATTGGGGTTCCGGGCGTCAATATCAGCCAATTTACCAGCGGCCAAGTGGGACTCCTTCTTTCCGACTTCACGCCCGGGAGCACCACCACTCCACTCATCGGATACTCGGCTTCTCTTCCCTGGATCCGCGTTGAAACGAACGTAGACGGAGTGAACCACTGGACCAAGATTATTCGCAATCACACCATCAAATTCGGTGTTGATATTCGGCGCGTGCATGACGATCTGCTCCAGGACCAAACCTTCAGTCCTCGCGGGGCAATCACGTTCTCTGAAAACAATACTTCCCAGCTTGGAGCTCAAACGAATATCGGGAACGAGGTAGCTAGCCTCCTTCTGGATGTCCCCTCGCAGGTAGGCCGCGATCTGAATACTTACTTCCCCGCGTTCCGGCAGTGGTGGTTCTTCGCGTTCGGCGGCGATAAGTGGCAGGTATCGCCCAAGCTGACCGTGGATCTCGGGCTCCGCTGGGAGTTGTATCCTCCGCCTACTCCCAAGAGCTCCGGAGGATTTTCGAATTACGATCCTACGACAAACTCCCTGGTCATCGCAGGCGTTGGAAGGAACCCATCCAATCTCGGGATGCAGACACAGTACCGAAACTTTTCTCCGCGCATCGGATTCGCCTATCGCGCGACCGAACGGACTGTAGTTCGCGGAGGCTTTGGCATCAGTTACACGCCGTTCCCGGATAACACCTATGCCTATAACTACCCGGTGCGCGCCAATAATAGCTACCAGCAGCTCAATAACTATCAACCTGCTCTCCTATCCAATGGTCTCCCAGCGACCTTCCAGGCGGGCTTTCCAGCTCCGGTCCAAATTCCGATTCCAGACAATGGCATCATCGCCGCCAACACTCCGTTTTATCGCGCTCAGAACTTTGTGGTTATTCCCAAGAACTACAAATACCCCTATGTCGAATCATGGAATGTTGCTGTTCAGCAAGCACTACCTGGGAATTTCTCCCTGCAAATGTCGTATGTGGCGAACCACGGCGTCCACATCGGGGCGGCTCAAAATATCAACCTGCCGTCTGCCCTAGGGCTGGGCACTGCCGGCGAGCCTGAATATATCGCGTTCGGGCGCACTGGAACCACGACAGTTTATTTCTTAGGGTATTCCTCGAATTACCAATCTCTGCAGCTCGAGTTGAAACGTCGCTTTACCAACGGCTTGGCCGTCCTGACCGCATTCACTTGGGGAAAAGGTCTGGGTTATCAAACCGGCTCCGACGGAAACCTCTATTTTTGGCTCGATCAGCGGCACAATTATGCCCCCAACGACTACGATCATAAATTCAACTTCCAGGAGAGCTTTACTTACGAGCTGCCGTTCGGGCCCGGGAAGCATTGGTTGAGTACTGGAATTACCTCCCGTGTGTTAGGTGGGTGGAAGGTGGCTGGCATCATCTCCGTATACTCCGGGCTGCCCTTCAATGTCACGGCCAACGGCGGCACGATCAACTTCCCCACGTCCAGCGGACAACAGCAGATGGCAAATCTCGTTGGCCCCTTTCACGTCCTTCATGCAATCGGACCCGGTCACAACTGGTTTGACCCGGCGAGTTTCGCTCAGCCGGCCGGCTGCCCCAAAACAGGCCCATGCCCGATCCAATACGGAGTTACGATGGGCAATGTCGGCAGGAATCAGTTCTATGGTCCTGGATACATTCAAGACAACATCTCATTGTTCAAGACCTTTGCGATATCTGAGAGGTTCTCACTCGAGGCACGCGCGGATGCGTTTCAGTTGAGCAACACGCCACAGTTCGACAGTCCTCAAGGTTCTTTTACCAGCACGAACTTCGGACAGGTGACAAAGACAGTCGGGAGCGGAACCGGCATCAATGGAATAGGTGGTGGCCGCTCGATCCAGCTCTCTGGAACGGTTCGTTTCTAGCCTGGAGTGTTAAGGCCATATGCAGCTCGCTTTGATTTTCGCGAGCTGCATCTGCCTGGCGAAATCCAAGGAGTCTGACTTAGCTGAGCTGTCTGAATTACAGGGTGGGTGACACTTCGAGTACCGGCCGAGTCGCGAGCGCTTCATCGACGAGCTGCAGGATCTCTTTCCTCTCCTGACCGGAGATTTCGAGACGTGGCGGACGTACGCGTTCGCTGCCCACTCCTACTCGCTTCTCGACCAGCTTGATGAATTGGATGAACTTGGGCATCGTGTCCAGCCGAAGCAAGGGAAGAAACCAGCGGTACAGTTCGAAGGCTGCCTGCCATTCTCCGGCCGCCCCGAGTTCGAACAGGCGCACCGACTCAATAGGAAATGCATTCACAAGGCCGGCCACCCAGCCTTTTGCTCCCGCGGCAATACCCTCCAGAATCAGATCATCGACACCGACAAAGATGGAGAGCCGGTCGTTCAACAAAGTGCGGATGGCCGTGATTCTCCGCACGTCCGTACTCGATTCCTTTACCGCCTGAAGGTTGGCGTGATCATGGGTTAACTCAACAATCTGCTCCGGAGTGAAATCGGTGCCGTATGCTACGGGATTGTTATAAAGCATGCAGGGCAGTGAACTGGCCTTCAAGATAGCGGAGATATGCGACCTCATCTCCCGCCAGTCTCCGCGATACACGTAGGGAGGCAGCACCATCAGTCCGTCGCACCCCGCGTCTGCGGCTGTTTTCGCGAGTTCTACGTTTTCGGCAGTAGAGAGGCCAGAAATGGCGGCCACCACTGGAACGCCCGCCGGCAACGCTTCGCGCACCGTCTGCAGGATGGTCTTCTTCTCTACCGGATTCAGCGTCGCAGCTTCTCCCAGAGAGCCGAGAAGGATCACGCCCGTGCAACCGGAATCGATCATCCACTTCGCT
>DASYBJ010000504.1:0-11899 GCA_036500845.1 Acidobacteriaceae bacterium
CCGGTCCATAGGCCCAGTAACCCGGTGTCCAAAGATATCCGTCTCCCGGGCACACGGGCTGCGTATACACGGGCAGCACGGGAGGAGCCACCGTAATGGACACAAAGACTCCGGCAAAAGAAATTGCCGGTAGAGCGGCAATGAGTAGTGCGAGCAGCAACATACGAATTTTGCGAATGGCACGCATGTCGGTAACCTCCATCCTGGTTCTTCGCCGGCCTGCCTCGGGATTTTTTCCGAGTATGGGCCAGAGGAACTGAACGCCATATCTGACCGGCAGTTTTCTGCCATTGCCGGTCATTCTCCCTCCGTATGAACGCAGTTTCCTGCCTTATGTTGCTGGATAAGCGAAAGCAATTTGTACCGATTTGAGTGAAGAGTGATCTGCGTGAACAGTATTGAAGGAGATACGGGCAGGAGAAGTGAGCGGACCTACAACTTTCGCGTCACCAAGGATGAACACAACCGCGGGCGGGGGCGGAGAATGAACTTTTCTCGGCTTTGAAAGAGCCGAGGGCATCATCGCCGGCTGCCACCTAAGCTCGAACCCAGCACATCTGCGGCAAACACAGGAACACCCTGCCGGTTGAAATGCTCAGCAATGACCTGCAACGTTACTGTTTTTCCCGTGCCAGTCGCTCCCGCGACCGAACCGTGGCGGTCCGCCATACCGGGCAAGAGGGAAAGGGAGTGTTCACCTTGCGCAATGAGCATCGGGTCGGCCATACTCCCGTCACCTCCAGGGCGGGAGCTTCGGGCAGCCTACGACGCCGGCAACTCTGCCCAAGGAAACACGATTCTATACCGTCTCCGATGCCCGGCTCCGGTCAAGCGATTTGAGGAGCAGCCGATCGGACAAGGGAATTGCATGAGGAAGAAGTTTTGAAGTGGAAAGACAACGCGAGTAACCTTACGGCGGCGGCGTGCTTAACATCACTCCTCCCCCGAAACTGACCATCGAGCATCGAAATACGTCGAGAGCCACGACAGAACCAGAGCCACGACAGGACAAGGAGTTTTCTTCCGCCTGTTGAGGAAGCGTAAAACGAATATGCAACTATGAACCTGCTCCGGTGGCTATACGCGCTCACGATTTCGTTAAGCGCGTTTCTCCTCTTTGTCGTGGAACCTATGGTGGCCAAGCAACTCCTGCCAGCGCTGGGCGGTTCCTCGGCGGTATGGACCACGTGCCTAGTGTTTTTCCAAACAGTGCTGCTTGCGGGCTACCTGTACGCGCATTGGGCCTCTTCAAAACTAAGCCCTATGCGCCAAGCGGATACGCATATTCTGCTGCTCTTAGTCGCGCTGCTGACGCTGGGAGTGAAGGTTCGGCCGCATACGCTGGCAATCAGCTACCACCCAGCGATCACGGTCTTCTGGCTGTTGTCGGCGGTTATTGGAATCCCTTATTTTGCGCTTAGCGCGACAACGCCCTTGATGACCGGTTGGTATGCGCGGAGTTTTGGCGGGGAGTCGCCGTACAAACTCTTCGCTTTATCGAATTTCGCCTCTCTGTTGGCGCTTGCCAGCTATCCAGTGCTCATCGAGCCGCACCTCACAATGCGCCAGCAAACGGCGCTTTGGACACCAGCGTTCTTCCTGTTCGCTGTGCTTTGCGGAGCAATCGCGTGGTCCGGACGTGCTTATCCGAGCGGGTTGACAGCGCAGGTCAGTGAGAGCACTTCCATTCTCGAAGCGGAAGGTGGACGGCGGAAGGCCGCGTCAGGCAACAAGCTGATGCTCTGGTTCTTATTACCCATGGGTGGCGGAATGATGCTGGCCGCAGTTACAAATCATCTGAGCCAAAACATCGCTGCGATCCCTTTGCTGTGGTTGCCCCCACTGGCGCTTTATTTGATGAGCTTTATCGTGACCTTCCAGGGTAGCGGGTGGTATAGGCGGCCTGTCATGTTGCGGCTCGCAATGCTGGTTCTGGCTTCCATGACATATGCATTACTTGACATTCGCCGCCTGCTGCCTCTGGAGATAAGTCTGCCGTTATTCCTCGTGGGTCTGTTCTTGATCTGCTTCTTCCTCCATGGAGAACTCTACGCGCGACGACCGGCTCCTGAAGGTCTCACGCGCTTTTATCTGCTAACAGCAGCGGGTGCTGCCGCCGGCACGATGCTCATCGGTGTCGTCGCGCCTGTTGTGCTTTCGGCGAATTACGATCTCCCCTGTACATTGGCTGTCGTGGCGGCAATTGCGCTCGCGGCAGTCTGGCGTGATGGTTGGGGAGCTCGTATCGTCTGGACCGCCGCAATGCTTGGGGCGATTTTCGTGGTGCATGCGCAGCTTAGGCAGTATCACGACGACACGGTTGCGGCTGTGCGGAACTTCTATGGAACTCTGCGCGTAAAAGAGTCGAATCTTCCGCCTCAGTCCGATACCAATCGACAGCTGTTGAACGGCACAATCGAGCACGGTGCGGAATGGTTTGCGCCTCAGTACCGCGACAAGCCGCTCACGTACTACGCTCCGGATTCGGGCATTGGACTCAGCCTGCGGCTCTGCTGCCGCGGAGGTCCCAAGCGGGTTGCTGTCATCGGTCTGGGGACAGGAACAATCGCGGGCTACAGCGGCGTGGGTGACCTGATTCGCTTCTATGAGATCAATCCTCTGGTGGAGCGGTTAGCGCGGCAGTGGTTTACCTATTTGCGCGACAGCAAGGCACAAACGGAAGTCGTGTTGGGTGATGCGCGCGTTTCGATGGGAGCAGAGGCCCCTCAACACTATGACGTAATCGCGGTAGATGCGTTCTCAGGGGACGCAATTCCTGTTCATCTGTTGACGACGGAAGCGCTTGCCCTCTATCGCAAGCATCTGCAGCCGGGGGGAATCATCGCCTTCCATATCTCGAACCGCTTTCTGGACCTGGAACCCGTGGTGGCGGGAATTGGCCGGGATGCCGGGTTGGAAGTCGTTGCCGTCGATACGCCCGCGGACGAAGCGAGAGGATTTTATTCAACCGACTGGGTGCTGGTGACATCGAACGAGGATTTTCTGCGCAATCCGGAAGTGTCAGCCGCCATCCCGTTGAGACGGCGAAGCAACGTAAAGACGTGGACGGACAATTACAGTAGCATATTGCCCGTCCTCAAATGGCGGTTCAAGTGAATGGACTGGTCCTCGCTCCACGCCGCTCGATCAATCTCCGAAGTTGAGGCGGAGTCCGAATCGCGCCACTTGCGGCGTCCCCAGCGTAGTTAGAGGGGTCTTGCCTACCTCGATAGAGCGGTCGAAGAGATTTTCTCCTGAAGCATAAACCTGGAGATGGCTCCCGAAATCGTGTGAAGCGTAGGCGTCGAGACGGAAATAACTATGCAAAAGGTATTGATTTAAATCATCGTCAAACTGATGGCCGCTGATCCTTGCCTGAACACTTAAGATGCCCAACCGCCGGCGGTTGAAATGGACCTGTGTCGTCGCCATATTGCGCGCCACTTGAGGAATCCATTTCCCCACGAGATACGGCTCCTGAACATAACTTGTCACGGTGGCATTTGCATACTGATATCCGCCCTCCACGGAGATCCAGGAGGCCGGCAGCGCTGCATAATCGACCGAGATGCCGCGGCTTTCAATCTGACCTAGGTTTTCGCGCCGCAGTAGCGACGATGTAGGAGTCGAACTGAGAGTGAGTGCGGTAACCGGACGATCGATGCGTGTCCAGAAGTAACTGACACGCAAGCTTGAACCGAAACGGGAGAGGTCCGACTGGAAACCTGTTTCCCAGCCCGTTGCGCGCTCCGATCGCAAATTGGGGTTTGGCAAGGTAGTTTGCTGGCCAACTTGCCCGGTTCGGTAGAGTTCATTTTGGGTCGGGGCACGAAAGGCGCGAAAGGCCGAAGCATTGAGCGCCAACCATCGTGTGAGACGGCGGGATATGCCGACGCGCGGATCGAAAGGGGTCTCACTAAATGCCGGCAGCGGGATCACTACGTGCTTGTTGACTTGCACTGGGTCGAAGTTGGAGAAGTGATCGACCCTGGCCGAACCACTGATCGTCCATTCCCTCGGGGTGTAGAGGACTTCCCCATAGACCCCTGTCTGGCGTTGCCGGTCAGAGGTGTTGAGCATGCCTCCTCCAGCAGAAAAAAGCGTTTCGTAATCGGCCGCTCGGATATCGCGCGTATCCGCCCCGGCAAGCACAAGCAACTTGGGGCCTAATGTTTGCTGCCACAGAGCTGCCGCCCCAAGCTCGGTCGCCGGATCCTGGCCAAAACGGGTCAACGTTTCCGATTTACGGTTTGAGGCGATGTTGGAGAAACTCTGATCGTAGTGCTCACTGGTACCGAAGAGCCGGACTGTCAGATGATTCAGATTCGTTCCAGCCGCGAAGCGCCAGAGACGAGTGCCGTTGATTTGGAGAGGGGTGCCGTTATGGCGCGATTCATCCAATACGCTGGCGCGCAGAAAGACATTTCCGCCGTTCCCGATTCCGCGGCCTACCTGGACCAAGCCGTTGTGAGCATGCACGTTGGATGGTTGATCGATTGGTCCCCGCAAGTTCGGTGCGATCAGTGTGTATCCGTCTGTAGCAATAAGACCGGCACTGACCAGACCAGACCATTTGTCTTTGTTCAGCGTGCCAAGCAAAGAATCTTCTGTCGTACTGAGCGACCCGTAGCTCGACGTGAGCTCAAGCCGCGTGCTTTCCGGGCGTACGGGGGTGATTGCGATGACGCCACCGATGGCGCTCGAGCCGTACAAATCAGAGGCTCCCCCACGCACCAACTCCACCGAATGGATCACGGGCGGGGGCAATTCTTCCCAGTGAATCCATCCGCCGTATGGATCGTTTAAAGGGATATTGTCGAAGAGAACCAGCGATCGGCTAGCTGCGGTCGATCCCAGGCCCCGAAGCGAGACGCCTTCTGTCGTAGGGTTGGCGACCAGAGAGCTGGAGCGACGGAAGAGTTCAAAACCAGGCACGAGCCGCAATTTGCCATCGAGTCCGGCGGAGGCCGCCTGCTGCAGTGTTTGGGAGGTAAGGGTAATAGTAGTGGCCGGGCTATCCGCAGAGGCTAAGGGCGACCGGTATGCCGTGACCACAACATTTTCCAGAGGACGGCCCAGAACAATGCGAATGGGTCCAGTGCCTTGGATCGCAATCGTCGATGGAGCAAAATGCTCGGCGATCACGCTAACTGTTCCCGTTTGTGCAGGAACGGTGAAGCTACCATCCGCGGCGGTTGTTGCGACCTCTTTCCCGTCGCCGTCTAAAATTCGAGCGCCCGGAACAGGCTCGCCACGTGCATCGACGACTCTTCCGGAAACCTGTGTGAGCGATTCCACGGTTTTTGAGCCTTGTGCCACAGCCTGCTCAGCGCGTGCGAACACCCCTACGAAACATATTGTCACAACGAGCAAAAGCGATCCCGGTTGTGAGCAGATGCGCTCGAGCGAGCCGATCGAGCTTCTTGGATTGCCACCCCCGGGCGAGCATTTAAAAAGAGTGGCTGTTCCAGGCAGCAAACTACGCAAGCAGTACCGTCCCTGGATACACTCACGCTTTCTCCCGAAACCCCTATGGAGGAGGCGCTCCCGCGACCCCGCGAGGCGCACAAGACAGGCAACCCCGGAGCCCAAATTCTTGACGACCTTCTTCGGCACTCCAAGAAATTTCAATCCAGACACAGCGAGATTCTCCCTCAGGGTTTTCGCCGATCCGCCGCCGTTCTTGTTCCCCAGCGTATCTGACGGACAAAGAGATGAAAAAGACGGGTCTGCACTGGTCCAACCCGAGCTGTAGTTGGCGTTAATTAGACCTGTTCAATTATGGACGTTGGAAAAACAATCCTACCACCGGCCGGAGATCTCGGCGTCGGATCGGTAAGGGCAGGTTTTAACAATCTAGTATGGTGAATCTGAAGTTGGTCGCATAATTCAAGGGCTCGGGAGACCAGTAGATCGCTGAAACAGCAGATCTCTCCGCTCCGCTTCGCTCCGGTCGAGATGACAATTTTATGTAAGGAATTTCAGAGACAGGACACTAGGCGAATCACTTCGCGGGACGCGCCTCGAATTTCGCCAGCGTCTGCCGGTCGTCGAGCAGCTCAAGAGTTGATCCGGCGATACGAAAGCGAACTGTCGAGCTCAGTGCCCTGTTCAAATTCTGCTCTTCTTTCATTACCGGGCCAGGGCAAGCCATCATCGTGGAGCTTATCATCTTGAAACGCAATGCATCTCCGTTCCTCACATAGGTCCCTAGAAGCCGGTTGCAGCCACCACCTCCGGTGAACGTCTCGCCGACCGAGTGTAGGACGATGTGCGCTTCCTGGGAGTTCGGTGGTCTTGCCAGAAGCTGCCCATTGAGTTCGATCAGCCTCCAGTAGGTCTCTTCCAAAAGGACGTGCGCTGGACGTGCGTTTGGCTTTGCCTGGACCTGGTCAACGATAAGCTCGATGTTTGCTGGCGATCCCGGGTTGTCGAAGACGGGGTAGTCCCGGCTGGAGCTGAAGAGCAGTTCGCCATTGATCGTGATCCGCGCTCGCAATTGATAGCTGTGAGAAGGTTGGATCTCCGCACTTCTATATTCAAGCCTGAATGGAATCGGGATTTGCCTGCCTGCCGACGGGATCTTCTCCCGGGCGATTCTCGTAGCCGGGCCGTCCGCCTGGGAAACATCCACCAACGAAACCTCTATAACCGCGTCAGGCTGAAGCGCAATACGTTGCCGATAGGAGACCGTGCCGGTGATCACGCCAGTAGAAAGCCCCCTCTGCGCCAAGCCTGGACAGGTTGAGAGAAAGACCGTTGCGATCGCGCATGCTATGGGGAGAAACTGCTTTGCCATAGGATTGGCCTTCTTGCCATTGAGCCTGAAGCAATGCTCCCTTACAGCTCGGTGAAACCTCTACTACTCGCCTATTCTTCGAGCTCCTCAAATAGCTTTTCGCCTTCTCCGGGAGCGAGGAAACGATTTGACTCCACTCCGTGCTGGCGTGTGTAGAGGTCGTAGTAGCGTCCGCCGAGAGCATATAGACTCTCATGGGTGCCGCGCTCTACGACGGAACCGGCCTCGATGACGAGGATCTGATCCGCCCTCCGAATCGTCGAGAGCCGATGCGCGATCACGAAGGTCGTCCGGCCTTCCATCAGATAACTCAGACCCTGCTGGATCATGGCTTCCGATTCCGAATCGAGCGAGGAAGTCGCCTCGTCGAGGATTAGAATGCGCGGATCGGCAAGGATTGCGCGAGCAATCGAAAGCCGCTGCCGTTGGCCGCCCGACAGCTTGACCCCGCGCTCGCCAACTATGGTGGCGTAGCCTTCAGGAAAACGAAGAGCAAACTCATCAACCCGGGCGATGCTACAGGCGGAAAGAAACTGCTCCTCCGTTGCGTCGGGACGAGAAAACATGACGTTCTCGCGGATTGTTCCATCAAAAAGAAACGAGTCCTGTAACACCACCCCCAATTGGCTGCGATAACTGTTCAGGCGAACGGCCGAAAGGTCAGTGCCATCGACAAGGACTCGACCTGAGTCGGGCGTGTGAAATGCGCAAATCAGACTGATAATCGTCGACTTGCCCGATCCGGAAGATCCGACAAGTGCCGTTACACTACCTGGAGTGGAGTGAAATGAAATCCCGTGAAGGACGGGCTTTCCGGGTTCATAGGAAAAATTTACTTGCTCAAAGCGAACGTCTCCTTCGATCGGCCCTAGCTGAATCGTGCGTCTCGAATCGGAGTCCTCCTCGAGCTCAGCCATGATTTCGCTGGTGCGATCGAGGCCGGCGATCGCATCGGTCAGCTGGGTTCCAACGCTCACTACCTGGAAGACAGGCGCGACCATGAAGGCCAAAAACAGGGTGTAGGTGAGATAGTCTCCCAGCGTAATCCTTTGCGCCATCACTTCCCGCGCGCCCAAGTACATAACAGTCGCGCCGACAACTCCGAGAATGGCTGTCGAAGCAAGTGCTAGCAAAGATGTTGCCGTGAGCGACCGGACAACATTGTTGTAGAGCCGCTCCACGCCGCCCGCGAAGACACCCGCCTCCCGATCCTCAGCATGGTAGCCCTTGACAACGCGCACGCCCCCGAGCGATTCGGTCAAGCGCCCTGTAACTTCGGCGCTGATGCGGCCGCGTTCACGGAAGATAGGACGGATCACTTTGAATGCGCGCCGCAATACAACCACAAAAACAGTGATGAAGAAAAAGGCGACTAACGTGATCTTCGAGCTTATGTGCATCAGGTAAAAGAAGGCGAGCACGGCCGTAACCACACCGCCAACGAAGTCCACCAGCCCCGTGCCGATCAGGTTTCGAACTCCTTCAACATCGCTCATGATGCGCGATACGAGCGCGCCGGTCCGATTGGCGTCGTAGAAGCTGATGGAGAGCCGACCGATGTGCTTTTGAACTCGCATGCGCAAGTCAGCGATGAGGCGCTGCGCGGCTTTGGAGAGCAGTTGGGTGAGTGCAAACGAAGTAAACGCCTGAATGGTCGTTGCAATGAGCACCGCGCCTACGATGTAGGGGAGTTTTCCGGCCTGGTGTTTCACCATTACGCTATCCACCAATGACTTGGTAGAGGCGGGAAGGACGAGACCACACACGCGGTTGATCGCCATGAGGACGAAGCCGAAAGCGAGTAAGCCTTTGCGCGGCGCGATTAGACTCCAAATCTCGGGGAGAACCTTGCGCAACTCGGGATTCGGACGCGGGGAATCGCCCGTGTCGCCGCGGCCGGCGGAACGCGTCGAAGTGCGCTCCCCGCGGACTGCCACCCCCGCTCCGGCGCCGGATCGTATGCTCATTAAGCGCTAGATCTCCTAAGCTTGGCTGCGGCGAGCCACGATGAAGGACCGCACGCAGAGTATTACAAAGATGAGCGACAGGACGGCCATAGCTGCTTTTTCTTCGATTGCTGCCGGATATGGAAAGAGCTTTCCACTGAAAAGCTGAACTACGTAAACCAACGACATTGCGGTACCCAGAAACCCGAGAAGCCCGACCGTAACGGCAATATGCATGAAGAGCATCCGGCGCTTGGGGTCAGGATTCTCCGCTAGTCTGCCAAAAATGACCAGCAGTATGCCGAAACCTGCTGGGATCAACGATGTTGGGAATTTGTTTCCGGTTAAGATAAAGCTAATAACGCCAAGCAGTATCAGCACAACACCGAAGAAAACTGTAGTCTTTGCCATTGCCTGCAGATGCCTCCGCGCTCCGTTGAGGAGACGCTACTCCTAGCATAGCGGGTGTTCGAAGCGAATCGTTGAAGCCTCGAGGCCCCGGGGCAACGGTCAGGTGCATGCAAACGCAGGATTCCGCTGTCTAGGCCGGTGGCTCTATGATAGATTCGCCTCTCATAATGGCTCGGGAGCCAAGACTTGTCACGAGATCCTCGCTTCTAAACGGAACGTCATAAGTAATTGCGTGTCGAGTGCAAGGAGGTATTGTGGAAGCGGCCGAATCTTTTGCTCGATACGCAAAGGTCTACGACCCTGTGTTTTAACGAAGTCACTGCGACAGGTCACTAGCGGCTGCAGGTTACGATGGTGTGCTTCACTGTCATCGTCGCCAGAGCCGGGCACTGGTTGGAGGAGAATAGTGCGCGAAAAGCGCGGTAAGCGCGGAAAGTCCCCTCGGTAGCAAGCGATTTCCGCGTGGAAAGAGTGGAAAGCCTCTTTTGAGGACAACTGGCTGCTTCGGCACGGCTGTTGAACCCGCAAAAATACACCGATGTCACCCTGCTAAGTATCGGAAGAGAAGACACGCGCATACTTTATTAGATGCATGCATACTGGCCACGTTTAAAAACACGCCGCCATAGATAATTACGTATGTTGTTATTGGGCGATATTCCCGATGGTGAGGAATTCCACGCGAAGTGAAAATTCTGTACGCCGGACAAAACGGCAGATCCCTCGACTGCGCTCGGAGCGTGTGACTTTTTTGATTTAGCACAAAAACAGATACTGAAAATAAAGAGCTTAGACGCTCAAAAAGGCGCAACAATCGAATAAAGTCACATCCTCTCGGGATGACTAAAGTAAGGATTCGCTGCGGCCGGGATGACAATGAGGCGTTGTGAACAGATTCCAGGCGCCGTAGGCCTAAATTATGCGCAACTACTTATGACGTTGTGCTTAGCTGGTGTGATCCGCTGCGCCCTGCAGCACGCGTCGTAAACGCGTTTGAGAGCCGGCACTCCAGGCCGAACTCAGCCGTTGAGTCTCCCAGAACACAGCACGTAAGAAGATAGAAACAATACGAGGGTCAAGAGCTGGAGGCCGCGTGTATACTCGGCGCGCCCGGGACTTCACGCACCCGGAACTACACACAGCAAAGTCGAAAGGAATTCCTCGTGGCTAAATATCTATTGCAAGTTTCATACAGCACCGAAGCTTGGGCGGCGATGATCAAGCGCCCGCAGAACCGCTTAGAGGTTGTACGCAAAGCTGTCGAGAAGCTTGGCGGCAGTATGGAAACATTTTGGTTGGCATTCGGAGACTATGACATTATCGGGATCTTGGATATGCCAGACAATGTCAGCGCCGCAGCGTTTGCGATGGCCCTCGGAGCAGGCGGAGCCTGCAAAAACGTGAAGACTACCCCGTTGCTCGGAATCGAGGAAGGAATGGAAGCGATGAAGAAGGCGGGCACCTCAGGGTATAAGGCAGTCACCAAGTAAGACCTCGCTGGGCCGGGCTGCATCCGCAAATTGCCCGTAGAACCGTCTCTACAGGCTGCTGAAAAACTGGTCTGCGGCGAAAGAACCATCTATTCCTTGGGGTGCTCCGATTCGGGTAATACATCTTCTTGCGCCTCGCTTGTTGCTTCGGCGCGTTTTTCCGCAGCCTGTCTAGCCCGGGTTTATCAGCATCGAATTGCGGCTCTTGGCGTACCCCATTAGGACAAGAGCCGGGAAGCATCCTCCCACAACTGCTGAGCGATGACGCCGGCTGGCTCAGGCCGCGCTAACTTGGCGGCCTGACCGGCCCAGAGTTGCATCCGGTCGGCGTCTCCCAACTTCTGCGCATCTTCACGCATTGCGCGAGTGAGTCCGCGCTGGACAGGGTATGGCGCTGGAGGCGGAGCACCAGGAGCAGCAGATGCAAGAGCGAACGCCGTTGCTACGCTTCGCCCCGAACGCCCTGTAAATGCCCGCGTGATCATGGTTTCGTGGGCTTCCGTTTGCCCCAGCCGCTCTGCATAAACTGGATGTAGCATTGCTTCCGGAGACCGCAGAAACCCGGTACCTATCTGGACCGCGCTAGCACCCAGAATCAGTGCCGCGGCCACCCCACGCGCATCAGCGATCCCACCCGTAGCGATGACTGGCACTGTAACCGCGTCCGCAATCTGCGGCAATAGAGCGATCAGTCCTACCATTTGACGTTCAGCCTCGTCTGCGTGGAAAGCTCCGCGATGTCCACCAGCCTCCATGCCTTGTGCGACAATGACGTCGGCACCGGCTGCTTCGGCGGCCCTGGCCTCGGCGACGGTTGTGACGCTGGCAAACCACAGCATTCCACTCGCTTTCAGCTCCGAAACAAAGCTTGTGGGATAGAGGCCCATTATTGATGAGATGACCTTCGGCGAGGCTCTCAGCATAGCCTGACATTGAGCCTCGAAATCCGGCAGCAGTATGTCTCCCGCTGCGGATGGGACCTGAGGTCCCCATTTTGCTAGAAACTCCCGCTGATTCCTCTCCAAGTCACAATCACGCACCGCCTCCGGGCCCGGGATCCAAAGGTTGAGTTGAAATTCACCTTTGCTGTGTTGACGGAATTCGGCGCTCCACTCTCGGATCGCGTCCGGCTCCATCAATAGAGCACCACACGCTCCCATTCCTCCAGCATTTGCAACGGCAACCGACAGGGACGGAGGACAGGCTCCCGCCATCGGTGCGAGGAGAATCGGCAGGCGAATGCCTAGCTGATT
>DASYBJ010000505.1:0-7638 GCA_036500845.1 Acidobacteriaceae bacterium
CATGCACATGATCAACAAGGGACAGATGAAAAACTACTTCGGCCTCCGGCGCACTCCCGCACAGCAGTTTCACTCCTTAGCTGCATAACCAACTCTCACACATCAGCCCTTCTCTACTCTGACTTCCTTATCGCGACAGAACCACTCGCCGCAAGTCATGCAATTGATGTTCGAGAGGCCTTCATCGACGCGAGCTTCGCACCCGCTAAAAAAGGGGACCTAAGGTCGGAAAGACAAAACGTGGAAAGGGAACAAAGATCATGGCAGTCGCAGATCGCCACGGACTGCCAGTTTCTGTTTGCGTCGAGAGTGTCACGCCGCACGAAGTGACCCTGGCCACCTCCACCTTGCTTCAGATGGTTGTTCCCGACGCTCCGCAGAACTTGATCGGCGACAACGCCTATGACTCGGACCATCTCGACGCAGAGTTAAAGTTCTTCGGCATTGAAGTCATCGCCCCACACCGTCGAACCCGAAAGAATTCGACCCAGGATAGACGTCGGCTGAAACGATACAGACGGCGTTGGAAAATCGAGAGGCTATTTGCCTGGTTGCAGAACTTTCGTCGCCTGGTCGTCCGATATGAACGGCATGTCGAAAACTTTCTCGGGATGCTTCACCTCGCCTCAACTTTGATACTACTCAGGCATTTATGAGATGAGTTCTAACTTCTTTTCGGCGCTTACCACTAGAAATGATAGTTACGAAAACCAGCTTCTTAGGCGTACGGTTGCTGCCAGATTCGTTATTGGGCTGCAGGATTTGTACTCGCAAAAGAGGATTCAACCAAGATGCAATACACCCCCCAACAAGTGCCAGATCCTGATGACGGTGTCGGAGCCGTTTTGCAACACTGGACCGGACTGCGTGGGCTGCGTGCGTTACATGGAAATCTTTCTGATCGGCAGCGTGCCCGTGGACGGCGAAATCATGGGCACCTGCTACAACACCACGGTGTACCCCTCGACGCCGGGTGGACGCGATACCGCGCCACAGGCCATCTTCGATAAGATGAATCCGGTCGAATTGGCGAAGCAGAATGACGTTGTAAGGGTTTGGCTGAACCCGCCGCGTCAGTGGCTGCTCGATAACGTCGACATTGAGACGGCAAAAACTCGCGTGTTTGGCGGTCTCAAGGCGACTTGGGTTGCCCTGATGAACATGCCAAAGGGCGAATGGGCTCCGTTCACTACCGCAACCATCGCCCGCAAATCGAAGTTCAGCTTCAACAATGGCACCAACGTCTATCTCGTCGACGACCCTGAGGGCAACACCTGGATCATGAAGTCCGTTAGTCCAACTGTGGATTGGCCTGTTAATTTTTCCGCTGATCGGCTGCTACTTCTTCCAGTTCCAAATATTTCACCAATCCGTTACATCTATGGTGACTAAGTTCGATTCGAGTAAACCGAGAATGCTGAAGGGGATCAACGAAGGATTGGAGCACGTCGAAGCGGGCCATAAAGTTCAAGCGTTCTTTCATTAGGGAGGAGGTATTGACATGACAGCGAAACGGAAAGCAGTCCTCTTTGTATTCACGCTACTACTGGGGACGACTGCGTGGGCGCAGGAGTTTCCACGGCATGAGATTTCGGGGGATTACTCTTATGCCCACTATGTACCCAGCACGGGTTTCGCCAAGGCAACGAATCAAAGCCTGAATGGCGGCGGCGGTGCGTACGTCTTCAACTTCAACCAGTACCTGGGCTTCAAAGCTGATCTCCAGGGATACGGCAGTTACAGCAATCAATTCACTATTCCGGTATCGACGAACTTTCCACAGGGCGGCCTCTTTAGAGCGCAAGGTAACCTGTTCACCTACCTCTTCGGACCGCAGGTAAAAGTACGTGCCCATATGCTACAGCCGTTTGGTCACATTCTGGTCGGCGCAGCACACTCCAACCTCTATGGCAGTGCTTATAAGCAATGTGGCGTAACGGTGGTTTGTAGCTTTAACAAAGCGCCTTCCGGAAATGCGTTTGCCTTTGCCATCGGTGGTGGCGTCGACGTTCCGTTGGGGCAGCACATTCAGCTTCGTCCGGCAGGTTTTGATTACTTGCTTACCAACTTTTCGAATCCGTTCAACCATGGCAGCCAGAGTAACTGGCGCTACATAGCGGGAGTGAACTTCACTTTCGGCGGCAAGAGCAAGTAGTTGGACCGTCGCCCTACTTGCTTCTCGCGTAGTAGCCCTTCTTGTAAAAGGGCGTAAGAGGATGTTCAGCGGTCGACGAAAGTATCTGCACCTTGACCTTGTGCCACTGGCCATTGGCGGCAGTATCGCTTGGACTGTAACCCAAAACATACTGCTGCCGCATTTCGCGACTGATCTCAGCCGCGGCTTCGGGAAGTTTCTCGACCCTCTCCACAGTGACCGTGTGGCCGGCTGAACCGTCGGTGATCTCACGAAGCCACCGTTTGCCCATAAACTCTTCATAGGTCTTGAATACTGCTGTATCGAACAGGCCAATGGCATAGATGTCAACGTCAGATTCGCGAACGAGGTTCTTGATATTGCGGAGCACGTAGCGGCTGCTGTTGTCACCGCCGTCCGAGATGATGAGAAGTGCGCGGCGCTGGTAATGCGCAGAACGCATCCTCGCAAGCCCCATGGCGATCGAGTCCAAAAGAGCAGTACTACCTTCCGGAGGCTTTGCCTGGATACTGGACTGGAGGTCGTCCAGAGAATCAGTTGCGTCTGCGATCAGGTGAGGCTTACTTGAGACCGCAATAGCGAAATAATCGTCTTCCGGATTGGCGTTGTTCAAGAACTGAACCACGGCTTCGCGCTCGCGCTCGATCTTGTTTTCCATGCTCTTGCTGAAATCAAGGATCAGGCCGATTGAAATCGGGGCAGCTTCAGCGAAGAAATACTTGATGTCTTGCCGCTTGCCGGAGTCGTACAGGCCGAAATCCCGTTGGCTCAGTTCGAGCACAGGCCGATTCATGGCATCGGCTACCGTCACAGGGATCAGCACGAGATCCACATTGATCTCGAGAGGTTTGGCCGAAGAATGCGACACGGCGGCAGTTGGAGATATCGCCGTTGCTACCTCGTGCTGGTCGAGAACCGCTGTATTCCCATCCCCAACGGATTGCGCCCATGTAACACTGCATGCGCCTGCGATAAGGAGCAACTCCAGGATTATGGAAAAAGCAAAACAGAGCTTGGCGCAAAAGACGCGAAAACTGTGATCAAAAACTGGGACCGTAGACGAGATGGTTTCCATACCCAGAACTTCCTACGTGCGGCCGGATCCAGCAACGGCGAAACTGCGCCGCAAATGTTTTGTTGCAGCCGGGGTCACAACTCGACCCCTGTCTCGCCTGCCACTCTCGAATCCAAAAGTAGTCCATAATACCGCCTGGTGTGCAACAGCACGTTAGTTGTACTGAAGAAAATGCTAAAGCTGTACCGGAACGTTGTCTATTCGGGGAGACTTGACGAGAGGGGAAATGGAGTACGGTAAGTCAAGTTACTGGCTGATAATCAGGGATTTTGCAGACGGCGAGATGTGCCTCTGAGGACGCAACAGCCGATGGCATCGCAACTACATGATTTGTCATGCTCTCGGCGGCGTTGGCGTACTTTATTCTCCCTTTCGCCAAATGACCCCAATGACGAGAGAGCGGCAAGAAGTCGGGGGTGGGCGACCGTCTTGATCAGATGGTGAATTCTGCTTGATGGCCGTCTGATGGCCACATAGGCAGTCCGGGGGGAACTAGCATTTGGGGTTTTCAGGGCTGCAGCTAGTTTGCTGCGGCATGAAATCAACAACTTATCGAATCATCACCCCCGAGTTCTTGACGCTCTCTACCTGGAAGCCCGTCTATGACGGGGTAACACAAATTCTACCGTTTAGTCAGGCCGTAAGCTCAGTTAGTGTTGGATCGATCGCGGGCGCGTTCGCAGATCAGCTCTGTTTCCGAAGTCTGTAGAATCTCGCTTTGTCACCATTTCGTGCTGACATATGCCCTCATTCCTCGAAAGTTGTCCTTGCCGTGGAGTGAGATGCAGTCTGCAGCAGAGGAGAATGGCTCTTCGCGGCTTTTGTCGCGCTGCACTCAATTCGGTTCTTTCGGGCCACATATGCGATATTCCAGGGCCCATCGGTGCTTCAGGGATCCCGCCAAGCGAGGGACGTCGTGCCCCTACCCCGACGCAATTGTCACGTCGAGCCTGCAATCAAACGAAAGATCTGTGGGCCATATTTCTTCACAATGCTCAGTCCGATGCCGGGCAATCCAATAACTCCGCGTCGGTTTGCGGACAGCTCGCAACTATGCTTCGCAGCGCCTGATCGCCAAAGATCCGAAATGCCGGGATGTTTCTATGCTTCGCCTCGCTCAATCGCCAACTTCGTAAAGCCTGCTCGACGCTAGTCTGGCTCTTCGCATCGGATGCACCCGCTCCTGTTCCCACCTGCTCGGGCTGGATCCGGGAGGCGGCTTTCGGAGATATCCTGGACTTCTTGGATTTCTTCTTTCGTTTACTCGAGGAAACAGGGTTCGCCGTACTCTTCATGACGAAGACCAAGGGCCTAGTCGGATCGAAACTTCTCCCGGCTGGAGTGAGACTGACGGTGCGGTAAGGGATCTGTTTGCCTAGTTTCTCGAACACAGCATCCGCACACGTGAGGATCTCTGCCCGGGCCATCGCTCCGAGAACTTCCTCGAAATTGTCTCGGCTGATCTCGTTTCCTGGATAAAGCTCCGCATACAGCTTGCCAGTTGACTTGGAGTGGACTGATTGCAGGCTGCGCAATACACGAAAGAGAGCCGTTCGCTCCTCTTCCGTAGCCGTTCGGAATCTCTGGGCAACGCACTTGGCCGGAGCACAGAAATCGCACACGCCGCAAGCAATGGAGCTGTCCGTCGTGTCCCCAAAGTGACGGACCAACGATGTCATGCGGCATTGATTGCTCTCCGCAAAGCGAATCATCTGATCGATCTGCTGTCGTTTCTGCTCGCCCTGCTGGATGTAGGAAGTCCGCCATATCTTTTTGCCCTGACTCACATTCTCGGCAAAGTCGAGTACGGCACCTTTATGCATCCAAAGTTTCTCGAGAGCCTTGTCGAAAAGATCTTCCTCAATCGCCAGGGCTTTGCGGAGTGTTTCCTTTGGCTGGGGCTCAGCATGGAGTTCTACAAACATCCGATCCAACAGGGAAACATCCGGATAGTCTCGACTGAAGAAGAAATCATGAGTACGACGATCTCCATAGGAGTGCATGAGAATGGCTCGGCTCGGTTCTCCGTCGCGGCCAGCGCGGCCAAGCTCTTGGTAATACCCTTCCAGGCTGCCCGGCAGTGCGGTGTGAATCACAGTTCGGACGTCTGGCTTATCGATCCCCATTCCGAATGCGATGGTTGCCACCATGATGTCCTGCTTGCCAGCCATGAATTCTTCTTGCACTCGCCGCCGCTGCTCGGCGTCGAGTCCGGCATGGTAGCTGGCTACGGAAAACTGGTCCGCCAGGGCTTCCGCCTGCTTGCGCGTTGGCGTGTACACGATGGCTGGCTGGTGCTTGTCCTGGAGTAATATCTCTCGCGCCAGGAGTGGCCGTTGGGAAGGTAGTACTTCTACGATCTCGATCCCGATGTTTTCCCTACGGAAGCCGTGGATGAAGTGCGTGGCCTCGACTAAACCGAGCTGAGTTGCGATGTCATTTTGGACCAGTGGCGTCGCAGTGGCCGTGAGCGCCAGGATCGGGGCAGGACGAAGACCTGGTAGATGGTGACTCAGCATCCGATAGTCTGGCCGAAAGTCGTGGCCCCATTGCGAGATACAGTGCGCCTCATCGATCGCGATCAGAGAGGGTTTGCGCTTGGCCAGCATCTCGGGAAAGCCTGCGACGCGGAGTCGTTCCGGAGCAATGAAGAGGAACTGTAACTTGCCACCAAGATAATCGGAACAGACGCGGCGGGATGTATCACGATCGCGCCCAGAATGGATGCACTCAACAGCGAAGCCGCGCTCCTTCAGCTTCAGTACCTGATCGTCCATCAATGCAATCAGTGGACTGATCACGAGAGTGGTCCCGCCGCGGGCCAATCCGGGCAAGTGATAGCAAAGTGACTTGCCCGAGCCGGTCGGCATGACGAGCAGCGCATCCTTCCCCCCAGTCACCGCCTCACAGACTGCTTCCTGGTTAGGCCGGAACGTGGAGAAGCCGAACCCCTCCAGCAGCAGCTCGCTGAGGCTCGTGCTGTTCAGGAGCGTCTTTGGGCTCGGGAGAGTTTGAGCATGGTTGACCTCGGCGAATGTCGGGGCAGCCGCGGATGGTTGGACCGGCGAAGTGTCACGAACCTTGCTGACAACGGAACGCACATACTGACTGATGCCATCCAGGAAAGGTTCAAGCTGAGATTCTCGAGAGCATGCAAACTTGTGGGGTGCGTTAAGCTCGCGAGATTGAGATGGAACCGTTACGCTGTTCAGCGTTTCATCGACGTTCGCATTCACGTGCTCAACGAGACTCTCGAAGATGCATTCCGCTATTGGCATCGAGGCTTTCGGCCGGTCCCGAGTCCAGCCCAGCGAGCCGCCTCAGCGTGACCACCCCACAACTTTGCATGCTCTCACCTGAGACTCGGAACCTCTATGGTCTACAGGAGGCGGTCGAGGAACACCTTTCTGGACCGCATTGCGCTCGCTCCACAATCCAGACGATCGGAAAGCATTCCGAAACAAAACGGAGCAGTGGAGCCCTACTCTTCGCGAGGTCCTTGAGTTCTACTGATATGGGGAATTTCTACAAGTCAAGGAATAATCCAGCGACCCACAATCCCATCTTCTACGGCTTAAGGAATAGCGACAGCGGTATTTTCCGGGTCCGTAAAGCGCTGATCGCCATAGATGATGATCGTTGGTGTCTTGCTCACCTTCGACACACGAAAGCTGGGACCGCTCTTGCTGATGAGGTTTGACGTGGGAAGATCTGCCGCCGTCACCTTCTTTGCCGTCTTGCCGTCCTGAGCCGTAAGAAAAGTTGCGAAACCTGCCAACAGAACTGCGGACACGATGATATTTGTGCGATTCAACATACGTGTGTGCTCCGGTTTTGTGAAAGATGGCTTATTTCGGATGCCGGGAGAAGCTATAGCAGTGTCATGGCAATCGGGAAGAGAATTCCTAGGAGTACAGTCACGGTGGCAATCCGCCAATCTCCTCCGTAGAGCAAAGCCATGATGATCCCAAGGAATGTTGTAACGATAAGGGCGACCGACATCGCAACCAGGAAACACTGCAGAACAACTTTTGATGCCGGCGTTTTCGAAACCTTCTTCGCTGGGATGGGCCGATCATCTCCTGTCTCGGTTATTGGCTTTTGAGGTTTTGGAGTGGGAAGCGCAAGCGTTTGCTTTTTATGGATTTGCGCTGTTTCTTCAATCCAGCGGGCGGGCAGGTAATTACTGCTGCGAGATGTTTGGTGCCAGCCCAATACCAGAATCGCGCCACTGAACGCAAAGAATAGTATCGCCGGAGCAAAAAATAGCCCAAGGTATCGATGAGTTATCTTGATCGTCTTAATTATCGAGCTACGCTGCATTGGGGTTCGTCTTGACCGAAAGTTAGATATCGTCGTTGCGCTCATTGCATTGAGCCGATCTGGAACGCTGCCGAATGTTTTTTCC
>DASYBJ010000506.1:0-16988 GCA_036500845.1 Acidobacteriaceae bacterium
CAGTAGAACAGCCCTGAGCATCGAGGGGGCGGGCCGTGGCTTCATTACAGTGGCCTTTCCATGACAAGCGCATTTAGGCGGCCCGCATAATAGCCTGGAATGCGTCCGGTCTCGTGAAATCCAAAACGATGATAGAACGCAAGGGCGACGGCATTATCCTCGGCCACCTCCAGCAGCAGCAGGCAGACACCTTCTTCTCGCAGTTCAGCTTCGACCGCCTGCAGCAGAAGTTGGCCCACTCCTTGCCGCCGAATTTCCGGTGCTACATCGATGGTTACGATATGTCCAGCAGGCCTGCCTGAGCGCCGCACGCGCTCGAGAATGAGAAATCCAGCTAAGCGCTCTCCTTCTGCTTCCGCCACCCAACACGTGCACGCTGGTTTGGCAAGGAAATACCTCAACTCGGCTCTCGAATAGGCGATATCGTGCGCGAAGCAGGCTTGGTCCAGCTCATAGAGCCGGTCCAGATCAGAGTTTCGAAAGGCGCGCAGGTGGATCACTTGTGTCTCGGATTGACGCGCGAAGCGGACTTCATTAGGTGTACACCGGAGGCAACCGGCCGAGCGCTGAATTTCGGTGAAAAGCAGCCGGCGGGCTTACGCCAGAGACTGGCACCCTAACCTGCATATCTCACCCATCACCGCCAGAACAATAGGTTTTGGTGCTTGCTGAGATGCAACCAGTCTTGCGACCGCCGATTACAGTTCTGTTGAAAGACTTGAGCAGGATACATCTTGGTGCACACTGTCGTGGTCTCCCATTCCTAGCGCCGAACAACACCCGCACAAGAACGGGCCACTCCTGGCCGTGGTGCTTCATGCCTGTTCGGTGATAGTTCATAGGTTCCCACATTCAAGAGTGGCATCACCGATTTTCACCTGCGGGAGGAGAGCGAGCCGCGTTCGCCGCAAGAAACAGGCGCTCCTCTCGGAGCGCCCGCCTATGTTTTCCTTATGGACTGTTTTCGGCGAACTCTTACTGTTGGGAACCGACCGCTGCGGTCATTGTTGTTTCTTCCGGCTGAATGACCACTCCGTTGTACTGAGTGGCAGCGACCAAACGGCCGCCGGAGGAGTGGACGTTACGGACGAGCCATCCTGCATCCCACCATTTCCAAGTTCGGCTCGCCGGGTCGATCCCGAGGATCCAGGTTGAGTTGAACGAGGTGACTACGAGACGCTTGAGCTCAGAGTCGTATGTCATGCCACTGATGTCGGAGATCGGAAGAGTCGATAAGGCATTCCAGCTCTGGCCATTGTCCTGGCTGAAGAAAACTCCTTCTCGGCCAGCAACCCAGAATCCGCCATCGGGATCGATTGCCATGGCACGCACAAAGGTCATCCGGTCAGGCATGCCGAGCGGCTGCCAGTTCTTTCCTCCATCGGAAGAAAGCACCAGCGAATTCCGTTGCCCGGCGAGAACTGTTGTTTCGTGACCGGCGACCATCAGGAAATCCGACTTCGCCAAGACGGGTCCTCCCTGCCATGATGCGCCCTGATTGCTGCTCGTGTAGACACCACGCGAAGTCGCCGCGGACCACAGGCTGCCACGTACGTCGAGCGAGCTGACCCGCCCGATCAAGTCCCCAGCCGGAACCAGCTGGGATTGCTCGGTCTTCGTGCGCTTCCCTTTACGAACGACATAGGAGGACTTGGTGACGGTCTTCATGACCTTTCCACTCGACTGCCACGTTGTACCGGCCCAACGGAAGATACCCGCGTTGGTGCCCGCCCAAATCGACCCATCAGCGGCCTGGGCCAGAGTGAAGATATCTCTTCCTTCCAAGCCTTCGCTCTGCTGCTTCCACGTTGCCCCGTTGTCGTTTGAGACGAACACACCCCCGTATGTTTTGTCATTCACAACACCAACGTAGATTGTGCGAGGTGAACTCGCATCGACCAGGAGGGTTGTAACCTGCCGCTCCGAAAAGCCCGCATTGGAGGCCTTGAAGCTCACAGCAGAGTCGCTGCTTTCGAGGACGCCGCTACGGTCAGTCGCCAGCAGCACATGCTGCGGGTTCTTGGGATCGACATGGACGTCATTGATGATCACGTCCGGTCCTGTCATCCGCTGCCATGTGGACCCATTGTCGATGGTCTTGTACAGGCCCTCGGTGGTGCCGGCGTATACCACTGCCGAATTGACCGGATCTTGCATCAGCACACGCGTTCTGCGTGCGGTCGAAGGGATGCCTTGAATCTTGTGGTAGTTCTCACCGCCGTTCTCGCTCTTGTAAATGCCGGAGCAAGCGCTGGTGTAGACCACGTTGGTTTGCCGCGGGTCGATGATGATCGAGAAGACGTCGGAGTCATCGATCAGTCCCTGCTTGATGTTGTGCCAGGAAGTCCCGCCGTCGGTTGTCTTCCACGGCAGGTGCCAGGTGCCAGCATAGATGGTTTTCGGATCCTTCTGATCGATCGCAATCGACTCCACTTCGTGAAGCTCCGTGCTGCCCGGTGGGGTGATCTGCTTCCATTGAACACCATCGTCGTCGCTTTGGAAGACGCCTCTGAGGGTACCGGCCACGAGCATTCTCGGGTTGGAGGCCGACTGCGAGAGCGCTCGGATCGATTGGCCCTTCATCGCATCGACTGAGGTCCAGGTCTTACCCGTATCGTGGCTGATGAATAGACCACCATCGGGATGGTCGACGACCCATGCCCCGACGAGTAAGGTCTTGGGGTCCGATTCATCCACGAGAATGTTGTCGAGGATCAGATCGTCGCTTTTGGAGAGCTTCGCCAAGCGCCGCCAGGATGAACCGCCATCCTGTGTTTCGTAGATCCAGCTGTTGATCGTCCCCAGGAAGAGGTGGTTGGGGTTGGATGGGTCCATAGCAAAGCTGCGTGCATCTCCGCCGTCCGGACCTACCGGCAGCCACGCGTGAGCCTCCGCGAGGCCTTGCTGAAAGGCAAGGCAGCCAAAAACCAAGACGGAGGAGAGGAGTCTCGTTCGATTGAATTGAGTCATTGCCTTCTGCTTCAGGGGGGTATCTGCGTTCTGCCCTGTACTAGGCTTCACTACAACACAGATGCGGTCAAGCAATAAAAAAGGTGACCGGGTACTAACCGGTCACCTTAATGCCCTGAAAGCGGTATCTACTGCGCCGCTTTTCTGTGGCGACGTGCAGGTGCAGTACGAGCCTGCACCTTCACTTTGCTTTCGTCGACCGGTGTTGTGCCGGTCACGTCGTTATCGAAGTTCGCACCCGCAGGCACCAGGTAGTTCTCGACTTCCTTGTTGCCTTGGGTTCCGGTGCGTACCGAGATCCGGGAAGCATCAATACCCTTCTCCTTCACCAGGTAGTCCTTCGTGTTCACGGCGCGCTGAGCTGCGAGCGTGTCGGCGTGCCTTTCGTCAGAAGCGGCTTCCCCAACCAGCACAGCGGTTGCATCTGCTTGCTGTTGCAGGTTGAGAGCGACGTCATCGAGGCAAGCCTTTGCTTCGTTGTCGACGCGTGCCGGACGACGCTTGTCACGATCGAATGTGATCGAGCAAAGCTGCTTCGTCTTCGGGGCTGGCGGCGGCGGCGGCGGTGCTTCAACGTTGACAGTAGTCGTCGCGCTAGCCGTTTGTCCCTTGTCATCCTGGACGGTGCCAGTTACGGTAATCGGACCAGTCGGGGCTCCGGCCGTGTTCAGAGTTGCTGTGTTGCCCGTGCCGCTGATCTGACCTGCGGAAGCACTGTAGTTATAGGTCAAAGGCCGGTTCTGCGGGCTCACACCTTGGCAGGTAATCGTGGAAGTTCCACCCGGCTGGACCGTGGTCGGATTGGCCGAGCAACTGATGGTAGGCGGCTCAAACTGCTTGACGGTGAAGTTCGCAGTGCAATCGGCGAACTGACCGGGCTTCTGACCTTCGGAAACGTGTCCGGTGACAGTGTAGCTGCCTGGGCTCAGGGTTGCGGTGTCGACGGTTGCCGTTGCGGTGTCGCCCTTCACATTGACGCCGCCTGTGCCAGTCCAGCTGTAGGTAGTGGTCTTCTTAGGATTGAGATTGGTGGCTGTACCAGTAATCGTGACCGGGTCGCCGGGATAAACGGAATCAGGACTCGCGGTGCAAGTATAGGTCACAGGAGGCGGCGGAGTGATACTGCCGAAGTGGAAGAGCAGACCACTGCTCACACGGGCCACCTTGAGGTTGGCGCGTCCCCCTGTTGGGTATGGCGGTTGCGGTCCAAAGTTCACATGGAAATACTGGAAATCGGCCTGGAAAAGACGCAGCCCTATACGATGATTGAAGAACGGCAGGTCGTAATCCATGCCGCCGCCAACCGTCAGCGCAGGGCCCCAGGTGTAAGGCTCATGGACGGGACCGCCGAGCCGGACTGCTCCTGCTTCGCCGTGCACGAATGGGGTGATTTCTTCCCAGGGGTAACGGAAGACAAGACCCGCTGAAGTTGTGGTGGCTCCATCGTTACGCCCATCGGGATGAACACCGACCTCGATCTGACCGCCAACGTAGCGGTTGAAGAAATAATTGACGCTTCCGATCGCACCGTAATCGATTGAAGAATACGAAACCGGACCGGTCACGCCGATGCTTGAACCACCGGGAACGGTGACGGAACCGTGCGGCGCCAGATAGGAATATCCTGTAAACACGTCGATGCGTGAAGCCGACGGCTCTGAAGAAATTGGGGGTTTTGCAGCCGTACCGGCAGGATTCTGAGCGAAGAGCGTGGAAGCACCTAGTCCCCCCACTGCACATGCCACAACCAGAATTCTGCTCAGCGAACTGAACAGGCTAGATTCCATGCGTCTATCCTCCGCAAACATACTTAAACATCAAAAGTCATACAGAAAAGCCACCGGGCCACGCCTTTGCGATCCGGTTTACCGCGAAAGCCCTATGATCCCTCGTCATGCGAGAGCAAAAGCAACCCAAAGAGTACAACATATTCGAGGTTAGAACACATTTATTCCAAGGAGTTGCCAAGAACCTTAACAGGAGAAGAACGGCACCATATCAGTAACGACGATAGCGCCCGACCCGAATGGGAACCAGAACTCAGGCTTTGACAAAGCGAGAGCAGCGCCGGCCCAAATTACTACAAATGGTGCATTCTTTACAATTAAAACGATCTAGCCGAGATTAAGAGTCCGCCGGAGGCTGCCCTTTTCTCGCTGTATTTTTTCCTGAAGTAGCGTAATCGCGTAAATCAACTGTTCCGGCCGCGGGGGGCAGCCAGGGACATAGACGTCCACCGGGATGATTTGGTTTACTCCCTGAACCAGTGCATAGTTGTTGAAGACACCACCAGAGGTCGCACAAGCGCCCATGGAGATCACCCATTTGGGTTCCGGCATCTGTTCGTACAGCCGGCGGATGACAGGAGCCATCTTTTGCGAGACACGCCCGGCAATTACCATTAGATCCGACTGGCGCGGAGAAGGCCTGAAGACCTCCGCTCCAAACCGCGCGACATCGAAACGGGCGCCGCCCATCGACATCATCTCGATCGCACAGCAGGCCAAGCCGAACGTCATAGGCCAAACCGAGTTTTTGCGAATCCAATTCACCGCGAAATCGAGCGACGTCATGACCACGCCCTCAGGCTGGTCGTATCCGAATGTGATCTCCTGGACCTTCTGCTGATTCTTTGCGCTTGAATCCAGCGTGCCGAATAGATATCGGTCGTGATTTTCTGAAGCCATACATTCAATATAACCGTCCTTCTTGACCCAAAAGTGCAAAGAATCGCTCGAATGCGATCGATTTGGCAGCTCAAGACGCCGCAGCTGAGCACGAAAGTGGACGGAGGTCCAGGCTGGCCGCCATGGACCCCCATTTCCCCGAATTCTGAAAAATATGGCAGAGTAACTTCAAGGTATGTTCATCGTCCACTGCGCGGAACAGCACTTCGACCACCCCCGTCAAGGTTGTTCTGCAGAATCTATCTGCCTCGGCTTAGCCACGGCGATTCGGTTATCCTCAGGTAGCAGCTGAAAAACCGCCTCGGCAGAGCCGGCGCCGGTCAGACCGCCGTGAGCGCAGAGGGGCGCTGGTTGCAGTGCTGTAACCGCGAATGGGAATGCGCAGTTCCGTAAAACTCAGCGCGCCTGAGGCTTTGCGTGACTCACACGGAGGGGGCCTCAGCCATCGACTGGAGTTGTATGCGCCTTTCTTGTAAGAAGCTGCTGTTCATCCTCATGTTCTGCTTTTGTGCGGTTTTCTCCGCCCGTGCAGTTGCACCGTCCGGAAACGCGGTCGTTCCGGTCTCTCCGGAACGTATCGCAAGACTGGAGGAAACCGCTCTTGCTGCTCAAGCGAGTGCTGATAACTGCTGGATGCTGGTAAGCTCCGCGCTCGTCCTCATGATGACCGGGCCGGGGTTGGCATTGTTCTATGGCGGCCTGGTTCGAAAGAAAAACGTGCTCTCTACGATGATGCAGAGTTTTGCGATGATGGCTCTCATCACTATTTGCTGGGCCTTCCTTAGCTTCAGCCTAGCGTTCGGTTCCGGCTCAAGCATTCTAGGGGGACTTCATCACATCTTTCTGCATGGCGTGGGACTCACGCCCGATCCAGCCTATTCCGGCACGATTCCATTCCAGACATACATGATCTACCAGCTCATGTTCGCCATCATCACGCCAGCGCTGATCACCGGAGCATTTGCCGAGCGGATGAAGTTCAGCGCGATGGCGGTCTTTCTCGTGCTCTGGTCCATCGTCGTATACGACCCAATGGCCCATATGGTCTGGGGAAAACACGGGTTGCTGAACGCTTCTCTCGGGGGACCACTCCCTACCTTGGACTTCGCAGGCGGTACGGTGGTACATGTGACATCGGGTGTTTCCGCCCTTGTCTGCGCGCTCTATCTTGGCAAACGGGTGGGCTATCCAGAAGAGCATATGGCTCCTCACTCCGTCGTGCTCAGCTTTCTGGGTGCCTGCCTGTTGTGGGTCGGTTGGTTTGGGTTTAACGCGGGCAGCGCCCTTTCCTCGAACGCGCTAGCCACGAGCGCTTTCGTGAACACGCAATTTGGCGCCGCAGCAGCTGCGATCGGCTGGATGGTGGCAGAGTTGATCAGGAACGGCAAGGCCAGCGCTTTGGGAGGTATCTCCGGAGCCGTGGCCGGATTGGTCGCCATTACTCCAGCGAGCGGCTTCGTCCAGCCTATGCCGGCGCTTCTTATCGGCTTGTGCGCTGGCGTTTGCTGCTTTTTCATGGTCTCTTTCGCCAAAGAGCGGTTCGGCTACGACGACTCGTTAGACGCCTTCGGAGTTCACGGCGCGGGAGGCACGCTGGGAGCCGTGCTGACCGGCTTTTTTGCCACAAACGCCATCAATCCGATCTTCAAAGATCCGCAAGGGAACGTCCTGCCCTCAGGGGCGGTCGACGGCCGCTGGGTGCAGGTCCTATACCAAATAGCGGGAGTCGCGATCGCGTGGGTGCTCTCCGGAGTAGGTACCTGGGTCTTGCTGAAAGTGGTGGACCTCACAATCGGGCTTCGGGTTCCGCGCGAGCAGGAGACAGAAGGGCTGGATATTAGCCAGCATGGCGAGGAGGGTTATGATTGGGCAGCCTAGCCCGGAACGCTGTGGCGGAACGAGGAGGGGCGCGGATGCTGCTTTCGCGCGCCAAATCTGACGGAGCCACAGCGCTTCTTAACGAAACGCTCCACACGCAGCCAGACTTTTGCTACCTTGAGATTCAAACTATGCAAAAAATTGAAGCTGTCATTCAGCCATCCAAACTCGACGCCGTTAAGGACGCACTGCTTGAAATCGGTGTGGAGGGGATGACGATTCTCGAAGCACGTGGACACGGACGCCAGAAGGGTCACACCGAGTTCTATCGTGGCCGCGAGTACACGGTTGACCTTTTGCCCAAGATCAAGCTCGAGACCGTGGTTCCGGACGAGTTGCTGGAGAAAGCTGTCTTAGCAATTATCAGCTCCACGCGGACGGGCAAGATCGGCGATGGCAAGATCTTCGTTTCTAAGATCGATGAAGCCATTCGGATCCGCAACGAGGAACGTGGTTTGTCGGCTCTATAAAAACAGCTCCCCCGCGAAGGGTGAGCGGCCTCTTAGGCTCTCACCCCTCCACAGGCCACACTATCGCGCGCCGCAGGGCGTGCTTCAGGTGAAGCATCCATCGGTCGGTTGTCGCAGACGCGGCAGCTATACGCATACTTTTACTCCGATCTCGCAGTCACGTTGATTTGGGGAAGCCGGCTCTGTCGAAGTGTTCCTGATAAATCCCGGCAAAGCAGGGCCGGGATCACGAAAATGGAATACATAAGCCAGAAACAACGTTCAGTCCATATCAGCTCGGGGGACAGTCTACTTCATAGTCGAGATGAAGCCAGTATTTACATCAGTGCCGGAAATTCGGCAGCACTACCAGAGCGAGATGACCGGCACGTGGGAGACCTTCCAACGGACCGGCGATGGCTCTATGGCCGTGCGCCGGAGAGCTCTGATCGTGGACAATGTCTGCGAACAGCTCTGGCTGCTGATGACTGGCGCGGCGGTTCGGTCGGGAGTTGCCCTAGTTGCGATAGGGGGGTTCGGTCGTAAGGAACTCTTCCCCTTTTCAGATGTTGACATCCTGTATCTCTGCGCCGACGAACAGGTCGAACGGAATTTTCAGGAGATCATCAGCAATTGCAACCAGGCAATGTGGGACATTGGCCTACGTGCCAGCCCCGCGACTCGTTCGTTGAAGGAATGCGACCGCTACGATCCTAACAATCTCGAATTCACGCTGTCGCTCCTCGACCGTAGGTTCGTGGCGGGAGACTACGCCCCTTTTCAAACGCTACAAACGCAGACAATTCCCGGATTTGTGATGCGGGATTGGAACGACATCGCGCACCGTATCGCCGAGCTCTCCCGCGCGCGCCACAAAAAGTATGGCGATACGATTTTTCATTTGGAACCGAACGTGAAGGAGTGTCCCGGAGGGCTTCGAGACTACCACCTTGCCCACTGGCTTAGCCTGCTGAACCACGTTCGTGAGTACAAGAGCTGGCCTTCTTTCCCGGCAAACTCCTTCTATGCCGTCCGCAACGAGGAGGCTGCTGCAGCCTTCGATTTTCTAAGCGCAACGCGTTGTTTTCTGCACCTGCGGAACGGCCGGGACGAAAATACGCTGGACTGGCAGGCGCAGGATGAGGCCGCCGCCCGCAGCATTGGACTGGAAACCAAGGGTACGTCGGACCCCGCTTATTGGATGCGCACGTACTTCCGTCATGCTCGAACGATCTACCGCCGGGCCATGCTGCTCATGGAGGCATTGCCGCCTGCGCGGCGGTCCTTTTACAAGCATTTCCGCCGCAAACGGACGCCGATTGCGGGAACCGATTTCATCCTCGAAGACGGGCGCATCGACATCTCCGATAGTGCATTTCTTACCGATTCCGAGGGCATTCTTAGCGTTTTCACCATCATCGCTGCGCATGGTTACCGGTTAACGCAAAACGCAGAAGACCGCCTTGCGGATGCGCTCCCCGTGTTGGACGTAAACCTGCCGGAGGGTCCATTCCTATGGAACCGGTTGCGCGAAATCCTCCTGGGTCCGCATGCTGCCCACGCCCTGCGGACGATGCATGCACTGGGAATCCTCGAACTGCTCATTCCGGAATTTCATGGAATCGATTCGTTGGTGATCCGCGACTCGTATCACCGGTACACGGTGGATGAGCACACCTTTCTGGTAATCGACAATGTACACGCTTTACGTCAACCGCATGCGCCCTGGGAGCGGCGCTTTGCAACTCTTCTCGCTGAGATCGACCGTTTGGACCTCTTCTTCCTCGCTCTGTTGATGCATGACACAGGCAAGGCTCGAAGGACCGGGGACCATACGGTTGCGAGCGTCGAGCTTGCCGATAGCCTTTTGGCGCGTCTGGACCTCGACTCGGAAGAACGCGACATGGTGCGCCGGCTCATCCGCAACCATCTGGAGATGTCAGTCGCGCTCCGCCGGGATATTTTTGACACCGAGACGGTGCGCGGTTTCGCCGAGAAGATGGCTTCGCAAACAAGCCTGAAGATGCTCTGCCTAATGACTTATGCCGATATCAAGGCTGTTAACCCGGATGCGCTTACGCCTTGGAAGGCGGACAATCTGTGGCAGCTCTATATCGCGACCTCGAACTTCATCGACCGGAGTGTGGACGAAGAGCGCTACCGTGCCGCAGTCGACCCTACGCTGTTCAAACGCATTCTCACCCTTGTTCCAGATCGTGCGACCGAGCTCCGTACTTTCCTGGAAGGACTGCCCCAGCGGTATCTTCAGACTCGCCAACCGGAGCAAATTCGCGATCACTTCCTAATGGCGCTCAAGTTGGACAGCTCCAGCGCGCAACTGAGCTTGCGCAGTCATCGCCAACTATACGAACTCACACTGGTCACTCGCGATCGTCCTTTGCTCTTCGCGGATATAGCCGGCGTGCTCTCCGTCTGGGGGATGAACATTCTCAAAGCGGATGCGTTTTCCGATGACGCTGGCATTATCGTCGATACCTTCCACTTTTCTGATCCTTTCCACACCCTTGAGCTCAACCCCACGGAGAAGGACCGTTTCAAAGAGAACATCCTGGATGTTGTTTCCAATAAGATCCCGATCGAGGAGCTCCTGCGGCGGCGGCGCCTCACCCCACGCTCCGCAGCGATGGTTCAAGTAGCAACGCGCACCGAGTTCGATAACAGCTCGTCCACACACAGCACCCTGCTGCAGGTCGTTGCTCAAGATGCCCCGGGTCTCTTGAGGCGAATCGCCACAACCCTTGCCGTACACAATTGCAACATCAAAGTCGCGCTGATCGATACGGAAGGAGAAATCGCCATCGATGTTTTTTACCTGACCGTCGGCGGCGCGAAGCTTGATGAAACCAAACAGCAGGAACTAGGGCGAGCCTTGTCGGTGGCCATCGACGAGCTAAGGCCTGTCCAGGCATCTTAAGATTACCTCTTCATGCTTCCCGTCCGTTTTTCGAATGGGCTCGCCGCGCTAACCTAAAAGAGAAGTAACCATTCTCGTTATCGATATCGACGAGGCCGCGTTTAACGTAGTGTTCAGGCCCTAGTCAGTTTGGTCCGCGCGAAGGACGAGTTCGCCCGGAAGGCGATACGCCGAGGCTATGTGAAATTCTCTCGCTCTATCCGAAAGCTTCTGCGGCTGCAGAAACGGTCACAACAGCGACCGGCGTTTGTGCGGGTGGACGATGAGCTTCGCGCCCGGACCAAAGCTTTCATCGCAGCCGGCTCTCAGCAAGGACGAGCGATAAGCTTTGGCCGGCTTTTTCTGGTGATTTGGACTACTTCAAATGAGCGCGCCTTCACTGTGCGCCTGATTCGCTGGATCCGGCTGCTCGAGCATGATGACCTGCTCCGCATCGACTTCCAAGAAGCGTTCCAGTCGATGCTTTCGGGCCTCAATTCGGTTTCTCTGTGCGCAGAGGGTGGCTTGCCTGCCCATCACGCAGTCTTGTCAGAAGGTTTACGGCGTATCGTCCAGCGTTTCTTGCCTTCTGCACGCGCCGAGACGGATATGTCTCGACTGATGCTGTCGCTCTTCGCCACCAATCGTGATGTCGACCGCTTCGTTACACTTCCCGACTATCTTTTCGAGCGTCTTCGCGATCTGTTGTGGCCTTCGCCGTCCAGAGCTGACGGCTCGCCGAAGCCGACCGGTCGCGTGCAGCACGATCTGCGGCAGGCACTGTGCCTTTTAGCTACGCGGACAGCGGGCCGCGGTATGACCGCAGCCATGCGCGAACGCGGCGCCGGCTCCGATGTAGAAGCCTCGGCCTTTTACCACCTTATCTTCACCACTGAAAGTCTGGTGCAGGCAGACGCCGCATCCACCGTTCCGCGATTGGCGGAATGGAAGGCGTGTGTTGTCCGCTGCCGGGAGGAACTCGATCTCGTCCATCGAAATATGGAAACCTCAGGCGTCAGCGCGGATCTTGTGCTCGATTTGCGAAGCATAGAACTTGCTCTGACGCGGATGGGCCATCTCGCAGACCTGTTGGAATTCCCCGTCTCTGCCCTGCCCCGAGTGCCGAGCCCTATATCCACGAGCATCGCGCCGGAAATGGAGCGCTCGGGCGCCGTCCGCGTGTTGCTGAATGAGCTCATCCAAGGATGCCTGGAAGACAAAAGCCTGCGCTCCTTGCTGATACAGAACCTTAATCTGCTCGCGCGCAAGACCGTGGAGCGTACGGGTCATAGCGGAGAACATTACATTGCCCTTTCCACAAGAGAGTATTGGCAGATGTGGATGGCGGCCTTCGGCGGTGGGCTGCTCACGGTGTTGACCGCCGCAATCAAGATGCGGATCGTGGACGAGCACTACCCGCTCTTTGTCGAGGGTTTTTTCAGCAGCTTGAATTACGCCATCAGTTTTATATTGCTCCAGGTCTTTGGCCTCGCATTGGCGACCAAGCAGCCCTCGGCGACAGCAGCCACATTCGCCGGCATTGTGCGCCGTAACCGCGGGTATGCGCGCTGGAGCAAGATCTCGGATTTTACCGCGCACATCACCCGTACTCAATTGGCAGCCGCGGTGGCGAATGTGCTTGCGGTATGTTCCGGGGCCATTGCCTTGGAGCGTCTGTGGAGGGTTATGTTTTCCGAGTCCTATCTCGCGCCCGAAAGCGCGAAGCATGTTTATCAGACGCTCCACCCTTTCACTTCCGGCACGATTTTCTTCGCCGCGATCACCGGAGTGATTCTCTGGCTGGCTGCTTTAATGGGAGGCTGGTGTGAGAACTTTGCCGTCTACCATCGCATCCCGGCGGCGATTTCCCAGCACCCTTTCGGGATCCGGATAGGAGAGCGCAGCATGCAACGTATCTCCCAGTGGATCGAACTCAATCTTGCCGGTTGGAGCACAAGCGTCATCCTAGGTTTTTTGCTCGGGTTTGTTCCCGTGGTTGCCCGCTTCTTTGGCATTCCGATGGACGTTCGCCACGTCACGCTTTCGACAGGGACGCTTGCTCTAGCCGCCGCGCGCTACGGCACCAGCTCCTTCGGGCATGATTGGTTTTACTACGCAGTCGCCGGCATCGGCGTGACCTTCGTCTTGAACCTCAGCGTCAGCTTTTTCATAGCGGCTTTCGTGGCTCTGCGGGCCTACGACGTCCGCGGCAAGGAGCAGATTCAACTACTGCGATTCCTGTTGTTCGAAATCGTGAGGTCTCCGCTAAGGTTTCTGATACCGATCGAGACCCGACAATCGCGAGTCACATCGATTCCGGAACTGGCCGAAAAGGAGTAGCTCCTTCTCTCCCCGCCTCAATGCGCTTTGCTCCACTCTTCCTCGAGTACGGCGTAGATTCGCTCGTCGCTCGAAGATACTCGATATTCGTCGCTCCTCGCTTCTAGATCCCGAGAAAATTGACTCCCGTCGCTGTCGTCCCAATAGTGTTAACTGCCCCTGCCCACGAGGTCCCGCTGATACGCGGCGCCATAGAACGCGCTGGTGGAGGATTTATTTCGCTGGAGGGCCGGAAGAGGTCTTCTCGTTCAGTTCGTAGATCACCTCGCCCGGCTTCGCGTAGCGGAGAATCATCCGCGCCTCGTGTTCGATGGCGTCCGGATCAGTCCGGAGATGCTGGACGTGATCGCTCAAATGACCATTCTCCTGCTGTAGTTCGAGAATCTGCTTTTGCAAGGCCCGGTCTTCCTGGCGCTTCTGCTGGTAGACGGTAATGCCATTGGCGCCGAAGACGACGTGATAGCCGAGCAATGCGGCAATGGCAATGGCGATCACGGTTGCCGCACGCCGCCGCCATTGATAGATCAACTGAGCAAGCCGTGCGGCCAGAGTTGAAGGTTTATCTGCAATGCTCGCGACTTTCACCGAATCTCCCTATGCTCTCTCACCAAATGACTTGGAAACTACGATTGCAGCACCCAAGCTTGAGCTGATTTGTTCAGCGCTTCAGCATCGTTCTCGGAGCGCGCTTCAGAATACACACGCACAACGGGTTCGGTTCCAGAGAGGCGATAACATACCCAAGAGCCGTCTTCCAAGATGAGCTTCAGGCCGTCAGTCCTCACAACCTGGCTCACTTTTCGACCGTCCAGCTCCTTTGGATCACCCTTTATCTTTTCAGTGAACTTTTGCTTGGCATCCTCGGTCAAGTGGAAGTTCTCTCGTACGGGGTAATAGGAACCATACTTGGCAAATGCCTGCTTCAGCTGCTCCTCTAATGAGCTGCCGCGAGAGGCCAGCATCTCGGCAACGAGCAAGCCCGCCAGCACGCCATCTTTCTCAGGAACATGGCCACGTATGGTGAGCCCTGCACTCTCCTCACCGCCGATTGCAATCGCGTCCTGGTTGATCAGCTCGCCGATATATTTGAAGCCTACCGGTGTCTCATAGAGCTTCACACCATGGTGCTGAGCGATGCTGTTAATCAGGTTGGTGGTAGCGACCGATTTGGCTACGCCGTTCTTCCAACCTCGCGTCTCGACCAGATACTCGAAAAGGAGAGCGATGATGTAGTTCGGTTGGACAAACCAGCCATTACGGTCAACGATGCCGAACCGGTCCGCGTCGCCATCCGTGGCAATCCCGAGGTGGGCGCCGATCTCCTTCATCTTGGCCCTGCAATCGGCAAGCAGCGCGTCGTCTGGCTCCGGAGCGTGACCGCCGAAGAGCACGTCGCGGTAATCGTGAACCGTTTCAACCTCGATGCCGTGGCTACGGAGGATTTCCGAGCTATAGCCACGCGCCGCCCCCCAGAAAGGGTCGAAGACAATCTTTAGACGCGCCTTACGAATCGCGCCGAAGTCGACCAGCTCGCCAAGGCGCTTCAGATAATCGGGCTTGACGTGAACCTCGGTGCTCTTGCCCTCCGCCTTCGCCGGTTTCTCCTCATCAGCGGTGAGGCCCCGAATCGCAGCTTCTATCTGGCCAGTAACGTCTGGCAATGCAGGCGCGCCATCGGGCGTGGAGAACTTGATCCCGTTGTACTCCGGAGGATTGTGCGAAGCGGTGAAGTTGATTGCTCCACTGGTTTTGCGCTGGCGAACGGCATACGCAATCGCCGGGGTCGGAGCCGGCTCCGGAATGACCTCAGGCGTCACGCCGTAGCGCAACAATATCTGAGCAGCCTCCGCGACAAAGGATTCACCCAAAAAGCGCGGATCACGGCCCACCAGCACACGATGCGCTCCCCCCTGCATTGGTTGCGAAGAAACGTACTTCGCGATGCCGGCGACGGCCCGGCGAACATTGGCAAATGTGAATTCGTCTGCGAGGACGGCGCGCCATCCCGAGGTTCCGAATTTGATGTCAGTCGGCATATCTCTCCTCAACAGGGTAAAGCTCGTGAATCTCTAAAACTGCTCGTACAGCATACCTCGGCAAGGCGGAGCCAATCTTGATCTGGAGCTCTCGCCGAAACGGATCTGGCCGACGCCTGCTTTAAGTTGTAAAACCGGTATACTCGGGAAAGTGCTGCGAGTCCTTAAGACGGCAGAACTCCTTAAATCGTTGGATATCTCTTTTGATGCATGAAGAAGGCGCAGCTGTTCGCATCATTCTGTCCACGTGCGGTGATCGGGCGGAAGCAGATCGCATCAGCCATGTCCTCGTTGAGTCCGAATTAGCCGCCTGCGTAAATTTGGTTCCCGGCGTGCAATCCGTCTACCGGTGGCAAGGCAAAGTGGAATCGGCGATCGAGATCCTTCTAGTCATCAAGACCAGCTCGGCGCGCGTGAAGGAAGTCGAGAAGGCCGTCGCTGAGCTTCACTCGTACGCTGTTCCGGAGTTTCTTGTGCTCGAGGTTCAAGGTGGGAGCGAACCATACCTGGACTGGCTTTTCGGGAATCTGAAGTAAACCGGGGATTTTGTTATTCTTCCTGAGGTTCCGCTTCAGACTTTGTTTATGCTGCTTTTGTTTGTTGCCTTTATCGTAAGTATGTGTGCTCTGCTTTGGGCGGGAGTATCGGTCGCTCGTCACGTCCGGCGACACGGCGCTCGAGCAAGCAAGGCCAGCGCCGGAAATTTTGAGCAAGAACAGTCACGGCATGGAGAGAGCGCGCTCGAGCCAGCAAGCAAAAGTTCTAGGATCACAGCAACGACCCGCACTCACGAAAGACCCCGCACGTAACGGAGATTGCAAGATGGCAGAAATTCTAGTCAAGCAAGCCAGCGTTTCTCAAAGCACGGCGGTCCGCCTGGGATGGCGGACACCAGCCGCTGTTCTCGCGTCAACCGGTCTGGTTGCACTCTGCGCACATGTATCCTTGCCATTGAGCTTCACGCCAATTCCGGCAACAATGCAAACATTTGCTGTGCTCCTGATCGGATTGCTCCTATCGCCTGGCGCCGCGTTCGCCTCCTTGGCGTTGTACCTCGCAGAAGGGGCTGCCGGTCTGCCCGTCTTCAGTCCGCACGGCCCGGGTGGAGTCGCCCAGCTGCTCGGTCCGACTGGCGGATACCTTCTTTCTTATCCCTTTGCGGCAGCAATCGCGAGCTATCTATATCGCCTCCCACGGCGAGGTATCTCTGCGGCTGTCGCCGGGGCCGCTGTTGCAAGTATTTTCATTCTGATCTTAGGAGCGACTTGGCTCGGGATAGTCTCACGCGCGCCGTTTTTGATTGTTGTTAGCCAGTCCATTGCGCCGTTTCTCTTAGGAGACGCTATCAAGGTGGTGGCTGCTGCTGCTTGTGCCCGCGTCTTCGATAAGTTTGGAGGGGATAAGTTTCACGGGCAGTCGCTCAAAGGTCAATCCTAAAGCTTGCGGCTTAGCTTCTAGGCACTCGGATCCCTCCACAGGTCACTAACACGCACCACTTGCTCACCAGGAAAGGACTGTTTGGTTCCCAGACTCATGCAGCAAAAGGCAGACACCAGGCCCGATTCTCAACCTGCACCCTCCAAGGTGCGGGAAATTACGATTGCCCACAGCCCTGACTCCGATGACGCTTTCATGTTTTATGGGCTCGCAACCAACAAGGTTCGCGTGCCCGGTTACAAGTTCGTCCACACTCTTTGCGACATTGAGACTCTCA
>DASYBJ010000507.1:0-2707 GCA_036500845.1 Acidobacteriaceae bacterium
GGGGGTAACAATCCTCTGGGGAACCCTGGCCAAGGCCCAAGAGCCAACTCACCTTTCATGGCTCGATCGAGCGACCATTACTCGCTCCAGCCAACCGCATTGGGTAACTCCATTGATCACCGCTTCCGCCAACCTGGAGGAAGCTCCCATCTACGACGTTTCCCGGAAGCTTCTGCCCAGTGGACACCCTCTTGTGACCGCAGGTGGGCCGCGAGGAATACAGTTCGTCCCATTTGGAAAACTTCAGCTCACGTTTGGAGCCACGCCGTATCTGATCCATAACGACCCAAAGCTCCATGATGGATTCGGTGATACCTCTTTTGCTTTCAAATATCGGCTCGCCAGTGGAAATGAGCAGCACGGTAACTTCGCCGTGTCCGCGCAAATTGGAACCAGCATCGCGACAGGTAGCTATCAGAATGGGCAGAAGAGCGATGCGCTTACACCGAATTTCCTGGTCGAGAAGGGGTGGGGGCGTTTGAATGTCCAGAGCACATTCGGCGGAACTCTTCCGCTGGGCAACACGCGCCTGACTGGCAGACAGTTTGTGTCCAATACGGCCTTCCAAAGTCATTTTGCGCGTATCCTCTGGCCGGAACTCGAAGTGAATTCCACGACGTATCGGGGGGGCCGAACGCCGGGAAGACGCAGGCATTCCTAACGCCCGGTGTCATTCTCGGAGCGTGTGACTTTTTTGATTTAGCACAAAAACAGATACTGAAAATAAAGAGCTTAGACGCCCAAAAGGCGCAAAAATCGAATAGAGTCACATCCTCTCGGGATGACGGCATTTCCGCGGTGGATGCACCGCGGCCTCATTGAAGAGCGAAGCGCCGGTTCCTCGAGGGCTTGGTCTTCCGTTGAGTATGATCGCAGCAGATCATCAAGCGGCTACAGATGGAGACACCGATTTTGCACGATCGCGAACGAGCGGATACTTCAACGAAATATGCGCTGGGGCTCGGAGCGGCTCTGTACGGCGCCGGGATCGTCACCTCACTCCTGGGTTATGCGCATGCGGCGTCCTTTGCGAGCAGACTCGCGCTTGGATTCCGCGCAGCCGCACTCATCTTGCTTGCGCTTTGGGCGTTTCGAAGGCGATCGCTGACAGCCTGGATCTTGTGGTCGATGCTCGCTGGAGTCGAGATAGGCTTGGCAGCGCCGGCATTTGCCTTGCACTTGCACGTATTCAGCGCGATATTTCTTCGCCTGATTCAGACCATCGTAGCGCCTCTGATCCTGGGAACGCTCATCACGGGAACCGCCGCACATGGTGATTCCCGCGAGGTGCCCCGTCTGGCCCTCAAATCCCTGGTTTATTTCGAAATATTGACCACCATTGCCTTGGCCGTGGGGTTGCTGGCAATCAACATTAGCAAGGCCGGCGTCGGCATGACGGCGATAAAGGCGAGTGGCCCATCGCCCCAGGTCGCAGGGAATCCTGCGCAACAGCCGCAGCAATTGGAGTGGGACGAGTTTCTACTTCATGTATTTCCTGAGAACCTGGCGAAATCCATTGTCGAGAATCAGATCCTGCAGGTGGCCGTCTTCGCAGTCCTATTCGGCGTGGCACTCGGCAGATTAAGCGATGAAAAGAAGAGACCGCTCTTGGACGTTATCCAATCGCTGACTGCGACGATGTTCCAGTTTACAAATCTGATCATGTACTTTGCTCCCGTGGCGGTGGGCTCTGCGCTGGCCTATACGGTTGCGCACGCTGGCATAGGCGTCATGGTCGGCTTGGCCAAACTGCTCGGAACACTCTATGCGGCAATTGGGGTCTTCATCGTTATCGGTTTGCTGCCGGCGGCTTTGCTCGCGCGCGTACCAATAAGACGGTTTCTAACCGCTGTTGCTGAACCTGCGGCGATCGCATTTGCCACAAGTACCTCCGAGGCCGCGCTTCCTATTGCGATGGAGCATATGGAAGAACTCGGAGTGCCGCATAGGATTGTTGCTTTTGTGATCCCGACTGGCTATAGCTTCAACCTGGATGGCTCTACGCTTTATTTGTCTCTGGCCGCTGTTTTCATGGCGCAAGCGGGTGGAATCCATCTAACTTGGGGCCGTCAGCTGATGTTGCTGGCTACGCTAATGTTGACCAGCAAGGGGGTCGCCGGTGTGCCCCGTGCGGTCCTGGTGGTGCTGATGGCCACTGCATCCACTTTCCAACTGCCGGTCGATACGATCGCCCTCCTGCTAGGAGTCGACGCCCTGATGGACATGGGCCGAACCACTGTAAACGTGGTGGGGAATTGTTTGGCAAGTGTCGTCATTGCACGGTGGGAGGGCGAATTTGCGCTGTCGGTGGAGCGTGGCGCGGAGCTGGCTGACGTTGAACGCGATCCAGGGTGGTAGGCTGCGGACGTTCACCCCAATAGACCCAGGTCTCTGGGACTGACCAGGGGTCAGGGATCGGAATAGGACTGTCATCCCGAGCGAAGCCGAGGGATCTGCTTTTTCCGCGGGTGGCCCAGATCTCGCGTTTCATTCAAGAGCCAAAGTTTCAAGGCGACTCTGTCTATTCTTTCTCATGCATTGTCACCTTGGCTGGTCGAGCGAATGGGATCCCGGGATGAGTGCTTGACAGTCTCTGTTCGCCAGAGCAGAAGAGAACAACTCGGCACCCGGAAGATCAGCGCGACGGACGGCGCATTGGAAAAGAAGACGCGAGCCAGGCTGTCAAAAACGCGAAGAGGAGAGCGCC
>DASYBJ010000508.1:0-6817 GCA_036500845.1 Acidobacteriaceae bacterium
CAGAAACAGCGTGCCCCGGTCAGCCGCTTGAAATCGTCCGATGGTCTCAGTGACGGCGCCCGTAAAGGCGCCTCGTTTATGCCCGAACAGTTCGCTCTCGAGCAGAGCACTTGGAATCGCGGCACAATTGAGCGCCACAAACCGGTGGTGCCGGCGCGGGCTGGCATCGTGAATCGCTTGCGCGATGACCTCCTTGCCGGTACCCGTCTCTCCCTGGACTAGGACGGAGCAGTCCACAGGAGCAACCATCTTTATGTCGTCTAGCACAGCCCGGAATTTCGGGCTGGACCCAATCAGCTCTACAGCACCCATAGTCTTATCCCTTTTCGAACTGCTCTGAAACTCCTGCTGAGTCGTCCTGCGGAGAGTTGCTCACTGCCGCCTGGATCGCTCCGAGCAGTTCCGCGGCGTCGAACGGTTTGTACAGAAGACGAGGAATCGCACGCGAACGTTCGACTTCTTCCTCGACCCTTTCGACACGATCTAGACGGCACGTGGAGGACCGTTTTGGCCGTTCTAGGGAAATCAAATCTAGCTGATGAAAGATAAGGGTCGAGGTCTACTGGGCAGGAAAAATTCCGGTGCGTGCTGTTCGAAACTTTGAACGATCTGTTCGATTTCTTGAACCTTCGACACATTAACAGGCCAGACGGCGCGCGCGGTTTACCTTCAGCCAGGTGAAAATACGCTCCGATCGGCTCTAACCCGCCGCCGGTTCTTTCTTTCCCTTCTTTTTCGCCTTAGGATCACCCCGTTCTGCAGCCATCGCCTCTCGTGTGTCATTGATCTCTGCTCCAAGCAGGAGAGCAAGGCCGCTCAGATAGAACCAGGTGAGCAACACGATTACAGCGCCGAGGGATCCGTAGGTCAAAGAATAATGGTCGAAATAATGCAGGTAGATCCTGAGTCCCAAAGACGAAGCGATCCAAGCCACAATGCCGATGGCGGCCCCCGGTGTGATCCATGACCATTCGCGCTGCTTGACATCCGGAGCGAAATAGTAAACCAGCGCAAAGGCGAAGGCGAGAATAAAGAAGGCGACTGGCCAGGCAAGACCACGGCTGAGAATGACGATCAGCCTGCCCATCCCGAGATGGCTGCTGACCGTCTTGGCGACAGCATCCCCACCCAAGAGCACGGCGAGTGCGATGACAAAGAGTGTAATGAGGGCCAACGTCAGCAGCAATGCGTTCAGCCGTGTCTTCCAGAAGGACCGCCCCTCCTTCACATCGTACACGGCATTCAGCGCGTCCTGAAGCGCTGACGTGCCGGCGCTTGCCGACCAGAGAGCAAGCAGGACACCCAATAGGATCTTGCTGCCCCCACTGGCACGTGTCGTCTGCTGCAACGTCTCCGCGACCATGTTGAATGCCGAGGGCGGAATCACAGCGCCCAAATATTGCAGCAGATTGTTCGACAAATTCGAATCGGATGAGACCACCAAAGCGATAACCGAGGAGGCAGCAATCAGGCCTGGAAACAATGCGAAGAAGAAATAGTATGCGAGTTGCGCTGAGCGCCCGAGCACATCGTCATCAAGCATCGAATGCCACACCCGAGTCGCGGCGACGCGGAGCCCCGGAATTCCATGCTCATTCGTTGATGTTCGCGTGTGGAGAAGCTCGTTCATCTCGAGAGCTACTTACTGCAGTCCCATATCGTGGTCGAGAAATCATCCGTGAACCGGTGGGCACAATCAGCACGGCCCGTAAGCGGCCGGCAGCAGAGCCTCAAGACGGAATCGCATCTACTCCCGCTGCTCAGCATGAATCGGTGTCGCGGTGCACTTCCGTGTAAATCGCCCGCGATGTCATCGGGGCTTGGCAAAGGAATACTCGGCGCAGAACCAGAGGTTGATCAGACTTATGGGCCCGTTACTCGTGAGCATAAGACGTTGGCTATAGGTCAAACAGCCAACCCGCCTCCTCCATTCGGCGCAGCGCCGGAAACAACGACCCCGGCTTCACCTGAAACGTCCCCCGCGTGATCTGCTCGATCCGCCGCGAGATCCAAAGCCCATGCATCTCCCCATCACCAATGGCTTTCAGGATCAGCAGATCCAGCGTCCCTTGCAGCAAATTCGTCTGATTCTGTCCAATGCGCTCCGTTCCTATCGAATGTCTGCGGGAAGTAGTATTCTCCCACTCCTGCAGAATGTCAATACGAAGATCCGTCCGCATCTGCTTTCATCGAAGCCATCGGGGAATTTGTCTCTCGCGCGGGCTCCGCAGGTTTTACCGTCGAGCAACTGATCAAAGCCTTGCGCGAGCTTTCATCCGAAGCTGAACCCAAGAGGAGATAACCATGTTCCAGCGTAAGCAGTTCAACAGCGTCGGTCTGACCGTATTCCTGTTCTGCATCCTGGGCGGCGGGCTGATGGCCGAGAAGCTCACGAACGCTCCGCTTTTCGCAATTGCGCGCCGCTTTGCCGGCCGGTTCTCCTCAATCTCTTTGAGCGTGCGTCCGGTCAAGACTGATCGGTCGAGCGGGGGATCGTCAATCTTCCATGAAGGATCGGCGTATTCGTCTCGCCGCTTGATCAGCAGCCAACGGGCTTTCTCTCCGGGCTCGCCAAAGCTTCTGCGGGGATAAAGCAATACAAATCCGCCGCGCAACTTTATGCCGTTTAGCACTATTTTGATTTCTCCACGTGCGAGTTGTTCCTCAGGAGATAAATCGTTCTCCGGCGAATAGGTTCCTTTGTCCCACACCATTACCGGACCTGGCCCATACTCCCCTTCAGGAATCACTCCCTCAAAATCCGCGTACTCAATGGGATGATCCTCGGTTCGTATCGCAAGCCGCCGGACAGACGGGTCGAGCGAAGGGCCCTTGGGAACAGCCCACGATGCCAGCACTCCTCCGATCTCTAATCGGAAGTCATAGTGAAGACGCGTCGCATCGTGCTTCTGTATTACGAAGATGCGATCACCGCGACTGTTGCGTCTGGGATGTCCAGAAGGCTCTGGGGTCTTATTGAAGTTTCTCTTCTTGCGGTAGTTTTCGAGAGACATTTACCTCCCCAATCCTTCGACGCGCATTCTTTAGTGATGTCGCATGGCGCTGAAAGTCTTTCCAGGGATCTCCAGTTTTTTCTAGGCGGGCAAAAATGTTCCGGATGGTCATCCCATCCGGGCGAAGGTTGTTGCTGCTTACTTCGCTCCAGTCCAGGGTCGTCGACACAGGGGCATGGGCGCGAGCCCGCACAGCGAAGGCTGGAGCTATGGTCTGGGCGTATGCATTGCGATTGGTATCCACAAAAACCCGCCCTTTCCGTTTGCTTATACGTTGCTCGAGCGTTCGATGGTTTGGATCCCCCATCACCACAATTTCTGCCAGACGCCTGGCAAACTCATGCATTGAGTCGAAATCCTCGCTTCGATTGAGCGGCACAGCAACATGCAATCCGCGTGAGCCGCTGGTCTTGACGTACGCAGGCAATTCCAATTCCTCCAACAATCTGCGAAATGACTGTGCAGTTGCCTTCACTAGTTCGAAATCTTCGCTGGACGGGTCGAGATCGAATACCATTTGGTCGGGATAGTCGAGCTTATCAATCCGGCTGAGCCAGATATGAGGGGTAATGCATGCCTGGTTAGCGAGATAGATGAGTGTGGCCTGGTTATGGCAGACGACGTGCCTGACGGTCCCGCCGACCTTCTTCACCGTGACCGTCTTGATCCAGGCAGGATAGTAAGACGACACGTTCTTCTGAAATATTCTTGACTCGTTGATTCCGTCCGGGTAGCGCTCTAAGGCTAACGGCCTGTCTCTCAAATAAGGGAGCATCCAGGGAGTGATGCGGCGATAGTAATCGATCAAATCACCCTTGGTGATTCCGTCGTCCGGGAATAGCACTTTCTCGGGGCGGGTAATCTCCACCTTGTAGCGTTCAATCCTGGCAACCTTCTCAGTTACTACCAAGCTACTGCTCCCGCACAACTTCTTCCGGCTTCTTGTCAAAGCGCAGTCCCAGGAATCTTGGATGCCGAAGCTTGCCTTCCACAGTCCACTCCGTGAAACCGATTTGAGCCACGAGTGTGGGCCTCACCCAGTGCGCCCCTTGCCGCGGGGTACACCTACGGCGAAAGGGTTCGTCTTGCTCTCCAGTCGTGCGAATTGTTTGCTCAGACGCTTTAGAGTTTCGTTGTCGAATCCGGTTCCGACCTTGCCCGCGTAAACGAGCTTCCCACGGTCGTAATAGCCGACCAGCATAGCTCCAAACCCTACGCGGTTGCCTTGGGGTTCCGTGTATCCTCCGATCACGAATTCCTGTTCCTTGGCGCACTTGAACTTAAGCCAATCCCGCGATCGCCTGGAGACATACACGCTGTCCGCGTTTTTGGCCACGACTCCTTCCCAACCTTTTCTGCAGGCGTCCCGGTAGTAGGCTTCGCCTTCGGTTTCGCGGTCTTCGGTAAAGCGCAGCGGGTCCTGGAAATCGAGTGCATTTTGGAGCAGTTCTTTGCGGTAACGGAGTGGGAGTTGGCGCGTGTCGTATCCGTCGAGATGTAAAAGGTCAAAAAGATAAATCCAGACTGGAACACTGCGAAGCAGTTCCGCGGACGGATGCCTGACCTGCATGCGGGGCTGGAGTTTCGCGAAACTGGTGACGCCCTCCTCGAATGCCACGATTTCTCCATCCACCACAAAACGTGCGGACTTCAGTTTACGAAATGCTGCCACCAGCTCGGGGTACTTATCGTTGAGTTGCATCTCATTACGGGAGAAGAGTTGAACATAAACTCCGGATCGAATTGCCAGGCACCGTTCGCCATCCAACTTAGGTTCAAACAACCAACCCTTGCGCGAAAAAGGCTCGTTTACAAGGGTGGCTACATTGGCGGGATCCACCCTGGATGCGCACTTGGGCGAAGCCTCGCCCGCAGGTGGGCTGGTAATTCTCCAATAGGGTTCGCTCGCGTCACTGGATCAGCCCTTCGATCGGTAAGGTCACTGCTCCTTAGAGCAGGCAACCCTGACATAGGTTTTCAGCAACAACACGAATCGGGAAATTCTATGTCTAAAGTCCTAAGGCCCTGTCCAGAGCACCAGGGTATTCAGTGAAATTGCGATCACACGGAATTAGCGAAAGGGCTGGTCGTTATGCGATCCCCTGACGACCCAGCTTGGGCGGCCTCGGACCATGACGAACGGCTGTTCCTACCGGCACGTAGGTGAGCTCGGTGCCTGCGCTTACGCATCGTAACAAAAGACCACCTCGACTCATGTCTCCCCGACCAATAAATTCCGCTGGGAAGAACAACCGCTCACGAAGTGTCTCAAGTAGCGGCTCGACGTACTTGGTAGTCGCAATGCTGCCGAGAAGAACGAATTGGCAATTCGGCGTCGCCATCTCGGAGAGCCTGCGCAAGTCGCGGTCGAGCGGAGTCCGATAGTGCGGATTGCCAGGATCAACATCGCCAGCACAAATTTCATGCAACTGCTCGATCGTCACATGTGTTTCGGGCGGAAGCAGGCCGGCAGAGGCAGTGATAACGTAGGAACTAGCCAAAATAGCAGGAGCCTTGGCGAAGGCCCGGGCGTACGCCCACTTTCCACGGAAATAGAGACCGCTCATGAAGCTGAACAGTTCGCCGATTGGTGCGCCTTCTTGCCTCAACTGTTTGGCTAAGTCGAGTGGGGAACGGTCGCTCATGATTTGGCGAGCGCGAATTCCTGAGACACGGGCTGGAGAGAGGACAAAGATCCTGTTAGGTTTCGAATCTGTTGATAACGTCTGATTTCTCCCGGCATTAGATGTCGACCGTTCTGCGTTGCTTGTCACCATTCTAGCGGTTACGTTCCGCACTCTCACGCGCCAGAGTCGATCACTGGCTGACGGTTTTGTGCTGTCCAACTGCGCTCTGGTTCGCGCCGTCAGGTGACAGCCAAGCCGTTTCTGTGATCTGGCCAAGACGCGGTGCTCACGGTTCGCCATTACAGTTGTGCTTACATTCTTGTGAGTCGCCGTCACTACGCGACGTCACTTTTACGCCTAAAGTCCTACGAAGGCGTTCGCCCATCAGTGGATGCCGACGTAGCTGTTTCTTCAAAATTTCACGTCAGGCTGATGTGGAATTGTGAATGTGATGCCCGGTTGCTAATTTCGAGAGAATTGGGATCATGTCACTGAAGAAATTTGGACAATCAACACTAAGCACCTGGGCCAGAGCGGCCTCCCGTGGAGACAGCCTTCATGTGGTTTCAGGATCGATTCGAAGCCGGCCGTGTGCTGGCGTCAAAACTGACTGAGTTTGCCAATCGGCCCGACGTCGTCGTACTGGCACTGCCCAGGGGCGGTGTCCCAGTTGGTTTCGAAGTGGCGAAGGCTCTGAAAGTTCCTCTCGATGTATTCGTCGTTCGAAAGCTTGGAGTGCCAGGACATGAAGAGCTGGCCATGGGGGCGATTGCATCAGGGGGCATACGGGTGTTGAATGAGGACGTCGTGCAGGCCCTCCAGATTCCTCAGAACATGATCGACGCCGTAGCCGCCGAAGAAGAACGCGAACTCGAGCGACGGGAACGCGAATATCGCGACGGTCGTCCACCCACTGATGTGCGGGGGCGCACCGTTTGCTCCCGCGGAGCGCAAACGTGTTCGGCCGGCGCTCGACGGAAGCTACGAAGCGTTATTCCATGCGACTGAAATTGTTAATTCTTGCTGCAATTGCGCGACGCGAACTGGGTCTCGGGCCTCTTGAATCAGGAGCAGTTCGAGCGCGCAATCGGCGTGATCTACTTACCCGAAACCGAGGGAATGAGCCATTACTTGAATGCCCGGCTCCCCGATCAGTTTGACGCGGTGATTCACTTC
>DASYBJ010000509.1:0-3213 GCA_036500845.1 Acidobacteriaceae bacterium
TGACCGTCTCGTCAAGGGGCGCCCGGCCCGTATGGTCTTCACGCACCGCGACGTCCTCGAACCCGATCGACATGCCGCAGTAGAGGATGAACTCATCCGGGGGGTGACAGGACCTCCGCGACGGTCCTGCGATACACCGACCACGCCATCTGCAGGCAACTGTGCAGCCCTTCGGCGCGGAGCAGCAGCATGACGGTCTGCAGATACCCGCCGACGTCGGCCCATTGGGGCAGGCCCATATCGCGGTCGATGTAGCAGAACAGCCCGGCAGGCGCGCCGAAAAAGTTCCAGTTCGCGGCGGCGATCCTCCGGCGCGCCTCCTGGTCCTCGCGCGAAATACCGAGTGCACCGTAGCGCTGCTTGCCGAAGGCGGATCGGCGCTCGTGGTATGGGGACTTCAGTGCGGGCGGGTACATCTCGTACTCCCGCTCGTCCCCGGGGTCGCCTGCGGCCACGCGCTCGCCGGCGCGCCTCTTGAGCTCGGCAAGCGGCCCGCCGGTCAGTACGTAGACGTGCCACGGCTGGATGTTCGATCCGGACGGCGCCCAAGCCGCGGCGGACAGCACGCGCTCCAGCACCTCCCTCGACACAGGCTCGGTGAATGCACGCACCGCCCGTCGGCTTCTGACTGCCTCATATACGTCCATGATCGCCTACCTACCGCCTGCCATCGGTTACGTACCTAACTGTTTCAGTTAATACTATGTTGATGGATACTATGCCCGAAGCCAACGGTCGCGGGTTCTAGCGTAGTGCGGCGGAAATCATAACAACCTCATATGAATTTGCTCCTTAGGTTTGGGCGAGCAGAACTACTCGCGGTTTCATGTTTTAGTTGGCAGGCACCAGTATCGGAGCGCCTTTGTCCTTCACGAAGAACACGACGAATTTCGCCGGTTTGGTTTTGCTTGCGTTCCGCCCAACCACGTGAACATCATCGGGGCCTTCATAGAAGGTCTGACCAGGTGTCAAAGTCACTTCTTTTCCGCCTCTCACCTGCATCACGATCGAGCCTTCCAGCACATAAATGAACCCATAGGCATTGTGGCGATGTATCGGGTCCGAACTGCCCGGCGGATATTCCACGGTGATCATCAGACCTTCTTTGCCAGGACAGCTTGTCAGGTCTTTCGACAGGAGCTGCGTTACCTTAGCCTCCTGTGCCACCAGCGTGCCAGACATGAGACATGCCAGCAAAATTACTTTTGTGAATGTCATAAATTGTCCTTTTGCGTGACCGACGCGATTTCAATGCGTCGTGTGTATTGGCCGGTACTTCGCCGTTACGCGTAGTGCCGCACGAGTTCCTGTTCGGCACGCAGCTCGCCAGTGGCGTACGGGCTGGCGATATCAGCTCGCTTTTTTATGAATCTCTTTCTCTTTGGTCGCTACTGCATCGGCTGTGGGCTGAGGATGCGTACTCGGAATTTGTGCTGCGGGCAGAGTCAGCCAGGTTTCGAAATGGGTCTCGCCGAGTCGTGCATTATTGCCCGGAAGCAGTGTTTTCTCGCTGAGTTTCGCTCCGGAGTAACGCGCGTTTGGGTCAGCGGTGACTTCGCGGGAATCTTTGAGCGAGGCCAAGCGCCGCCGGACTAGTTCATCCACACGAAACTGTTCCGGCCCGCCTATTTCGACGATGCCGTTTATCGGCTGACCTATTGCAATCCTGCCCACGGCATTTGCGACATCGTCGGCAGCCATCGGCTGGAAGAGCACAGGGGGCAAATGCACCTTGTCGCCGACCATGGAAATGTCTGCAAGGCCCTTGACGAATTCGAAGAACTGCGTCGCCTGCACGATGGTGTAGGGGATGGAAGATTCTTTGATCAGTTTCTCCTGAGCAATCTTGGCGCGGAAATAGCCGCTTTCAGCCAGCCGTTGCGTCCCCACAACCGATAACGCAACGTGATGTCCTACCCCTGCAGCCGCTTCAGAGGTGAGAAGGTTGCGGGTCGATGTCTCAAAGAAGTTCAACACTGCTGCGTCTTCCCAGGAGGGAGAATTTGATACGTCAACGACTACCGAGGCGTTTTTCAAGGCTTCGGCCAGTCCTTCGCCCGTGAGGGCATTGACCCCTGTGTTGGGTGCTGCCGCTACAGCTTCGTGTCCCTGCTCACGAAGCTTGTTCACAAGCTTTGATCCAATGAGTCCTGTACCGCCGATCACTACGATTTTCATAGCTATCTCCTTGACTCCTGACCGACGCATTTCGAAGCCATCAGTCTGTTGTGTTCGTTGAGACAGTCCCGCCGATCGCTTGGACTATCGATTCGCTACGACGCGCGATTGGGGATTGGGCTTGCGGAATGTCGTTTGGCATGATCCGCGGCTGCGGGCTGCCATTGCCCTGTGCTGACAGCGAAGGGATCTTTTCCGCAGCGCATAAGCGCCGATCCGAAATAGCTGACAATATTGAGGCGCTCAAGAGGCCGAGCACGAGCGCGACCGGGTCCCAGGGGACGAGAATCACCATAGCGCAACCTCCGGGAAGAGGGACACCTTGGGCATGGCATGAAGCTTACGCTGAAATCAGTTGTGGAAATTCACGAACAACCGTCGGGGAGCTTTGTCGGAGCGCCGCCCGGCAATAGTGATATGGATATGCCGAAGGTTTCCGACCCGATCCGGTCCATTCCAAGAACTCAAAGGTACCCGATTCCCATCGACGAATACGCAATGCGAACCAAGGAGCTGATTCCATTTGTGTATTGAGAAGACACTCGGGAAAACCGCGTCCTATCGAGAGGACCGGTCCATACACCTAAGTTGCAGCCAGATCGCCGCGTCCCTCATTGATATGTGATAGGTACCGATATGTGGGCATGTGTCCAGGTTTCCAAAACTGCTGGACTGGCTCATTGGCATGTCCCATCGGCGTTTGCCGGTACCGAACCAGAAAGTGTTTACTTCTATATCTCTGAGGAGTGGCGACGATCCAACCAGAACCGCGACGCGAGCGCAATTCCGCTCGATGAGTGATTCTGCTGTAACCATCTTTCCAGGAGGAACCCCGTGGCATTCCTCAACGCTCGCCGATATCGGGGTATCAATTGAAAGCATGTCAAACGGATGACTCTTCCATGCGTCAGTCTGGACTTTCCCGACTAACTGGACGCCGCAAAAGGACTTTGCGCCTGTTTCCACTTGTCAGGAACCAGAAAGCGGTAGTGAACATTAGCGTCAAGCCTCCGGAACTGCTTCTGTTCATCTCGT
>DASYBJ010000510.1:0-4717 GCA_036500845.1 Acidobacteriaceae bacterium
TCCGTCCGCGGCGCAGGCCGGCATGTATTTTCGATTCGGGCCGACAATCTTGAGATCGAAGATACAAATAAACAAACGATAGAGATGAAATCCGAGGATGCTCGAGAGGTAATCTGGCATGCACATATCACCTCTCCGGAAACACCGTGGGTAGCCGTCATTGTCCCCGATGATGCACTCCTCCTCCGCCGGGAAGTCACAGGCACGGCGAGACCGCAAACCAAGCCATAGCGCGCATTTAGGGTGACGATGTAAATTAGGTGCTTGTCCTCCTTATTCCGTGAATTCCGATTACACGGAACCGTCACCGGAAGCAGCGGCTACCATTCAGGAGACCGATGATCATTTCGCGAGCGTAACCTGGAATCTTCTCTTACGGAGGAAACAGATACTGCCCTCGAATGTCGGAGCACCTCAAACAAGTCTGGAGTTGCCTTAATCAATAGGGCTCTAAACATCAACCACACGCATCTAACTTACTCCCAAGTTCTGCCGCCGTCTGCAGTTGTCCACGAAGTACCATCCTCTGCCTCCACGGTTCCAGCCTGCTGCGTTTGGAAGCGAATGTGCGCAATTGCATGTTCGCCAGCGGCTTTGTTCGGTAGGGTCACCGCATTCCATGTCGCGCCGTTGTCGGTGGAATGATAGAGATGCAACGCCTCTCCTCCGACCCAGACGTCGCTATCGAATACGGAAACGACCCGCATCTTCCACTTCTCGTTTGGGAAGACTGCCTGCCATGCTCCGTACCCGAAGGAACGCTCCACTTGTCCACTCTCGTTGATGCGCCAATGCGGACGCACATCCTGCGAGCCCAGTGCTCGGTTCATCACGGGCGATGAGGCCTGCCCCGCAAACGCACTGGTGGACAGGGATGATTTGGCTCCCTGCACCTCCACGCTTTGCGCCTGGCCTGCGACAGCCGCTGCAGCCGCGATCCGGCTGGAGCTTGGCCGGTCGGCGTGGATTTGGTCAGTCGATGAGCCAACGCTTTTTTGGTCAGAGGATGCGGGGGTTGAATTCTCCGCCCCGGGAGGAGCTATCGTCGCCGGTTTAGCGACCGGACCCTTTGCTTGTCTGCCGCGCTTTACCTTTGGTTCTGGCGAAGTCTTTGTCTTCTGCTCGGTTTGTGGAGGAGCTTGATCTATTTCCTGCTTGCTTACACTGGCGACCTGAGCGGGCGTCGTGAGTATTGGCTTTCTTTGCTGATTGATCAAGAGAGCCGAGCATACGACCACGATCCCGGCTGCAATAGAAACCCACGGAAGCCAGCTCCTCAGCGGAGGATGCATGGGCCTACGCAGCCCACCCGTCTGTACCTCTGCTGGGGACTCCGATGAGGCAGCCGTTGAAATCGTTAGTATCTCGCGACATTCGGCACAGATCGCGAGATGCGCAAGGACTTCTTTTCGTTCGCGCGCAAAAAGAGTGTCCTCAGCAAAGGCCGTCAGCATATCAGGATCGGGGTGAGCTCCGGCAAATTGGCTGTGCGCCAATGCCTGTCGCAACGGGTTCGGGCCAGATGTCCTCACGTTACCGATCCATCCTTTTAGAGAACGCACGCAGCGGCATTCCTTGCCGCACATTCGCCGCTACATCGACATTTAGATCTCGCACATCGAAATCTTGCAGCAGTTCGTCACATCTCCGAGGGTCGAGGCCTGTCGCACGTAACCGCTGCCGTACGCGCTTCTGCAACTCGGCCGTCAGCCGCTCCAGCTTCCGGCTAATGGTGGACTCGTGCACGTACAGCTGGCGTCCGATGTCGGCCAGAGTACGCTCGTCCAAATAATAAGATGCGAGCAAGAAGCGCTCTTCGGCGCCGAGTGCAGCGAGTGACTCAACGAGAGCGGTAGCCAGGCGATCGTCAGGCGGTTCGGCGCTCACCACGGGCCGGTCTGCAAAGCTGATTCCCGCCTCGATCTGTTCATCGAGACTGACCTCTTTGCTCTGCGCACGAAAGCGATTCACGTTTTGCTGTGAAAGTACGGTGCGAAGCCAGCCTTCGAGCGAGCCGCGGCCCATGTAGTAATCGAGCTTGGGGGTCCGGAGGGCCTTGGCATTGGGAACCCCATAGAGATCAGCGTATAGCCCATCGGCGAGCTCGCGCCCGGTCGCCTCATCTTTCGCGATGCGGTAAGCCGCTTCATAGAGCGGCGCGCGGAAGCGGTTAAGAAACGCCTCCCATGCGGCCTCGTTGCCGGCGGAGCAGCCGCGCGCCAATGCCAATTCCGCGACCCGTAATGTGGCCACGAGTTCCAGTTGTTCCTTCTCACTGGCGTCAGCCGCATAACGGTTGACGACAGAAGCCACAATCTCCTGGAACCGCTCCCGCCCTATTCCGAAATGTTCCGCGCCAGATTCACTGTACCGTTCCGCGATGGCTTGGCATATGGCACTTCCCAATGCGGGAACTTCGGCCGGCGTTTCGGGCTCCGGGAGCATTGGCACCGATGCTAGCAAATTTGCTTGCAAGAAACACACCGCCGCGCGTTCTTGTTGTGTTCGAACGACCGGAATGACGGTCCGTGAGGAGGAAGGCATGAAGGCGATTTTGCGTTTCGGGTTTCAACCTTCACGTAAAGGGCAACATCGATGGGAATGGCTCCGAGGCTCGAGCGTTCTTCTTTCCGGTCATCCCAAGGGCACCGGACGGAGAACGATGTCTGCAGCACTGTGCTGCTCGTTGTTTGCTCTCCCAGCGATGGCAGGCGCCCCAAAGCAGAATGGTTCATACAAAGTTCTGCCGGCGATCGTGCGCGGCAATTTGGCCATTTTCCCCGTCGTTGCCAGCGAGTCGTATGACACATCGCAGCTGCTAACCCTGGACGAAGGCGTTCGCTCCGGCCAAGTCACAGTAACGGAAGCTGGAGATGAGCGTGGTCTGATTCGTCCGAGTCGACCTATACCCCGGATGCACTCTGGCGCCGAGGTAAATCGCTTGGTGCTCTATAACAACTCCAGCCATCCTCTGCTGCTGCTCGCCGGGGAAATTGTGACAGGCGGCAAACAGGATCGCGTGATTGGTGCCGACCGCATTGTTCCGCCGAATATAGGGCCGATCGATCTCGGCGTGTTCTGCGTGGAGCCAGGGCGCTGGGTCGAATCGAGCGCAAAGTTCGGCTCGATGGGAGCGCAAATGGCACAGCCCAGTGTGCGTACTCCGGCGATGGCTGAGCGCGATCAGAATAGCGTGTGGGACAACGTCCGCAGTTCGAACGCGAAGATGGCGCGCAGCCTCAACAGCGCCGAGGCTGTCGTGGTCGAAGGAACCACCTCTTACGCTAAGGTTTATGAAAGTGCACCGGTGCAGAAGAAGATGGCTGAGTACGGCGGCGCGGAAAGTGAGTACGCTATTCTGCGCGAATTGCGCAGCAAAAGCGCGGTTGGAGTCGTGGTGGCGGTAAACGGACAGGTGCTGTGGGCCGATGTCTTTGCCAGCACGGAACTGCTCTCCAAATATTGGCCCAAGCTGATGCGGAGCTACGTCGCGGAAGCGATGACGTCGACAACCACGGCTTCTTCCCCGAATCTCCACGATGCAGAGGTTTATATAAGCAACCTGAGTGGGGGACGTGAGGTCGTGGAAACCGAGCCTGGCGTTTATCGGCGCACCGATATCACGGGCGACGGCTATCGTGTTTTCAAGCTGATGTCATTGCTCCCGAAAGCTGAGTTCGATGTCCACATCACGAAGATCAGGCAATAAGAATCGGATGATCGTGACGAACCGCGAATCGGAGGCGCGAGCAAGGTCGATCTGCAAGAGTGGATCCGGTTAGCCACCCTAATGGGCAGGTTTGATGGCCGGAGAATTAGTTTGTGGGTCCGCCGCTATCTTCAGGTTCAATACTGACATTGTCTGCGCTTCAACTCTGAAGTCTGATTACTCGAAGGACTCACCAACCAGTTCTTCACTCTTCTTCCAGAGTGCCTCGGCGTTGGTTGGGTCCAGCGCATACTCGCGAACTCCCTCGCTGACGGCGCTGATGGTCACATCGTCCGCAACGATGTTTCCGACGTGGCAGTTCTCGCAATACCGAGCTCCGATCTCGTCAGCCGAAGCAACGATACCGGCCCACACCGAAGTTGCGGCTCCTTGTGGGAGCGTCTTCAACTGGAAGGGCCCATTACCCTCTGCTGCGAATTGCTTACTCATTTGGTCAACCATGGCTTGCACATGGCTCGGATCCATGTGGCGGGCTAGCTCGGTCTGTACGCCTCCTGGGTGCACCGCCGCAGCACGGAGGCCGCGCTGCCGATGCCGTTGGTCGAAGGCCACAGCAAAGAGGATATTGGCCGTCTTTGATCGGCCGTAAGCAACGAAGGGTTCATAGGGAGTGCGCTCAAAATTCGGATCCTCGATGTCGACGTTCGAGGAGCGGTGACCGGACGATGAAAGGTTGATCAGACGTCCTCCCGCGCGGATTAGCGGCGAAATTCGGTTTACAAAAACAAAGTGGCCCAGGTGATTGGTTCCGAACTGTGTTTCAAAGCCGTCTACGGTATGGCCGAACGGTGTCGCCATGACTCCCGCGTTTGCAATGACCACGTCGAAGCGTTCGCCCTTTGCTAACAGTTCGTCAGCGCAGGCACGCACGCTTCTAAGATCGGCGAGATCCAGTGCAACTAGCTCGAAGCTTCCACCATGGGACGCAGCGTCCTTTCGCACCTGCGTTGTCGCCGCTTCAGCCTTGGCCAAATCCCGTGCCGCACC
>DASYBJ010000511.1:0-16883 GCA_036500845.1 Acidobacteriaceae bacterium
GTCGAGGTGGTGAACATATACGGTCCCACCGAGGCTTGCATCGAGGCCACCTTCCACGTCGCCGCCGCGGAAGACCTTTGCGCCGCGGTGCTGCCGATTGGGCGACCGCTGTCCAACTACCGCGCCTATGTGCTGGACGGCCGCATGGAACCGGTGGGCGTAGATATAGCGGGCGAGTTGTATCTGGGTGGTGCGGGTCTGGCGCGAGGCTATGTGCATGCCCCGGAGTTGACTGCGGAACGTTTCGTGGCCGATCCGTTCTCTGCCCGCGCGGGGGGGCGGCTGTACCGCACCGGGGACCGGGCCCGCTGGCGCGCCGACGGACGCCTGGAGTTCCTCGGACGGGTCGATCAGCAACTTAAAATCCGCGGCTTCCGCGTCGAACCGGGCGAGATCGCCAACGCGCTGCTCGGCCATCCCAGCGTGGACCAGGCGGTCGTGGTTCCGCATCACAGTCCTGCCGGCGGCCAAGCGCGGCTCGCCGCCTACATCGTTCCCCGCCCCGGCCAACTACTCCCGGAAGCCACCGACCTGCGTGCCTATCTGGCTCAACGTCTGCCCGATTACATGGTCCCCTCGGCCTTCGTGTCCATACCCGCCATCCCACTCACGCGCAACGGCAAGCTCGATGTACATGCTCTGCCCAGTGCCGCGGACTATCAGATGGAACGCGCCTACGAAGCGCCGCGAGACCCCGCCGAACAGTCGCTGCAACGACTGTGGCAGAAGGTGCTGCGTATTGCTCGCATTGGTATTCGCGACAATTTCTTCGAATTGGGCGGTGACTCTCTCGCAGCCATGCGGATGGTCAATACGTTGAATAACGATTTCAAAGCAGATTTGCCGATCCGCGCGCTGTTCGAGCATCCCACGATTGAAGCCCTGGCCGCTGCGCTATCCGATGTCGGTTGTCGGCGCGAAGGGATATTGGTTCCGCTCCAACCCGGAGGCTCCAGGCCGAAGTTGTTCTGCATCCATCCCGCTGGCGGACACATCTTCTGCTACCTGCCCCTAGCGCACGACCTAGGCACGGATCAACCCGTGTTTGGGCTGCAAGCACGCGGCCTTGAAGAAGGAGAACCGCTCGCCACCTCAATTGAAGGGATGGCGGCTGACTACATCGAAGCGATTCGCGCCATCGAGCCGGATGGCCCGTATCAACTGTTAGGTATTTCTTCGGGAGGATTGGTCGCCTTCGAAATGGCGCGGCGGATCAAGCAAAGTGGCGGCGAAGTCGGATTTCTCGCCCTTCTAGACACCACGATTCCAGCCTCAGTTGCAGGGGAGATTTCCCAACCCCGATTCATAAAGGCCATGGCCCACGAGCTTGGCTGCGCAGATCTAATTACAGACGCGGAGCCAACAGTCACCCTGGCTCAGCTGGTGGACCAAGGGCATGCGGCCGGACGTCTGCCATCGGATTTCTGTCTGGCCCAGGCCGAGCGTATCGCCGCCGTATTTCGCAACATGATCCGTATCTATTCCGACTATCCCCTCCGTAAATGGGACGGGCCGATGTTACTGCTGCGAGCTCTACGCCGCTCCGAAGAAGCCGATTCTCCTCCGGACTGGTCGCCGCATGTGACCGGCAGTCTCGAAGTTGTGGACCTGGATTGCGCGCACATGGACTTAGCCTCCGCAGCCTGGTCTCCAAAGATTGCGGCTCTCGTGGCGAGCCGCCTCGCAAGAATCGATGAAAGGAGAACTCATGGATGGTGATTTCGATTACAAAGTCTTAGTAAATGACGAAGGTCAGTATTCCATTTGGCCGGAAACCAAACCAGCGCCCCTGGGATGGAAACCACTCGGGCCCGTCGGCTCCAAGCCAGAGGTGTTGGCCTGGATCAAAGAGAATTGGACCGACATGCGTCCCGTGAGCCAACGCGACTCGGGAGTTCCGGCCAAATAGCAGTCCCTCAGGGGAAGCAATCAAGGCAACATGCATAAGCCACTCCCACACTGCTTTCGAACGCTTGTAGACAACAGATCAGTAATGTCGTCACACCAGCTGCCGCAGGGAAGGGGTAGACGAGCGGTGATAAAAGTCCGCCGGATGGTGATAAGAGTCCGCTGGACTAGGAAGACACATTAACAACTTCGATGTCAGTTAGAACGGGATACGTTGCGTCCTGTGAAAATTAGCCTATGACGGAAATGAAGGAACTCCGCGTCAGGTAGCCCCTTCGCTTTCTGCTGCGACGGCCGGAACTGTTTGTAATCCCTGAGGCATCCTCTCCGGAGCACGTTCAAGAAAAACGCCGGTGCCGGAGGTCTCAACCTCACCGAATCTGAACTCGATGAGAGATCGCACGCTCCTGCAAGGCCCGCCTCGCCAAAACTGTCCATGTTGTAGTGAAAACACCCGTACACCAACTTCGAGTTGATGCTAGCCTTCAATGCTGAACGCGAGCGAGCATCCAAGTGCTTCGGCTGACAGACTGTCACATTCAATCTTCGCTACGTTGCTTCTGACTCCGAGGCGCGCTTTGGATTGCGGGCAACGCGCACCATAGCGGGGCGCAGTAGCTGCTCTCGAACTTTGTAACCACGCTGCAGTTCTTCGAGCACCTGGTTGTCACTGGCGGTCGTACTATCCGCCACTTCGATTGCTTCGTGTACACGCGGGTCGAACATTTCGCCTTTTGCGGGAATTCGGTCCACACCGAGTTTGAGAAGAGCGTCCTCGAACTGCTTTCGGATCAGTTCGATTCCCGAGCGAAATTCGTCAGGCCTCTGCGCTGGAGCCTCTAAGGCCCGGTCAAGATTGTCCAGTATGGGTAACAACGATTTGAGCACCTCCGCCAAGGCAAACCCCTCAAATTCCCCCTGCTCCCTGGCTGCACGCTTGCGTGAATTTTCAAACTCCGCCTGCAATCGAACGAGACGGTCATGAATTGCGTCGCGTTCCCCAATCGCTTTTTTCAGATCGGTGCTTACTACGGGCGGCTCTACACCAGCGATCATCCGCTGCTGTGTTTGCGGATTTCCTCCGGATTTGTCTTGCCCGGAAGGCAGTTGATGTTCCACACCCAGCCGCTCGGTTTCGCCGTCTGAATTGTTCGTCGTCATGACTCACTCCAACTCGTCTCGCGAGCTGTTCAGGGGACAGGGTAAGTGCCCCCTAGTTCCGCCAGGTCGGATCTCTTTGGGAAAGCTTGCAACACAAGCCGAGCCTTGCAATGGTCACCCAGTCAACGCGCACGGGCCGGAATATCTTGCGGGTGAAGCCCGACCACTCACCATCTAATCCCGAATGTCGCGGGAACCATTCGCGTTATGATCCTTCCTGTATTGGCATAATGATAGCGTGCCTCGGAGAAGAACTTTATGCCCCTATTACCGAGGCTAATCTCGAACCCACCACCCAAGCTCCCGCCCACGCCGTCCTCTGTAATCCTGCCGAGAACCTGGTTTGCTGAGACAAGCGTGTTGTAAAAAACGCCGAAGAACGGGTCGAAAAAGTAAACCGAAACGACCGTAGGCTGTGTAAATTCGACTGTCCGTCGATAGTATCCGACACCACCGATAACGTAGGGATCAACCCTGCGGACTCGGTTCAGCCGCAGCTTAGGATTCAATGTGATCGACCACAGGTGTGAGTTGCCACCCGGGACACCGGCTTCATTCAGGACTCTTTGGCTGACACCATATCCGTTGTAGGCGTAATCGAGAGTTGTTGTAAAGTGCGGCGTGAAGTTGTAGCCGCCACCAAAAGCAATGTTCCATCCGTTGTTAAGGCGTGTGCTGATGTCGCCGACTAACGGGGAAAATCCGGCTCCGAAACTAAACGTGTAGCGATTCTCCTCTTGAGCACTGCTGCACACCGTCATTGAGAACACCAATACGGTCAACGCTGCAAGTGTGACCGAGAGCTCCCGGAATCGGCTCCAAACCTTTGCCACGATCTTCCTCTTCTTTCTTTTCATGTTTCCTCCTGAAGACGAACCTCAACCCGTTCGGACAAATAGTAGAAAGTAATTTCGTCTGTCACAATTGTCGATGAGAGCAAGCGAATACTCAGAACCGGTGCTTAGGAGGGGCCTGGCTTGAGGTTGCAACCCACTCTACGGCTTTGGAAGTACGTGCACATAGGAAGCCTCAGTTATCAGACCCAGGCTGCCTTCTAACTGTTCTTCCCAAAAGGCGGTTGATGGAGGCGATGGGCGTGACGAAAGGAGAGGTTCTTTGGCTTCGTATCTCGAGCACTCCAGAGCGAGCCTGTCGCTCTGAGGATTTCTTTGCAGGACTGAACACATCGGATACCGCTGTCCAGTAGAGGCTACGTTTGCGATGAGTGATAGTGGATGGCATTGCAACGGCCTGGTTTCAAGGAGGGACGAATGCAATCACGTCATGGGCGAGAGAAGCTCCTGAGGGCCTGTCGAAATGGCGGTCGCTATTCGAGCCCACGTTCACGCTGTATGTAATTCCGGCGCCTGGCTCATCGTGGGCGCGGACATGCAGATACGTGCTATCTATGAAGGTGCCCTCAAGCTCGCACAGAAACGCCGCGTGTGAGACAGGAGGTACTCCGCTCTTCCCTAGCGTCAGATCGAGATGCGGACCCTCACTGTGCTTCGTGCGCGCAGCGAGGGTCTGACGTTATGCGGCTTGGCTCTTCGAAGGTTCTGAAGACGCTCTTTCTCCTTCGATAGGGATCGTGCGGCGGTTGCTCTGCTGTTCTGGAACCGGAATCGAGATCTCGAGTACACCGTTACGAAACTTCGCTTGGGCTTGTTCCACTTTGGCACCTTCCGGCAATGGAATGCTTCTATAAAAAATTCCGTATTGTCGTTCCATCCTTCGCATGCCTCTCTCGGTTTCTTCGTGCTCGAACTTGCGCTCTCCCTGGATTACAACAGAGTCGTTCTGCACCTCCACCTTCACGTCCTTTGGTTCAAGACCGGGAAGTTCAGCATTGATAATAAATTTTCCCTCCCGCTGTGAGACCTCGATAGCCGGGGACCAGCCAACATCATTACCGTCCGCGCGCTCCAAGCCTACCTCTTGGAACACCCGATCCATCTCTTCAGCCATTCGTCTTAGAAGAGAAAACGGGTTTGTACGAAACAGGTCGAGCGGCGCTAGCCCGAACGGAGATGCTGCCCGCCCTGGCGGGAGATCAGTTCTCGAAGGGCTGCGTACCATCCCTTTCCGTTCGGCGGACTGCTCTTGTTGCTCGTTGGATGTTGCCGCGACATACTTCTGATCACTTTGCGCTGACATATTCGACTCCTTCTGTAGGGTTCTTCGCTCCGAAACGGAACGCCTCGGCGACTCTGCATAGTCCACTCCATGGTTGAGCCATCCATCACCACGAAGTCGAGCTAGGCGGGATCTCCGTTGAACGTTCCGGATATCCGGTTGGCGAACTGGTTGCGCGTCCCTTTCGGATCGAGACGAGGATGCAAAACGCCTCAGGCGGAGAGGGGACGCAGTCGGATCCACTCAAGATGCGGCGAATTGTGAATCGTTTAGAGATCTCATGCCCCTTCTGAAAAATTGTTCACGCCAACTGAGATTCAGCTGTATCATTCCGCAGAAAACGCCCAAATGGGATCAATTGCATTGAAGCCGAATTGTTCGATACAGAATGCTGGGTACACAATCTCCGACAACCCACTCATTCCGGTGCGGCGAGCAAGCGCCCCGTCCCAAGCGAACCGATGTTGATAAACGCGATTGATGCGCGAGCCGTCAAGATCGGAGAGCACTGCGAGAGCTTGATCGCTATCCTGACTCATGGAGTCGGCGCTCCGGATGTAACAAGCTTACTTCTCAGTTTTTCAATTTCGGCCATGCTCCTTTGGTATTCAAGCAAAGACGAGATGATTGAAGAGAGTTGGCGAGCGGTCGCCGCGTTCTTCTTGAGATATTCGGTGTATGATCCGGAAATGGGGCGAGCCTTATTCTGATTCAGGTAATTGATTGCAGCCGTTGTATTGGCGGATAACTCTCTCACCAATGGCAGCATTCGCTCTACCGCCTGTTCCTGTAATTCAGAACCGGACTTCTCGAATTTACTCAACTTCTCAATAATGAGGGCCATGTTGTCCACATGGCCCTTGACTCTGGCGAGCATAAGCGCATGTGTTATCCAATTTGTATCGTTCAGGATCAGGGTCTGCATCTCTTCAGCATCGCTGGCCAATTGATCGGCTTCGTCGCTTGCATCCGAGAGGAGCTGCGTCAATTGTTGGCTTTCAGGCCTGGTGTCGTCTCCCAATAGCGGCAATGGGAATATGAGCAGGGAAATTAGAATAATTAGGGTTGGAAATATGCTTTGCGAACGGGCGATTCTCATATCGGACGTCTCCTCTCTTTCCCCTTTTTCCGTCAGATTGCCCGTAAAACTCAATAGCAGAGTGAGCCTTGCTATCACGCTAGGCAACGAACTGATCCCTGCAAACGCCCGCCAGTGCAACAAATGAAGCGCGCACTATGAACACTATCTTTCCCATCCCTCACTCACAATTAATCAACGGAGGAGACTGAGAGTAGTACGGATGGCTGGTAATCGCGTATGACTTGGGTCGTAGCTTGCTCTACGACTGCCGTCATATAGAAGGATCGTGAGCAATCGGCAAGATCTCGGCGCGAAGGGAGTTGGCTGCATGTCTCTTCGCTTTTACGGATCTCAAGGCGCACCAGGAATTGACTTCCATTCGTGAAGCGACTGAAGACGCCCCAAGCGGGGGTGTGGCGACAGCCGAGGACTTGGGCAGCTTTCAGCAAAATGCAGAACGGATTTGCATGATCGAACTGTCGCGCCGAAATAGGCGATACAGAGCGAGTTGACCGTTCAGGCACAGTGAGCTCTCTTTCAATTTCTACCGATCTTAACGCTCCAACAACTCCTCTATTGCCGGTATCAGACGGACATCAATGTCGTACTTGGATACCAGACCTTGCCCCGGCCTGTCTGTGATCTACGATGGGCCTGCCGCCAATCCGGAAGACTTGCAGAAACTGAAGGAGGCCGGCATCGCAGTGCCCAAGAGCCGGTTCCAATCCGACAAATTTGACCTACAAAGTCACGGTGCCCAAAGAATGGACTAAGAGCTTTGTGCGTTCACCGGCTCTATTCACTTCCCGCCTACGACCAAAGTCTTGGTAGCTTCTTGGACGCAGCGCCCATATCGTATTACGTCTTTGCTAGGGCGTACATCTCCTGCCGAGGATGAATTGCTTCGCTCCGGCCGGACGATTAGATTTCTTGCTTGAAGACCCGTCGCACGCGGCTTCCATCGCCTGGACTTCCGTGAATCCTCAGTGCGAAGCCGCAAGAACGAAATGCAATCAGGTGGATCGGCTGTCCTAGAGGCGCCCCTCCACAGAGGAATGCCATGACAGAAACGCAGGCGCAGCCCAACCTGGAAATGCAACGGAAGAGTGCTGAACAACAAGCCCGTCCCGAGCTCGAAAAATGGCGCAAGGACGCTGAGCAGCACGCCGAAAAAAAATTGGACAAAGCCGCCATCGCGGCCATCGAACAAACAGTGCAGGCTATCGACTCGATCGGCGCAAACAAAACGGCCGAAGCCCTAGAGCTTATCGAGAAGGCAACCGGAAAAGTGAACACCCTGCTGGCTCGCAATCCGGAGCTCACGCTCGTGCCGGTGAGCGTGGAAGCCCTGATCATCGACTCAGCACCGCGGGACATTGACGAAATCAGGAAACTCGCCGATGCCGCGGACGCAGCAGTTTCGCGGGACGATTTTCCGGCTGCACGTGTCCTGCTCGGGGCTCTGAGGAGCGAAATCCGCGTCCGCACCTATAACCTGCCGTTGGGCATTTATCCCACTGCGTTGCAGGAAGCTGCGCGCCTGCTAGATCAGAACAGCCAAGCCGCCAGCCGCGCGTTGCTGGATGCACTCAACACTCTGGTGGCAGTTGACCAGGTTACGCCAATACCGATCCTGGTGGCACAGGAGGCTATCAATAAAGTCCAGACCCGGACGCAAGAAGATAAAAATGCGGCGCGGGAGATTTTGGAAGCAGCACAGCTCGAGCTTGATCGGGCGAAGGCGCTTGGATACGCAGGCCAAGATCCGGAATATGCGGCCTTAAAGAATGACATATCGAATCTCAAGAAACAGCTGAAAGGAAACGAAGACACGAGCTCGGGTTTCTCCAAACTCAAGGCGAGATTGGACGCATTCCTTAAACGACATTCAGATCGGAGTACCAGTTCCAAGAGCGAAAAATCGCCGACCAAGGCTGCTTAGGATTCAGTACCTCGGGATCTCGAGCTGCTTGTGGTGCGCCCAAAGGAGCTTGCGGAAAACGTAGATCGTGCGTTCTCACACAATCCCGTTTTCCCCAGAGTAACGCTCTCATCTCGGCACATCCTCTCCACTTATGCGTGGCATCATCAGATCTTGCGGCGCGCCTATACGATCTCGCGGCAATGCCGGGTACTATCACGCAGCATCTATGATTCCGCCATTCTGATCCGCACTCGCCTATCAGTGTCAAGGGAAGGAGAACGCTATGGCTGACGCTAAGAAGTGCGCCAAACCCAACCTGTACCTGTGTCCCGGCCGAGGGAGACAAATTCTGTGGGCTCATTGCGAGGAGCAGTAGAAGTGATGTGCCGATGCGGTCATACGTCTTGCAGCGAAGATCCCCGCGCGTCACCCTCAACCTAGATGGCGCGATTGTTACAGGGCGAAGATCGGAGGAGAGCTTTGTGCTGCAGCCGCCAAGGGCCGCACCTGTGAAGAGGAGGAGCCCATGAGCGGAGCCGTGTACTTTTACTCGACGCCCTAAGTTCTTTAGCGGCATTCTGAACTTCCGATCCTGCGCGGGATGGTGGTGGTCCCGCAACCAAGAGGCCGTTGCAGGAATTTTGTGTCTGGAGGCGAGTTATGGATCCTGGGACTGCCTCTGCAGGTACTTCAACATCTGTTCCCGTACTTATGCGGACGGACCTTCCCGAACTCGTAAACTTTCGCGATATCGATGGTCACGCCGTCTCGTTCTTCTTCAGCCTCCAATCGATTCCGAACAAGTCGCATCGTACGGAGGTGATTCTGGTGCGCGACCTGGTGCGGGAGGAACAACACCGGGTCGATATCAAGAAGGCTCCAGGCCTAGCCGAAGATCTACAAGCCGTTCTAACGCTGGCGGAGGAGGTTCGCGAAACCCCACGTTACTGGACGATTTTGTATGCGTGCCACCGGGAGGGATTCCGGCGCAAGTTTGAACTGCCTGCGCCGAAACCGATCCGGCAGCTGCATGTGGGTGGGAGGTTTCTTCTGGCTCCGATGTTTTGGGCGCTCAACTTTTGTACGCCCTATGGCGTGCTGATCTTCGAACGCGGACGGGCACGCATCTTCGCGGTGCGAGGGTTTGAGATCCAGGAATTCGATGGCCGCCTCCCAAAGGAGAACATCACCCTCCACGTCTGGGCTTCTCGGAGTGCCTCGGAAAAGCATCGAGAGCACCACCTGGAAGGTCATGTGCGCGCATATTGCGAGGAGTTGGCCGCGAAGGTGCGCGTGTTCCTCGCGGACGAGAAGCTGCATGAGATTGTCTTCGGATGCCGCGGCGATCTGTGGGGCGAAGCGAAACCCATTTTTGCCGACTTCGAGGAAGGCGGCGTCTTGATCGGTCGATTCGTTCCATCGGGCTATGAAATGCCCGCCACGGACGTTCGCGACGCCACATATCCAATCTTCGAAGAGAGCCGTCGCAAGAGCGGAGTGGCGCTGCTTGAGAGAATCAGGAATGAGCCGGCTCATGGCGCGGTGGGTGTGAATGCCGTTATGGAACGTCTAATCGAAGGGCGTGTCCAGAAACTGATGCTGGGCCGACCCGTGGAAGGAGACGTAAGCGAATGCGAGACCTGTGGGCGCCTGCAGCCGCACACGGACGTTTCGTGTATATTTTGCAACAGTACTAGGCTGCACAGTTTGGTAGCCGATGAAGGGCTGATTCGGCAAGCTGTTCTAACCGACGCTGAGATTCTGACGTTCGAGCAAAATGAGGTGTCGGACTTTATCGGAGCTGCCGCCTTGTTTCGCTACTAAAGCGGCAATTGGATCGTTCAGTACACCCGGCTGGTGATAACAGGCTACCCCGCTCAATTCCATACAGGACGAGTTTCCTCCTCGAAGCCGACGAACCCCTCCCGCACGGGGGAGCGGGTTAGTGGATAAAGAGCGGAGCGGACTTTTCGAAATTCTCCAGCGCCGCAATTACTTCGTGCAGTTTGTCCCCGACGTTGACCAGATTGGCGTACGCAGGCTCGAGGAGTGACGGCTCATGCGACGCCAAAAAGCGGGTGATGTGATAATTGGCGTTGGCCAGCATGCTGTGGACGGCAAGGGCTTTCTCGCGGAACTCGGCGGAAACCCGGCCGGCGTGAAACACCACCAGTGGCCAGTCATCTGGTACGAGTCGCACGGTGGACGGAGCTGTCTTCCCCTTTTCCTTCACGATCGGCAACCAGAAAGACACGTCGACAACGAGCCCGCGAAGGATGGCGATAGTCGTGGTTAGTTCCTGCGCGGCTTGCTGCTCCGCTTGCGCCTTCGCCAGCTTAAGATTTTCCATGGCCACGTCGGCTTGCCTTTGGCTTTCCTTAGCCTGGGCCCTCGCTGCTTCGGCCTGATCCCTGGCGATTTTCAAGTAATAGATATTGACGAAAACTAGGATCAAAACCGTCACAGCATTCACGATAGCGACCCAGTCGGAGATGTTCAAACCGAGGACAGTGTGATCGGCTCCCATGATTTTTAGGGTAATCCTTGTCGGAAAAAAACGTGCCCTTCCCGCTCCAAGTCACGTAACCACCAGCCGGACCGTCTTATGGCGGCAAGACTCTCGGCACTTACATCGTTAGGCACGTCAAGGGTTGCTGTTGTCGTCTTGCCATCAAGCGGTACTCACCCCGATCGGTAAAGTTGCCTTCACCGTGGTGTCACCACGCCCCGATTGAAATTCGAATTTGCCATCAAGTTGCTGGACTCTCTCACGCATACCGCGGAGACCCATCCCCATCTTGGCTGTAGTAGCGGCCAGAGAAGTGAACCCCCCGATGCGTTGACCCGTGATCCTGGATCTTGAGGTCGGTCGTTTCTGAATCGCACACGAGCCTATGGTCGTCGACGATCAGGATTCGCACGGATCCCACACGGCCTCCCAGAATGCTGGGGATTGCCCCCAACCTGAGAAGGCGGCAGCGAACGGCTGCAAACAACAGTGATTCCCACCCTCGGAGCCGCACGTGGCCATCATAAATCCCAGGAGGAGAGGGAGCGATAAGGTCGGGGTTTTATGGTCAGCTACGACCTTAGTATTACGGACTGCGCTGTTCGAGCTCGACTCTCGTTTCTTTCAGTACAGACTTCCTCGCGAAAGCGGCTGGTGAGTCAATGCGATGCGGACATCTTGAGCTTAAGACCCAGCTCGCCATCAAAGATCAGGAGATTCGAGCTCTTGGATCACTTCTGGAGAGAGAGACGAGCGCGAGCTGTCGGTCCGGCCGCATCTACGGTGAGCCCCTTGGCATGGCTCTAGCTGCCCATGTACTTGGTAAATATGCTGTCTTTGGACCTAGGACCGTCGAGTGTAAATGGCCTGTCAGAATATCGGCTGCCGAATCGTGGACTACATCCAATTCGAATCTTGCGGAAGACAATGGCCTGGAGGAGTTGGCGCAACTTGCCGACATGAGTCTTTTACTTTTGTCGATAGTTCAAACCTGGAAATCGTCCCCCTCCTGGGATCTCTCGACTCTTCCCAAAACCGGCGTTTGGACGGCGTTAACATGAGCGTTACGACGGCGTTAACATGAGCGTTACGATGGATAGGACTGATCCTTTGAGAAGGAGGCCCGAACAAATGACACAAAATCCATCCGTCAGCCCCGCACGGCGTAAGGTCAGCACTGGAGTTGCAGGTCTAGATCAAATACTATTTGGCGGACTTCCTCGCGACAGGCTGTATTTGGTAGAGGGTGAGCCCGGAACGGGAAAAACGACGTTGGCATTACAGTTCCTGCTTCAGGGGCGAGAACTGGGGGAACGGAGTCTCTATGTGACGCTATCCGAGTCCAAAGACGAACTGGGCGATGTCGCTGAATCTCACGGATGGTCCCTTGAGGGCATCGAGTTGTATGAACTTGAAGCCACCGAGGAACGGTTGAAGCCAGAAGCGGAGTACACGGTGTTTCGTCCGGAAGACGCCGAACTCACCGACACCATACAGGATGTATATCAGCAGGTCCAACATTTTAAGCCCAACCTGGTTGTTTTTGACTCTCTGTCCGAGATGCGTCTCCTGGCACGAGATCCGCTTCGATACCGTCGTCAGATCCTGGCTCTAAAACAATTCTTTGCCGGACGGCACTGCACGGTCTTGCTTCTGGATGACATGACTGCAACAGATCGCGATCTACAGCTACAAAGCATTTCACATGGAATCCTTTCCTTGGAGCGCCTCGGCCAGGAGTATGGGCCGTTCAGGCGCCAGTTGAGTGTGGTAAAACTTCGCGGAGCACTATTCCAAGAGGGCCGCCACGATTACATCATCCAAAAGGGCGGCCTCAGCGTATTTCCGCGGCTGGTTGCCGCCGAGCATCGCGCCGCCCCCGACCGCTCGCCGTTTCCGTCGGGAATTGCAGAGCTGGATGGACTTCTCGGGGGTGCACTGCATCGCGGGACGAGCACGCTCATCATTGGCCCGGCCGGGTCTGGCAAATCAACTCTCGCGGCCGTCTATTTGCGAGCTGCCGCCGAGCGCGGCGAGCACGCCGTAGCCTACGTGTTTGAGGAGAGTTCCGATACGTTGCTTGACCGCATGGCAACGTTGGGCACGGACCTGAAGCAGCATGTCGGATCAGGCAAGATCAGAATTCAGCAAATTGATCCCGCGGAACTTTGCCCTGGTCAGTTTGCCCACCAGCTACAAAAGGATGTGGAGCAAGGAGGAGCTCGCGTAGTTGTAATCGACAGCCTGAATGGCTATCTCAATGCGATGCCTAATGAACGATTTCTCCTGGTACAGATGCATGAGGTGTTGAGCTATCTTGGCGCGAAGGGTACAGTAACCATTCTCACGATGGCACAGCACGGGCTGGTGGGCGCGGTCATGCAATCACCGATCGATATCAGTTACCTGGCGGATACACTGATCATCCTTCGGTTTTTTGAATTCCAGGGTGCCGTGAAGCGTGCCATTTCAGTTGTCAAGCATCGCAAAGGCGCACATGAAGATACAATTCGAGCGTTCCAGCTGGGGCCGGAGGGTGTTCGCATCGGAGCGCCTCTGCAGCAATTCCAGGGCGTATTGACGGGCGTGCCGGTATATCGCGGCGCAGGACGCGGGCTGTTGGACGATGACAAGTGACAAGCATCATCGAGTGCTCGTGGTTGCCCCCACTGGTCGCGATGCCCAACTCCTCCATGAAGTGCTGGGCAGGAACGGCATAGTCTCCGAGTGTTTCGCCGACGTCCGCCAACTCTGCGAGGAACTGCGAGATGGTTCCGGTGCAATCCTCCTTGCCGAGGAGGCCCTGGGACCAGGAGCGCTCGAACACCTGTCCACTGCCCTGGGCACCCAGCCTAAGTGGTCTGGTCTGCCCATCATTGTGCTGACCACCAACTGGCAAAAAATGGAGGTCGCTCGCCAGATGTTTCGGCAGAAAGGGGTGCGAGGCGACCTTGTGATTTTAGAAAAACCCGTTCGACCACTGAGTCTGTGTAGCACACTCGACGCAGCACTGACGTCGCGAGCACGTCAGTATGAAGTGCGCGATTATCTTGACCAGCGAAGTCGGACCGAAGAGTTACTGCGGAAGGCTAACGAGAGACTCGAGATGATCCTTAACAGCATTACCGACAGGTTCTTTGCCTTCGACGAGGAGTGGCGATTTACATATTTCAATAAGCACGCGGAAGAGCAACTAAGGCTTATCGGCAAGGAACCTGCCAGTCTCATTGGGAAGGTCTTGTGGGACGAGTTTCCGAGCCCGGCGGCTGACGAAGCGCTCCATCGCGCAATGTCTGAACGAGTGGCGATCACGTGTGAGAACTATTATCTTCCGCTGAAAGAGTGGTTGGAGCATCGAATCTACCCGAGCCCCGATGGCGGGCTGGCGATATTCCAGCGATACATCACCGAGCGAAAACGGGCTGAGGAGGCACTGCGAGAGAGCGAGGAGCGCTACCGACTCCTCGTCGAAGGAGTTCGGGACTACGCAATTTTCACGCTGGACGTTGGCGGACACGTGGCAAGTTGGAATCGAGGAGCGGAGAGAATTAAAGGATATAGGTCGGACGAGATCATTGGTGAGCATTTCTCCCGCCTCTACCCTGCCGAGGATGTTCAGGACGGTAAACCCCAGTTACTCTTGAGACGGGCGGCAGGGAAGGGTCGCTGTGAAGATGAGGGATGGAGAATCCGCAAGGATGGCACTCGCTTCTGGGCCAATGTGGTGATTACTGCGCTAACAGATGGTGAGGGACGTGTGCGCGGGTTTTCGAACATAACGCGCGACATTACCGAGCGCAGGTTGGCCGAGGAAACCTTGCACGAGGCGCGAGCCGAACTGGCGCATATCTCGCGGGTAACTATGATGGGTCAGCTTGCGGCGTCTATTGCCCATGAAGTAAACCAGCCGCTTGGCGCGTTAGTATCAGATGCCGGCGCGTGTCTGGAGTGGCTGGGCGGGGCACAGCCAAACATTGCTGAGACGCGCACAGCCGTGGCACGGATTATCGAGCAAGGCATGCGTGCCGGTGAGGTGGTCGCTAGAATTCGCTCATTAATGAAAAAGGGCCTGCCTCAGATGGCCATAGTGGATATGAATGAGACAATCAAGGAAGTGTTAACTTTGACGCGGCACGAAATCGCCAGGTATAAGATTTCACTCCGGACCAACTTGGCGATTGAGCTGTTTCCCGCGCGTGGAGATATCATCCAGCTGAGGCAGGTTTTGGTAAACCTAATTCTCAACGCCATTGAATCCATGGGTATGAATAGCAATCAGCCTCGGCAGTTACTTATTACATCGCAAAACCACGGTTTGCGGGAGATCCTCATTGCGGTGCGCGACTCAGGCGTGGGCGTCGATCCTGAGAAAGTCGAGGAACTGTTCAAACCTTTCGTGACCAGCAAGCCACAAGGAATAGGTATGGGGCTAACGATCAGCCGATCGATCATCGAGAGCTGCGGCGGTCGTTTGTGGGCGGCGCCCAACGAGGGCAGGGGCGCGACTCTCGAGTTTTCTCTTCCGGCAGCGAACCGAGCGTAAAAATGCCAGGGAGACAGGCGATCATATGGATTGTCGACGACGACTCCGCCGTGCGGGTCTCACTGGATAGCCTTTTGCGTGCGAAAGGCTACCGCGTCCATACGTTCGAGTCAGCGTGGGCCTTCCTCCAGAGCGAAATCCCGGATGAACCCGGATGCTTGTTACTAGACATCCTTATGCCTGAGATGAACGGCCTCGATCTGCAGGATGAATTAAGAAAAGCCGCTATCAATATTCCGATCATCTTCATTACCGCACACGGAGACATTCCCAACTCAGTGCGCGCGATGAAGGCGGGTGCGGAAGAGTTTCTGACCAAACCATTCCGCCATCAAGACCTTTTCGATGTCATCGAGCGAGCGCTTAACAGCGATCTCGTTCGCCGCAAGGAAAGAGCAGAAGGTATGGAATTGCGCAGGCGCTATCAATCGCTGACGCCACGAGAGCGCGAGATTATGCAGCTTGTCGTGTCCGGTCTACTCAACAAGCAAACCGCTAGTGAACTGGGAATCAGCGAAAAGACTGTGAAGTTTCACCGCGCCAGAGCCACACAGAAGATGGGCGCTGGATCACTTGCGGAACTAGTGAGAATGTCTGAAAAACTGGGGCGCATCGAGGTCAAGAAGTTCGTCGTGGAATCATCGATTAGAGCAACGAAACTGCCTTCGGGAAAGTAGTGAAATACCGACAATTGGCCCCCGGGTTAGTCTTCTCGTTTCCCATTTCCGACAGATTCTCGAAATGAACTTCCCAGAGGTCGACGCGACGGAACCTCCAAGTTCATTCTCTTTGCCTTGGCGTAGGGTGTTTCACTCCATCAATGAGGCCGTGGAGCGTGGCGGCTGCGCTTTCAATATCAAAATGCTTATATTGTCCGGCCCTACTTTCTGCTGAGAGGACTCCGCAGCGGTGGACATTCTCCAAGTCCCCGTAAGGGAACGTGTACCTTGCTTTCGTGTCTTCGCTTTTCTGATCGTCGATACCCAAATGCCACTTCGCGTATTCAGCAAATCCGCGCAGGTGGATGAACTCATTCTCCTTCTCGGTGGATGGCTGGTGTTCACTCCAGTCGTCCCTTTTGTCCCGCACCACTTTTCCGTTGTGGACGAGCACTTTTGCAAACTCGAATCCGGCGTGGTTGAGCCTCTCTGCCATACTCTCCTCCCGGGGCCCTGTGGCTCGCGTCACGGATTGTCAATATAAAGCGTCCCAGGACATCTGTTTCGCAACAGTTTTGCATGATTGCAAGCCACGGTGGTCAAAAATATTACTTCCCAAGCTTCACTGTTGAGAAGACCATCAAAGTCTATCGTGGCCAGGTTATGCAAAGATGGGCGACAAATCCCTGGCTCACCCGGTCCGAATGGCGGACAAGGTGAGACCAGTTCCACCAAAAACACCAACCCTATTGGACTAAGGTCCTATAGACCGTTTTTGGGTAACGCATTACTTTCGTGGGGAGGGGACCGCGCACTTTTGAATTGACTTGAAGGGCGTGGCGAGAGGAAACCGGCCCTTCTGTTTCCAGTCCGTTGGACGAACGCAAAGGAAGCGCAAGCTGCCGAAGGAAGTCCCTGCAAGTAGGCCAACACGTGAACGTGTGGACCGGCACGGTCTTCGC
>DASYBJ010000512.1:0-20493 GCA_036500845.1 Acidobacteriaceae bacterium
CCTGGTACGTTCAACATATGTCTCTCCATGCACAGCGCCACAGGGAGCGCGCAGACGTTCCTGTCGGCAGGGCGAATAGCCAGCCGAGCGAAGACAGACTGCTGCGTTCGCACGCCTACTCAGGCATACGTGCGGAGCCGCAGCGGATCAGAAACCGTAATTGTTACTGATGAGCAGACGCACGACTGCTGATGGCCGAATCGATATGGTTTGTGCGGGGTAGGACGAAGAGCCGGTTTAGCGCGGCCGAAGCGACGCCCCGCAGTTCAACCGATGAATCGGCTGATGCTGCCCGTTGCGCGAGTTATTTGCGAAAACCGCCATTTGGGCGTCCTTTCGTAAGAATCTGTTTCAAGATGCCATGCTTTTGAGAAATATGCAATGCCTAAACGGAGTGAGGACATGAGTTACTTGAGTTAGGCAGTTACTTGAGTTAGGCATCAGTTACGTTCGAAGACTCTTCGTGAGAGTGCAGCGTTGGTAAGCGGCGAGACGGAGAGCAAGAGGTTCGTTGAAATCTTGTCAGCTGCTAAACGGCTCCGGTTTGCTGGCCCCTACCGCGCGATACACTGCCGCAAGACCAGCGAGTAGAACCGTGCGGCAGCCCAGAACCCAGGGACCTTCGTCATTTGGCGAACATGCTATGAGACACCAGCAAGCTGTGGAACATCCATTCGCATTAGAGAAAAAAATTGTGAGAATGGACGCCGCTAAAGGCGTGGGAAACGGATGAACGCACATCCGCTTGGACATTGTTACGGAACCCTTGAGGTTCATGAGCTTCGGAGCGGCCCTTCCATGTATGAGAAAGGCGGGGACTGCCCCACGGCAGTCCCCTCATCAATCCTTATAAGGATCGAATTCGTTGGCACCAGCCATCGCCACGCCGACAGGCGTGAGCGGGTGCAGGATGCGCACTGTGCCGCTGTGCGCCTCGAGCACTTCGTTAAGACGCTTATAGCAGTGCGGCGATTCATCCACACCTGCTCCACGCAGCTCCACCCGCGCTTCCGTCACACGCGTGTTCATCATCTCGCGTGTGATCTTCGGCGCGCGCTAATGCCGAGCTCATCGCGCGTATCGTGTTCCCTGAAGAGATCGACGACATCGAGCATGTTCCGCCGCTCGCGCTCGGAATAATTCAGCCACATAAAACGGCGACACCAGTTGGTCTCCTCCTCGCTGGCGCTCTGCAGGAACGGGGCCACAATCCCGTCATCTGATATGTTACTTTATATATACACCATTTATTGATCTATTTAAACATATCCGCTGTGCTCGGTTTGATATGTTTTATTATATCGATCATGAAGATTGATATAATAAAACGTATCAGACCGCTCAGACTAAAAGGGCTTCCCGCCGATTTTCGCGACCACATAAAGGAGGCGAGGATGAAGCGGGGCTGGGGCCAGCGGAAGCTTGCGGCAGAGATCGGCCTTCAGCAACCGCATATCTCGGGGATCGAGTCAGGCGAGATCGTGCCGCGCATCGACACGCTGCTCGATATCATCCGGGTGCTCGACCTGGACCTTCTACTCGTGCCGCGCTCCCTCGTTCCCGCCGTTCAATCCCTCATCCGTGCCCAGAAAGAACCGGAGTCGGCAGAGAAACCGCTTTATGCGGCGGACGAGGACGAGTCCGCACAGGGAAAGAAAGACCGCGATGAATTTTGATCTCAAAACGCTGAACGCGCTCGCGGTCAACCTGCATGGCCGCCGCATCGGTGTGATCAACCGCATCGGCGGCGATCTCCATCTGTTTTCCTTCGAGCAGGAATATATCGACGACGCAAACCGCCCTACTCTGAGCCTTTCGTTCAAGGGACAGGCGGGCGGGCTCGTCATTCCGACGCGTGCCGTCACAGCGCGCCTGCCCGTGTTCTTCTCGAACCTTTTGCCCGAAGGACATCTGCGCGATTACCTCGCCGCGCGCGCAGCCGTGAAGCCTCAGCGCGAATTCTTCCTTCTCGCCGTGCTCGGCGCCGACCTGCCCGGTGCGCTTACGGTGGTGCCGATGGAGCAAGCTGCGCACAACGAAGCCGACCATGGTGCCGATCGCGATCTGGATGAACGCCTGCCCGAGACCGCGTTCCGGTTCTCGCTCGCGGGCGTGCAACTCAAGTTTTCGGCCGTGATGGAAGCCTCCGGCGGCCTGACCATTCCTGCCGACGGCGTGGGCGGCTCGTGGATCGTTAAGCTCCCGTCAGGCCGCTTTCCTGCCGTGCCCGAGAACGAATACGCGATGATGGCGCTCGCGCGCGCCGTGGGGATCGAGGTACCGCGCACGGAGCTGATCGACATCCGTGACATTCGCGGACTTCCGGCCGACGTCGGCGCGATGCAGGGCAAGGCGCTCGCTGTGCAGCGCTTCGACCGCGGCGCTAACGGGCAAACCATCCACATGGAGGATTTCGCGCAGGTGTTCGGCCTCTATCCCGAGGACAAATACCATCACCGCAGTTATGCCAACATCGCCGCCGTGCTCTGGGCCGAGACCGGCGAAGCCGGCACCTACGAATTCTTTCGGCGTCTCGTCTTTTCCGTTCTGATCGGCAATGCCGACATGCACCTCAAGAACTGGTCGCTGCTGTACCCGGACCGGCGCACGCCTGTGTTGTCGCCGGCCTACGACTTTGTCGCGACGCTTCCTTACATTCCGAACGACAACCTCGCTCTGACCTTCGGCGGCGGCCGCAGCCTCAACGAGATCACCACGGACCAGGTGCGGCGGTTTGCAGATACCGCGCGGCTGCCCACGAGCCCCCTTCGGCCGATTGTCATCGACATTACCGACCGCACAGTCGGGGCATGGGAACAGCTTGCCGAGAAACATCTGCTGCCGGAAAACATGCGCAAGGCGATTGGCGATCAGATCCTCACGATCGCAAAGAGCGTCGGACAGGCCCTCAGCAAATAGTTACAATTACATATCAACGCAGCACAAAACACCGCCATTAATCATGAGTAACAACCTGCGAAACCTTGGCGACCGGATCAGTGTCCCACTCCAGGCGGACCAAATCCAGCCATCAGCGCCGCAGCCGATCCGGTATTACCGTGAGAAACAGCTCGAAACCGAAGTGGTCTGCGAGAACTGCACGTTGCGCTACGCCATTTACGGCGTGTTCGGATGGTGCCCCGATTGCGACGTGCACAACTCGCTCCAGATCCTGCTCAAGAACCTCGAACGCGCGAGCAAGGAGCTCGCACTCGCCGAGACAGTCGACAATGAGATGGCCCATCATCTGGTCGGCGATGCGTTCGAAAAACCTCGTCTCCGCGCTTGACGGTTTCGGCAGGGAGGTCTGCCGGCAGAAGGCCGCCGACATTCATTTCCAGAACCTCGCCGCTGCGCGGCGTCGCGTACAAGAGGCCTTTAGATTCGATTTCGCCGATATACTGAGCCCCGATGAATGGCAGCAGGCGTTCCGCACATTCCAGTAGCGACACTTGCCCCGCCGACCGAAGCACCTTGGCCAACTTCTGGGAACGCGCTTATATCAACCAAGTCACAAGCCCGGTTGATGCGACGCTAATCTGAAGGAAAAGGAGCTTTGAAGAAGCGCGTAATTCCGAACCAAGATTCGGATTGGTGGGATTGAGCAAGATGGCGTCGTCTCGGCGCTGTACCGTGATCGTACCGACGAGCAACGACGGAATTTGGTGGGCCCACCAGGACTTGAACCTGGAACCAACGGATTATGAGTCCGCTGCTCTAACCAATTGAGCTATAGGCCCTTTAATGCGGTTTGCTTTGCCCGGCATTTCGATTGTAAACGCGCTCGCTCGAATTTGCGGCTGTACCCGCAGCGACTCACGGCAATCGCCCACCCTGAGCACATCTTCTAATCAGGCGACTCGATAGTGTATGTAGGACGTCGGTCAAGGCCTCGACGCAGGGTGGTCCCCGGAGGAGTAGCACATCGGAGAGTTTCTTTGCTTACCTACGATCTCTGCGCACTTGAGGCGTCAGGAAACTTGGGCGTGAGATTACTTGCTGCGCTCTCGTCAGGATTTCATCACGGATTTTGATACCGCAACACTGACCTTCACAAACCAGACGCGCCGGTGGATGTAGAAATGAGAGTTACGAGGATTTGCCCTGGGTCCGATACCCGAACCTCATTCAGCAGAGCGTGGACCGACTGCTAAAGCAGAAACCGAATTCCAGCACGCAACAACGGAATCCTGGCTGGCGTCTAAATAGGCCCGGCGGATCGTTTCTAGGTGCCCATACCGTATTCCGCGGCTGGAACACTGTCTCCAGCATGCGAAAAGAGATCGTATTGCGTTCTCTGGTTGAACTTGTAACGCTCGCGCAGCTCGTGACCGACATAGAGTCCAAGGGCAGCAACGCAGAGCGCAACTGAGGTCCAACCGATGATTCGGACGGCCGTTTTGTCTTCATTACAGTGCAAGAGATCCGACAGTTGCCTTATCCCCTCTCGCCCGACCCGGTTAACCACCAATGCTAGCCTCATGCGGACATGATAGCGCAGCTTGATGCATAGAATGCAATTACGAAGGAGAGCACCGACGGGCTATTTCAGATGATCAATTTGACGTAGCAGGGCTACTTTTCTTTCCGCAGGAAGAAAACTGGCTTCGATGGAGTTCGCAGCCAGCTCGCGAAGGTGCTCGCCTGTGAAGCCGAACTCGACGTTCGCTAGTTGATATTCATCTACAAGATCGCTCTCAAACAGTGCCGGATCGTCCGAATTGAGCGTAATCATCACGCCGGCATCGAAATATCGCCGAACCGGATGCTCCTCAAGAGCTAAGCAGCAACCGGTGCGCAAATTCGAGGAGATGCAGATCTCAACCGGGACTTGCCGTTGCGCGAGTACGTCCATCAGTTCGGGGTCATACTGCGCTGAAAGGCCGTGCCCTATCCGCTCCGCGCCAATGTTCAGAGCCGCCCAGATGCCCTCCGGCCCGACCGTCTCGCCTGCATGAGCAGTCAGCCGTAGTCCCGCATTCCGTGCTTCGAGGTAAAGATCGCGGAAGGGCTCAGCTCCTGTCTGCCGCTCATCCCCCCCGATCCCGATGCCGACTACGCTTGGCGTGTGCGCCCTCAGCTCCGCAGCTTTCTGAAACACCCGCCGCGCCTGTTCCGGCCCGAAGTGCCGAACCGCATCAAAAATCCAATAAAGCGTGATTCCAAACTCCTGTTCGGCGCGTAGACGCCCTCGCTCCATGCCTTCAAAGAGCGGCTCGAAATCGATGCGTTTCCAGTAGTAGACGACGCCTACTGATACGTAGGCTTCTGCGTGGACTACACCCTGAGCGGCAAGGCGCTCCAACATGCGGTACGTGACCAGCTCGTAGTCTTCAGGGCTTCGCAGCCGCTCCGTGACCGCCTTGAATGCCATAAGAAAGCCACTGAAGTCGGAATAACGATACAGTGACCGCGCCTGGTCGACGCTGAGAACCTGCCGTCCCTGCCTCTGGCTCAACTCAGCCAAAGTCTCGGGCGAAACGCTGCCTTCGAGGTGTAGATGCAACTCCGCCTTCGGTAAGCTCCGCAGCCAGCCAGGGAGAATCTGTGAGGCGGAAGGAGTCATGTCCTAGACACCTCGGCGGGCTTCGCGACCGAGCAGAACTCGCTGTGCTTCCGGCTATAGAAAAAATAGATGACAAGTCCAATCACTAGCCAGCCAAAAAAGCGCAACCATGTGATCACCGGAAGGCCGGCCATCAACAAGCAGCAGAAGAAGATGCTCAAGAGCGGAACAAGGATACCGCCTGGAGTTTTGAAGCTACGTCGCCGATCCGGCTCACGCACACGCAGCACCATGACTCCGATCGAGACGAGCACGAAAGCAAAAAGCGTGCCTATGTTGGATAGGTCTGCCAGCGTGCCGATATCGAGCAGTCCACTGGGAATTGCGACCACGATCCCCGCAATCCAGGTCGCAACCGCGGGTGTGCGGAAGCGTGGATGAACCCGGCCAAACCAGCGCGGAAAAAGGCAGTCCCGCGACATCGCAAACCAGATTCTGGCTTGGCCCAATTGGAAGACCAGGATCGAAGAGATCATTCCCAACATGGCTCCACAGAGCACAACCAGCCGCACCCAATGCAGAGTGACGGACCCGGTGCTGATTGAGAGCTTTTTGAGCGTGTTCACGACAGGCGCCGCGTCGTCTACCAGAGAATGCCACGGCACCAAGCCCGTAAGCACAACCGCTACGCCAACGTAGACCAGGCTGCACACGATCAGCGTCCCAAGAATGCCGATCGGCACGTCCCGCTGCGGCCGACGGCATTCTTCGGCCGCCGTAGAGACAGAATCAAAGCCGATGTAGGTGAAAAAGATGATGCTGCCGCCGGTAAGAATCCCCGACCAGCCGTTGGGAGAGAACGGTTGCCAGTGATTGGGACGAATAAAGTGCGACCCGGCGATGATGAAGATCAGGATCGCAGCGATTTTTAAAAGCACCATGACGTTGTTGGTCGTCGCGGATTCGCGGATCCCGCGCACGAGGACAACCGTAAGGAGCATGACGATAAGAAAAGCAGGAATATTGAAGCCTAAGTGCCAACCCGACGAATAGATGGAGTTCCCTTGTAGATCTTGAAGACCGGAAGGCAGGAAGGCGGGGGAAATCCAACGTGCACTGGGATGAATGCCGAACCAGTCTAGGAAATCGACAATATGCGCGGCGAAACCGACACATACCGCCATGTTGCTGACCGCATATTCCAAGATCAGGTCCCAGCCGATGATCCACGCGACCAACTCTCCCATGGTTGCGTACGTGTATGTGTAAGCGCTGCCGGCGATGGGAATCATCGACGCAAGCTCGGCGTAACAGAGCCCGGTGAATGCACAAACAATTGCTACCAGACAAATGGACACAGCCAAGGCAGGACCTGCGCCAGGCCGGCCCGACAAAGCGTGATGATGCACCAGGTAGTCAAGAAGGGGCGTATTCAGAATCGACGAAGTATCGAACTTCTCGCCCGCGATTGCGGTCCCCACGACAGTGAAGATACCCGAGCCAATCACCGCGCCGATCCCGAGCGCGGTAAGTGATACCGGACCCAGAGTCTTCTTGAGACTATGCTCCGGGCGCTCCGAGTCACTGATCAGCTTATCAATCGACTTGGTGGCAAATAGTTGGTTTCGCAGGGTCTCGGCTCCTCAAGCTATCTCGCGACACCAGTCGACGCGGACAATCCATGCCGGAGTACGGATTATAGCGAGCGAGCGTTCGCGCGAGGAACTGCGGCTTAGGCTGCGCGAGCTGCGAACATACCTGACAGGTCTTCTCCGTTTGCAATATCGTTCCATGAAACGTGCTATGCAGCTCTCTCATCGAGGGAGCTGCACACTCTTGGGTTTGCGGAACGCTGGGAACTGCAGTTCGTTCTAGCGCTTCGATTGACCGCGGCTAAGCTTCTTCACCTTCTTCTTATTCGAACCTCTAGGAGCGGTACGCGCCGCCTTGGGCGTAGCCTTCTTTCGTGCCGCGCGCTTAATCTTCTTCCGCTCCGTCTTATCTGCCACACTCTTAGTATTGGCCATGGTTCTCCCGTCTAAACCTTTTCCAAGTGCGCGAACTTCTCAACTAGCTTTTTCACGCCGAATTCTCGAAATTGTACCGTAATCTTCGCGTCATCACCTTCACCTTCCCGCCGGAAGACGATGCCTTCGCCGTATTTAGGATGACGTACCCGCTGACCGCTGCGAAAACCGGTAGCGCCAGTGGGCTCAGGAACCTCGAGCTTGGGCCGGGAAATTTTCCCGGAACGCGAGGACCCAGAACGAGACGAAAAGAACTGAGCGATGTTGTCGAGCGATGCCTCGCGATGGGATCCCGCGGGAGGAGTTCGCGGCGCCCCGTTCCTCGAGTAGCCCCTCTGGTCCTCATCTTCGTAGCGGTAATGTCCGGAAGATTCGAAACTATCGTCGCTCTCTCTTGCGTTTCCTCTTCCACCATCCCTTCCATAGCTCCCCCGCCATGACGCAGCTTGTCTCGGGCTCAAATCTTCGAGAAGCTGCGGCGGAATCTCCTCGAGAAACCTCGAAGCAATGCTCGCTTCAGGCATGTCATTTCCATAGCGCCGGCGGTAGCGTGCTCGCGTGACCACCAACGCGTCCATCGCGCGCGTCATCCCGACGTAACAGAGGCGGCGTTCTTCCTCCAACTCCATCGGATTGTTCAATGTGCGGGAATGAGGAAAGAGCCCTTCCTCCATTCCTGTCAAGAGTACAAGCGGAAACTCAAGCCCCTTCGCCGCGTGCAGGCTCATCAGGGTTACACGGGACTCCGGATCATAACGATCAGTTTCGCTCACCAATGCCGCATGATCGAGAAACTCCGCCAAAGTTTCTCCACGCTCTTGGGCGTCTTGCGCGGCATTCGCCAGTTCCTTCAAGTTTTCGACGCGGGACAACGATTCCGGCGTCCCTTCTTCTTCGAGAGCGCGGATATAGTTCGTGCGATGGATCAGGAACCGTATCAGCTCCGGCAAGGTAGCTGCGTCGCCGGGTTGTCGAAAGCCCTCGACCGGCTCCGAGCCCTCGCCCGCCAGAGTACCGCTCTCACCGGAGCGGGATTTGGGCCCGTAGTTTGGCGCAGCCTTTCCTTGGTAGTTTGGCGCAGTGGGCGCAAAAGGATTGAATTCCGCTGGATCGAAAGCCAAAGCGGAGTCTTCCGATATTTCGGGTCCTGGAGAATCTTGTAGTTCCGCAACGGCCTCAGACTCAAACAACCCGAAGTCGAAGGCAACGTCTTCAGCCTTGGCAAACGCCGCGGCCGTATCTTCCTGTTCGGCGAGATCCCCGGCAGTACTTTCATCGACTGCAAGATCTTGAGTCAGCTTGCCCGCAAAATCTGGCGTTAGCATCGCGTGAGCGTCCTCGATAATGCGACGGAAATTATCGAGCGCCATGCATGCACGCTGCGGGACCAGACGCTCTCGCACAACACGGTCGATCACGGCCCAGGTACTCATTCCCGTTTCCAGGCCCAGTCGTTCCAGGACTTCAAGCGTCGTTTTGCCGATGCCTCGCGGAGGAGTGTTGACCACGCGCGCAAGTGCGACCGAGTCGTTCGGATTCTGCACCAGCTTGAGGTAGCTAAGAAGATCCTTGATCTCGGCCCGCTCGTAGAATGAAAAGCCGCCGACCATCGTGTATTGAATTCCGTTGCGGCGTAGTGCCTCTTCCACGAGACGGGATTGCGCATTGGTGCGGTAGAGGACGGCAACGCGTGGCGGATCTACGTCGTCAGCTCGCATCCTCATGAACTTCTGAATGTAATCCGCGACAAAGAGGGCTTCGTTCTCTCCGTCTGGCGCCTCATAGTATCCGATCTTGGCCCCTCCTTCGCGCGACGTCCACAGCTTCTTGCCTTTGCGCTGCTGGTTGCGAGCCACGACGGCGGACGCGCCTTCAAGGATGATCTGCGTCGAACGATAGTTTTGTTCCAACCGGATCGTCTTGGCTTCGGGAAAGTCACGCTCAAACTCCAGGATGTTGCGAATGTCAGCACCGCGCCAGGAGTAAATACTCTGGTCCTCATCGCCCACCACGCAAACGTTGTGCTCTGCGCCCCCGAGTAGCTTGATGAGTTCATATTGCGGCCGGTTCGTGTCCTGATACTCATCGATCAGGAGATACCGGTAGCGACGGTTGTAGCGCTCCCGCACTTCGGACGAAGCACGCAGAAGCCGGACAGTCTCGAGCAGGAGATCGTCAAAATCCAAGGCATCCGCCTTGCGTAGTTCCTTCCGGTAGATCTCGTAAACGTGGGCAATGCGTTCGGCCACCGGATCGGTGGACTGGAGGTACACCTCCTGCGGATCGAGCATGTGACTCTTTGCCCACGAGATACGGGAGAGCACGGTCCGCGGCGTCAGTTGCTTGTGGTCGATTCCCAAACGGCGCAGCGCCTGTTTGACGATCGCCTGTTGATCGGCCTCGTCGTAGATGGCGAAGTTGCGCGTGAGCCCCTCGTTGCCGATGCGGAGGGCCTCTATGTCGCGACGCAAAACTCGCACGCAAAAAGAATGAAAGGTAGCGAGCAAGGGTTTGGCCAGGGTGCGGTGTCCGAGCAGGCGGTCAACACGCTTCGCCATCTCCGCTGCTGCTTTATTGGTAAAGGTGACGGCCAAAATGGCATCTGCCGGAATGCCCCTCTCCTCGATCAAGTATGCGATGCGGTGGGTGATCACGCGGGTCTTGCCCGAGCCGGCGCCGGCCAGAATCAACAGCGGGCCGTCCACCGCCTCGACGGCGGCGCGCTGCTCCGGATTCAATTTGTCGAGTAGATGTTGCACTGCTGGTCCTGGTGAGCTCTTGCGTGGAAGTTGCTTCTCTCAGTGTATCGCTGGTGGCGCGCACGAGCGATACACGATTACCCATTCCTGATCAACGCACATAGAACGATCTCCGAAAACGCTGTCCTTGTGTTCGAATCGTCTCTATGGAGCGACTGACAATCGGAAGAGAACGAAGAGTCTGCGTGTTTTGCGGATCGAGTGATGGCGTGCAAATCGAGTACCGAGAGGCCGCGCAGATTCTGGGTACGCAAATCGCCGAGGCCGGGCTCGGATTGGTGTACGGCGGTGCTCACGTCGGGCTGATGGGCACTGTGGCGGATGCGGCACTCGCGGCTGGCGGAGAAGTGATCGGGGTGATCCCAAAACAGCTCGAGGAACGCGAGCTTGCTCACCAAAATCTAACCAAATTGTACGTGGTCGAAACGATGCACGAACGCAAGGCCAAGATGGCGGCCGAATCCGACGCTTTTATTGCATTGCCCGGCGGCTACGGGACGCTCGACGAGTTCTTCGAAATCATCACCTGGTCGATTTTAGGGATCCACCAAAAACCCTGCGTGCTCGTAAACGTCTCAAGTTACTACGGGCCGTTGCTCGCTTTCCTCCAAAGGGCCGTTGAGCAGGGCTTCGTCAGCGAAAAGGGGCAGAAGATCATCCAAGTCACAGAAAACACAAGCCAAGTGGTCCCCTTGTTGCAGGAGCTTTGGCGCTGGTCCAAATCAGAACAGCGATTTGCACTGGAGGACAAGCAAGAAGTTCCCCGACCCTAGCCCGAGAGCGAAACGAGGAATCAGAGCTCAGTGACTGCTTCTTGGTGAACGGGCTAGGAGTTAACTCGCATGCATTCGTCGCACTGACAGTGGCGTCGCAGATAGTCCCAGGAATAGATGCCGCTTTGATGTCCGTCATTCCAGCGGAAGCTGATGGCATAGCGGCCCACGGGGGCCACGGAGTCCGGCCGGACTGGAGCCCGATACATCGGCAGCAGCGTCGCCGGTTTGGGCTTGGGCTGACCGGGCCTCCGCCCTGCGGCACCCCGCTCCTCATGGCAGGTCGCACACGGGCAGGCGTCACGTAGCCAAGGGAAAGTCCAGCGACTCGTGTGGCCGTCTTTCCATTCGATTTCCATACCCGTTCCCTCGGTCTTGTTCACGCGCACACGCTGCGGTTCTGTTGCTTCGCGCGGCAGCTCGCGATGCATATAGGCCGTCTCCTCAGCGATCTTGCGGGCTTCGTCCTCCCGGACGAAGCGGATTCCCTCGTGGCTCATAGCTCTCTCAAGGATACGCTCCAGCACAGCGGCGAGTCAGCAGAGGCTCAATCGGCGAACTGGCTAAAAGGAGGAGGAAACCGTAAGAGTCGGCCATTCAGTCCTGATACCGTGCTGTTGACGCAGTTCTCCGTGCGCCAGCACAGTAGTTGATCTGCCTTCTGTCACCGTTTCCAGAAGAAATAAGCAGCCATTCCAAGGCCGATCGATACGACAAGGATTCGCATCAAGCGCGGGTTGAGACGGCGAGAATAGTTAGCTCCCAGATAACCGCCGATGGCCGCGGTCACCATCATCAACAGGCAATACCGCCAGAGGATCTGATTCCCAACGATGAAGGTCACGACGGCGATCCCGTTGGCCATCGTCGTCGCGATGACCTTGAGTGCGTTGACCTGATTGATCTCTTCGATACCAAAGATGGCAAGCACAGACATCACCAGGAAGCCTGCCCCAGCCCCGAAATATCCGATGTAGAAACTGACGGCTGCGACCCCGATCCAAAGGGGCATCAACGCAGGCTTCATCTCCGGGTTATGCGCAGCCCGGCGCAAGAGCCACCGGGAAACGGGAGCACTGACCGCAAAGAGCACGGCGGCGAAAAGCAACAGCCAGGGGACCAGAGCCATAAACGTCGCCTGCCCGGTATGTAACAGCACCAAAGCCCCGGCTAAGCCACCCGCAAGAGCAGCCGAACATACGGGGAAGACTAGCTTCAGATTGGCCTTGAGGTCAGCCAGATAGCCGACGATCGAAGTGACTTGCCCCGGCCAGAGGGCCACTGTATTGGTGGCGTTCGCTTGAATGGGAACCACACCGACTCCCAAGAGCGCAGGAAAGGAAAGAAATGAGCCGCCCCCGGCCATAGCATTGAGGGTGCCGGCCAGAAAGGAAGCGCTAATCAGCCACGCACCATGCCAGTCGTGAGGAAGTTCCATGTACTTCTATCTTAGCGGGCTGTGTTTGCTCCCAATCTATTCCACAGTCAGGACCAAGCATTTCAAATACTCTGTCTCCGGAATATTGATCACCACTGGATGGTCTGGAGCAGCCCCGCGACGCTCGACGAGCTTGACGCGCCGGTGCGCGTCACCGGCAGCAGCGGCGACAATCTGTTGAAACTGGTCATATGAGAGATGGTGAGAGCAAGAGCAGGTCACCAGAACTCCACCGGGACGAAGCATTTTGAGCGCGCGAAGATTGAGTTCTTTATAGCCCCTTACAGCCCCAGCGACAGCGCGCTTTGTTTTCGCGAAAGCCGGAGGATCAACCACGACGGTGTCATACATGGTCCCAGCATCGCTCCAGTCCCTCAGGAGATCAAATGCATTCGCCTCCATCCAGTCGACCTCCGCCGTAATACGATGCTGATTGACCGCAAGATTCTCTTCTGCAACCTCGAGTGCGGCGCGGGAACTGTCCACCCCAGTCACTCGACTGCAGATCCTGGCGAGATGCAACGCAAATCCCCCTTGATAGGTGCAGACGTCCAGGGCTTCGCCGTGCGCGTAGCGTGCCGCGGCAGCATAGTTCAGTCTCTGATCGAGAAACGCGCCGGTCTTCTGGCCTGCTCGTGCGTCATAGTGGAAAGCCAGCCCGTTCAGATGGAAGATGGTTGCCAGTTGAGGAATATTGTCCTTAGAGAAGAGCAGGGACTCCTCGCGTTCGCTAAGCTGCTCGAGTTCTCGAATACGCGGATCGGTACGCTCGACAATCGTCGAAGGATTAAGCTCGGATGTGAGTACCTCCACGACTTCAGCGCGAATATCGTCTGTATCGAGCGCCTTGGACAGGATCTCGATGAGGATCAGCTCGCCATATCGATCGATAATGAGACCTGGCAGTTCGTCCGCTTCGCTGAATACTAACCGACATGCATCCGTGTCCTCGTCCATCATCTCGCGGCGGAGTTCAATCGATCGCCGAAGACGCTTCGTCAGTAATTTGAGCCAGGCGTCGCGATCCGGCAGATGGTCCGGAGTCACCAGCCGCAGAGTGATCTGGGAGCTCGGGCTGTAGAGAGCCGTCCCTAACGGAACGCCGCGATGATCGACAACGGAAATGATTCCTGGGCTCTCCGACGTCAGGCGTTCGATATCCGAGCGGTAAACCCACACATGACCCGCTCTAATCCGTTCAGCCGCCCGGCTGGAGACGACCGCTACCGGGCTCTCGATCGCCGGGGGCAGCTGAACCTGCGTTTCAGAACGGAGCGTGGGGAGACGTCGAGGCACGATCATGATCTTCGCAGCAATGAGTCGGCGGAACAAGCCGCTGCCGCCAATGGAGACCCGATGAGGTTCTGGGGAGCCCGCTGGGCTGCGTTGCGCGAAGGGCTCCGTCACGTTGCATCAGGCAAAACCTGACGCCTCGGATGGTTCATAGTTCCTATGTGGGAGCTCTACTAAACTGTTAATAGGGCTGTTCCGCGTATAATCAAGTATGGCGACCGCGCGTTCTGCGCCACTAACATCAACGACAGGACCGGGAATTCCGGCAGCCAAGTTCCGCGACCTGCTGGCCACGGTGCGGAAAAATCGCCCCGCTGACGATACCGAGATCATCCGCAAAGCCTGGGAGTTTTGTCTCCAACACCACACTGGTCAACTGCGAGCATCAGGCGAGCCGTTCGTCCTGCACCCTCTCGAAGTAGCTCAAGTATTGGCTGAGATGAAGCTTGATTCGACCGCGATCGCGGCCGGGCTTCTACATGACGCTGTCGAAGATACCCCTGTAACCACGGAGGACATCGCTGGTCAGTTTGGAGAGCAGGTCGCACATATCGTCGAGGGTGTGACCAAGATCGACAAGATTCAATTTGCCAATCGCGAAGACCGCCAGGCGGAGAACGTCCGGAAGATGCTGCTTGCGATGGTGAGCGATGTTCGAGTGGTGCTGATCAAGCTCGCGGACCGGCTGCACAACATGCGCACGCTTGAACACCTATCCTCAGAACGACAACAGTCGATCGCACGAGAGACACTCGACATCTATGCGCCTTTGGCACACCGGCTCGGCATGGGGAAAGTTCGCGGCGAACTCGAAGACCTCGCATTCCGCTACGTAGATCCGTATGGCTACGAACAAGTGAAGACCGCGGTCGAAGCGCGCCGCCAAGAAGGCGAACAGTTTCTCAGCAGTGTGGAAGCATTGTTGAATGAACGGCTGCACGAGAACAATGTCCAGGCACGCGTGGAGTGGCGGATGAAGCGCCTCTACAGCATTTACCAGAAGATGCAAAACCAGCGTGTGACGGTCGACCAAATTTACGATCTGCTGGCAATTCGCGTAATTACATCGACTGTGCAGGACTGCTATGCGGCTTTCGGATTGATTCACTCCATCTGGCGTCCTGTCCCCGGCCGGATCAAAGACTTTATTGCCATGCCCCGTCCAAATTTGTATCAATCGTTGCACACGACCGTCATGGGCGAGGGCGGGCACCAGTTCGAAGTACAGATCAGGACAGATGAAATGCATCGCGTGGCCGAAGAAGGGATTGCGGCACATTGGAAGTACAAGGCGGGCGGATCTCCAATCAGCGCGCGCGATGAGCAACGGCTGGCGTGGGTGCGCCAACTTGTCGAGTGGCAGCGTGAGATGAGCGACCCGAACGAATTCTTATCCACGCTCAAGATCGATCTTTATCCGGAAGAGGTCTACACTTTCACGCCCAAAGGGAAAGTTGTCGTACTTCCTAAGGATGGCACGCCCATCGACTTCGCCTACTCCATCCACACTGAGGTCGGGAACACGTGCGTAGGGGCCAAGGTTAATGGCCGGATGGTGCCGCTGCGAGCCAAACTGCGCAACGGCGACATCGTCGAGGTCATCACGCAGAATGGACACAAGCCCAGTCGCGACTGGCTGACCTTTGCGAAGAGTTCGCGTGCGCGTAACAAAATCAAGCACTGGCTCCACGAACACCAGCGGGAACGGGCGATCGAAATTGGCAAGAAGTTGCTGGACCGGGAAGCGCGAAAGTACAAAGTGTCGCTCAGTAAGATCGCGGACGCAGATTACGCCCGAGTGGCAACCGAGTGTGGAGTCGCCACAGCAAGTGACCTGATGGCTGCGATCGGATTCGGGAAGTACTCTTCTCGGCAGGTCCTGAACAAGCTCTCCCCAGGCGCTACGTCGCAGGGCGCAACGGAGATTGAGACCGGCACCGAGTCCAAACCTGGAGGGATGTCGGATGCCGTCAAGCGTGTCCACATGCACGGCTCGGACTCGCTACAGGTGGAAGGACAGGATGAGTTACTGGTTTACCGCGCGCGATGTTGTAATCCCATCCGGGGTGAAGAAATTGTCGGGTACGTTACGCGTGGCAAGGGTGTCGCGGTACACGCGCGAAGCTGTCCCAACGTCCAGAATCTGCTTTATGAGAGTGATCGCAGGATCTCCGTCGAGTGGGCCCGAGCCGCCGACGAAGCTTCCGGCCGTAAGCTCACGTACCCGGTAAAGCTTACGGTGTACTGTGTCGACCGCGCCGGGATGCTGAAGGAACTCACGGCTGTCATCAGCGACGATGGAACCAATATCCGTGGCGTGGACTCGAAGTCAATACCCGGCGCTGAGGCGGTGGTCGAATTCGTTCTCGAAGCGGAAGATATGCCTCACCTAAACCGCATTGTGGCAGGTTTGCGCCGCGTCCCCGGCGTGCGAGACGTGCAACGCGCGCATAAGGTCTGAACCGAGCTGTTTCTTTTCCTCGTCCTCCCTTCTGGTCCTGCGTTCCACTGCTCGGCTCTTAATTCTTGGCTGTCGGTTCTTAGTTGTGGCTACGCGATTTGCTGATTGAGCTCTGCCGGAGTGAGATGGGTTCTACTGTTCCCTGGTTGAGGACTTGCTGGCCGGCCGACTTTGCTGCTTCAATCGACTTATGGGTACTCAGACGAAGTCAGGGATCTCGACGCGCAAGGCGCCGGCAGCGATTGGACCGTATTCGCAGGCCGTGCGCAGCGGTGATTTGGTATTTACATCTGGCCAGGTAGCGTTGGATCCGGAAACCGGGCTGATGATCGAAGGCGGGATTCGCGAACAGACCATTCAAGTCTTTGAGAACATCAGCGCAATCCTCGCCGCGGCTGGTGTTGGCATGGCTGACGTCATCAAAACTGTGGTGTTCTTGAAGAATATCCAGGACTTCGCAGCGATGAACGAGGTCTACGCCAGTTACCTCGCGGGAGATGGTGTGACTCCGCCGGCCAGGAGCACCATCGAGGTGGCACGCCTGCCTAAGGACGCCCTAGTTGAAATCGAGGTGATCGCCCGTTTGTAACCGGCCAACCGGCTGGAGCATCCAAGGGTGGCGCACAGATTTTCGAAAGGAGACGATATGACGCAAGAACAGGTCGCGAAAACGGACAAAGTGGAGAAGACAGATGCTGAGTGGCGAGCGCAACTGACGCCAGAGCAGTACTACATCATGCGGCAAAAAGGCACAGAGCCCGCGTTTTCCGGGGCGCTCTATCGTAGCCACGAAGATGGCAGCTATCGCTGCGCCGCGTGCGGAGCGGAGCTTTTCTCCTCAGATACCAAATTCGATTCAGAGAGCGGCTGGCCCAGCTTTTGGCTTCCCTCGAGTACGCAATCCGTCATAACACATGAAGACAACAGCCATGGCATGCGACGGATTGAAGTGACGTGCGCCCGGTGCGGATCCCATCTAGGACATGTCTTTCCGGACGGACCCGAACCTACTGGGCTGCGCTACTGTATCAATTCGGCGTCTCTCGAGTTTGAACCTAAAGAGGGGAAGTAATAAGTAAGCAAGGCCGCAAAAAAACAGTGGGGCGCTTTTGCTTTTCTCGGGCCTTTCCTTTCTTCAGGAGCCCTTTGCTTAAATCACCTTGCCCCGCGGCACTCTGGAACTCTGCTAACAAGCGGAAGCGAGACCAGACATCGAGCGAGCAGCGTATCGCCGTATCTAGGCTTTCACCACTTTGCCAGCCTTGATACAGCTGGTGCAGACCCGAATGCGTTTTTGTCCACCGTTTACCTTGGCCTTTACCGGGCGAAGATTCACGTTCCACCGGCGCCGGCTCACGTTGTGAGCATGCGAGATATTGTTGCCGAATTGAGGTCCCTTGCCGCAGATTTCGCAGAGCTGAGCCATAACAAACTCCAGTATCTGATCTTTCGCGCAAGCAACGAGCGCGGCAGTCTGTTGCCACGGACACTTGATCGCATTGTCTGCGATGGCCGGTGAGCTGACAGGAGAGACACCCTCACCGTGCTGGCGAATTCTCAGTATATACCGGCAGTTGCCTGAGTGCGAAGTAGGCCCAGAGAATCAAAGGACTATCACGGCTTTAGAATTGCGAAGAACCTCTGTGAAAAGCCAGGCAATAGATCCGTCCGCCTCGATAGCCGCAACTACCTCGCAGAAGAACCGAGCTCCGGGTACCGTTGTTCCCGAACCCGCATTCCACGCACCTTGGTTGCTTTTCTGGGTGGCCTTCTTGGTGCGTGTTGCCTACATCACTCTGGCGCATACGTACCGCGTCCGTCCATTTGACGATCACTTCACTTTTGGCTGGGAGATGGGGCGGATCGCCCGAGCGTTGGTTTCAGGACACGGCTATGCCGACCCATTTCGCGGAAATACAGGCCCTACGGCATGGGTAGCTCCCCTTTACCCGCTCTTGATGGCCGCTGTGTTCAAGGTTTTCGGGATCTACACTCTCAAATCGGCGTGGGTTCTCTTGACACTGAACAGCTTCTTCTCTGGGCTGACAGTGCTCGCGATCTGGGAAATTGGAGCGCGTTGCTTCAACCGACGGGTGGCATCATGGGCGGCCTGGCTCTGGGTCCTGTATCCGGCAGCCATGCAGTACGCGGTACGCTGGATTTGGGAGATGAGCCTGACCACCTGCCTCTTCTGTTGGGTCCTGGTGCTGGCACTCCGTATGCGGAACATCGGCGGGATTGTCGAGGTAGGGCCCGCGGAGTTCGGGACAACGATGACAAGAGAGCGCTGGGCGGTCTTCGGACTGCTTTGGGGCGCAATCGGACTGAGCAATCCTACACTCCTGATCCTTCTGCCTATCTCTGGGCTATGGCTTCTCGCGGGTTCCGCAGACTGGCGCCGCCAGCTAAGCGGGGTGGCGGTGAGTGCGCTCGTATTTTCCGCCTGCCTGACACCATGGATCGTGAGAAATTCCCGGGCGTTCGGGCAGTTCGTGCCCATGCGAGGAAACTTTGGAGCCGAGTTCTACCTGGGAAACGGCCCCGGGGCAACCGGCCTTCTCATGGAATACGACCAGCCGATGCAAGCCCCGGACCAGCTGAGGCTTTACGCCCAAATGGGAGAGATCGCTTATTCCAAAATGCGGGGACAGCTTGCAATGGGGGTAGTTCGCCATGACCCCTGGCATTTTGCAGGAGATGTCCTCAAGCGCATCTTTTTCTTTTGGGCGGCAGTTCCCCACCCCACCGATGATGCCCCCTGGGTGGAGTATGGAAGGAACCTGAACTTCATCTTCACGAGCGTGTGTGGCCTATTGGGTCTGGTATGGGCGTTGAAGCAAAAAGCACCGGCCGCGGGTATGTTCGCGTGGGCCTTCCTGCTTCTGCCGCTGGTCTACTATTTCGTGACCGTCCACGCCCGGTTCAGACATCCTTTGGAACCGCTGATCGTGGTTCTCGGCGTCTATCTCTTCCAGTCCGCCCAACCACGAAAAACAGCCCGGCGAAAAACGAAGGCCGTGTAAAGCGGTTTATTGACCAGACAACGCCGAAAACGTACACTTATTAGGTTTGGCGATATTGCATATGGTGCGCACCCGTAAGGTGCGAATTGGTGTGGTTGTCGGTGTGATCTGCTCACCTTGGAACAGCCGGTTTGAGCACATCTAAACAAGTCAAGCATATGTCGGCCCACGAGTTTCAAACCGGCTCATTGCCGGCGTCTGGAGGTTGTATGTACGCGGTGATCCGCACAGGTGGTAAGCAGTACCGTGTCTCTCCCGGGGATGTACTCAAGATTGAGAAGACCACGGCAAACGAAAACTCGACCGTCGAGTTCAGCGATGTTTTGGCGTTCGCCGGCGATGACAAGCCTGTAGCGAAGCCCGCGTCCGCGAAGGTGATCGGCACCGTGGTTAGCGAAGGCCGTGGCGACAAGATTTTGGTTTTTCACTTCAAGCGTAAGAAGCAATACAAGAAGCTGCAAGGCCATCGTCAGTCCTTCACTGAGGTTCGCATCGAGTCGATTGAAGTCGATGGCGAGACCTTCTCCGCTAAGAAGTAGTCTCGTCGATTCTGAAGCGGACTTCTGTGTTGTCAGACGGGAAGTGTTTCCCAATTTTTGTACGTTGAGGGTGCGAGATGGCACATAAAAAGGGTTTGGGTAGTTCGAAAAATGGCCGCGATTCCAACGCCCAGCGGCTCGGTGTAAAGCGTTTTTCGGGACAGACCGTCACTGGAGGATCGATCATTGTTCGCCAGCGCGGTACCAAGCTGAAGCCAGGTCTCAATGTCGGCCGAGGTAGCGACGACACGCTTTTTGCTAAGATCGACGGCAAGGTGAAGTTCATCGATCGCGGAAAAAGCGGCCGTTTCGTGGCTATCGAGCCGATTGAGGCCTAAGACCAGCGTTCTTCGCGAGCCACGCTCAAGAAGCTAGCCGTCCAATAAGAAATTAGCCGGGGCCGTCCATGGTGGCGGAGCCGGCTTTTTCGTCCTTGCAGCGGTTATGAACAATATGAGAAAGGGCCCCGAAGCTCGGGGCCTTTCTCATACTCCAGTGTTGCTGGAGGTGTACGACGCTCAACTCGCAGCGTTGAGGGAATTCTTGATGAGAATCCGTTCGACGACTTGCTCGACATCCTGAAGGAAGAAATCGCTAGTCGAGGTGGTAAATGCGGGCCGGGACGGCGCTGGAGTAAGTGCGATGGCAATATCGTTCCAACGCGCCAAGGGAGA
>DASYBJ010000513.1:0-2535 GCA_036500845.1 Acidobacteriaceae bacterium
CTCCCTCGCGCCGGCCATTAGCATTCACGCATATTCACCTCCGCTCAGCGAGATGAACGAGTACGAGCTGGATGGGAGTCGGCTGATTCCGCGTGAACGCGTGTCTGAGCGGGCTGAGACGCTCGATGAGCAGGGGCGAACGCGAAGGCGAGAACCCGTAGAGCGGACCAGGGCCTCAAGCATTGAACAGGTGCTTTCAGCGGCACGTGCCCGATTGCGCCGGCTATCACCACATGAGGCTTATGAGGCGATGGCCAAGACAGAGGCGATACTCGTTGATATTCGTCCCGAGTGCCAGCGCGCGATCGAGGGTAGTATTCCGGGCGCGTTGGTTGTCGAACATAACGTGCTCGAGTGGCGGTTCGACCCGGCCTCCAGCTCGCGGCTCGGAGTGAACAGTGATCTAAAAATCGTAGTTTCTGCGAATGTTCATGGGGGAGCAGCCTTCGAGCAACACTTTTTTCGACTGAATGGCAGTTCGCTTCTACTCCCATCGCGAGGCAGGTTGCGATTCCACGAAAAGAATACTTTCAATGGCATCGGAGGGAAGTATTTAGAGGGGAGCCTAGCGACTGATTATTGTGCTTCAGTTGCCCCGCAATCAAGAAATTTATGTACAAGCCCGTATGGCTTCTGCGCTGACCCTTCGCCGGCCACTTAGCCGTCCGGGTCGACACAATGAGGGCTGTCGCGATCACGATTTGAGGGCTACTATGCAAGTGCCTGCTTTGTCTATTACGCCAATCATGGATGTTCGGATCTGTTCCGCCAAGGTCGCTGAGAGATCGGTCGACACCCGGTACCGCTCGGTTTCACAGACGAACCATGTGTGAAGAGTTGGATTGAGTTTGGCCCAGGTGACAGTCAGGCCAAGTTCAAACGGCATGTTGAATCTAGGGATCCGCGGAGCTCTTCGCGACACCTCAACGCGGGAGAGGTCGTGGATCGAATATCGGCAGCTTTGAATAAGCTCAAGAATTCGATCGAGCCGCCGCTCACCTCCCGGGATGCCCAGTGTGACCCGCGGCTCCAGACCGAGTCGGATGAGGCCAACTATATAGGCGAGATAAGCCCTCTCGAACTTTTTGTCGTACGGAATGTTGAGGAAGACTGCGTCTTCGGTAACAGGTGGAATCGGCACTAGCTTTTCTTACGAGCCGCTACCTTACCATCTGTTTTACGAGCCCGTACAGACGTGTCACTGCTGCGGGGTGTCGTAAACTTCCCGGTGGTCGAATTCCGAATGATCTTAAATCGCGCGCCTACGGAATGATCCGATGATCTGGCGTAATTCTTTGGTCGCCATTTGGCGTAAGCTTAGGCATGCGGACGCTCGCTGAGCTATCGAAGGAGGTCGAGACAGCTGGTCATCGGCCAGGACCTTGAGTTGCCTGACTCCCAAGCCCGTTACGCCAAATATCGTTCAAAGATCTACGCCAAATAACTCACCAAGCTACATATTGGGATAGCGCAAAGATTCGTGCAAAAACGGACATAGGCCATGGCACAACTGGCTACCTTGGAACGCCCTGCTGGCCCAAGACAGCTACCCGTCTTACACCATCCTGACGTGTTTCCGTTTTGCGGTAGACTGACATCTCTCCGATTTCCACTTGAGGGAGGGCTGCCGTGGTTTCAATCGAAAGAACTGCCTATCCGCGGTTCCGGCATGAGCCGAACGCACGCGAACTCCAGGATCTGTTCACGCCAACCCAGGAGGAGATTGACTTCGCCCGCTCGCTCGTCCGCAGCAGGGGAGAGCACTTCTTCGCCTCGGTGCTGTTACTCAAGGGACTTCAATATTTGGGCTATTTGGAGAGCATTCGATTCCGGGGGGGTCCAACTGCAACTCATTGATTTCATAGAATCGTAATGCGCTCGCTCCTCTCGAAAGACTGAAAAACATTGGCATTTTCGCACCTTGCCGCTCGACCCGCCCGCGATCAAATTAAGACGACGTTGATTCTGAATGCGCTTAGCCCGCATTTCTCACTAGAAGTAAATCGGCAGTAAAGAGAGGCAAGAAAAATAGCTGGCAAAAGGCCCGTTCTTTTCAGGCATAACTGCGTTGTCTGGACTTAGTTGATTACCTGCAAAAGGAGCGGCCTTTGCTGACAGAGTGTATCCAAGAAACTTTCGCATTTACAGCGCATTTTTCGCGCCGTGTGGAGGCCGGGTTCAGCGTCGGCCAAGTCTCCACCGACGGTGGGGTGTTACTGCTGCGCGAGGTGGATCGGCGGATCAATCTGCTGGGCCGTCTGGCGGGCTGTTTTAGCGATAGCCGCGTGCCGTTGTTGGTCAAGCACCAACTGTCGGAGATGCTGGCGCAGTCATCCTTCCAGACTAATCGCACCTCCTGATCCTCTTCTGACCCCCGACTTCTTGACGCTCTCCACAATGAGCTTGCCTTCGGCCAATTTGACAATACGATCCGCGCAATGAAAGTAAGCATCATCGTGTGAAATAACAAACACAGTTTTGCCGGCCTGCTTGAGTTCGGGGAGAAGTTCCGTATAGAAGACTCGCTTAAACGCG
>DASYBJ010000514.1:0-4567 GCA_036500845.1 Acidobacteriaceae bacterium
TCGCGCCGCGGCATCGCGGCGCCAGGGCTGGCCGGTTGCGCAGTTTACCCAATTGAGGGTGCGGCGCAGCTCACGAGCGACGCCGGCGAGATCCTCCGAGGCGAGGCTGCCGCCTTCGGGAAGAAATTGGCTTCGCCGTACAAAGGTCCAGAGGCAGCGGTTCGCGAAGCCGTTGTGAGCATCGGTGGGATGCAGGTGGCGTGAGAGCTCGTACTGAGTGATGTGGCCGATGAGGCTGATGTGGGTTCCGGTCGCCTGGAGAGGATGGCGGCGGTCAAGAGTGCGGAGATTGCCGCTATCCCAGGCGCTGCGGAGCAGAGGGGAAAGGTGACCGTTCTGCCGCCCCAGTGCGTGGAGCACGCCGGCAAACTCTTCGGAGAGCACGAGCAGGCGCCGGTCGGTCGCAGGCTCCTGGTCGCGGAGGGTGTGGATGAGACCGTCGGCAGAGAGGCGCGCGGTGGTGACGCGATGGGCGACCCAAGGATCGTCGAGCTCGGAGAACAGGCGTGCGATTTGGCGCCAGCTTGTTCCTTTGCGAGCTTTACTCGATTCACCGACGAGGATAACGAAGAGGTTGAATTTGTGGCGAGTGGACTCGACCATACAGTGCGGTTCAGGCCCGACGATGTTGCCGAAGGCGGCGAGAAACTGGAGGAGAATGGCGGCCGGATCCGCCTCTGTGTGGGGCGCAATGGTGTTTACCGCGAGCCCGGCCAGACCGTAGTATGCTGCGCGGGGAAGGGTGGGCCAGGCAGCGGTTTTGGACGGCGGTGGCGGCGCGGGAGCGGGTTGGTCCTCCTCGCCGGCTGGCTCCTCCACCGGCTGATGGATGCCCTGCTGAGCGAGAAGTTCCGACCGACGGCCTTGTATGTCCGCGAGGGTGGGCAGGCGGGGAAACTTTTGAGCCTTAGTGGTGGCGCGCGCCATATTTCGACACTAGTACGGTTTCAGATACTTGTCGAAACTCAAAGGTCACAAGAGCACGCAGTACCAAATGTAATTAACGATGTTGCTGCTTTTGTCTCAGAAATGCATCTAATTACCAAGCAACAAAGTTAGGAGATAGAAGGTTATCGTTTCGGGTCGTTCCCGTCTGTCACGCTTTCTTTGGTGTGATTTGGGCTCCTCGGAAGATGGTTAGGCAAAGGTCGTAGAGCTGCAACTTTCGACAAGTCGAGCTGCGTGGATGAGGGACGCGGGTTCGGCTTTCCCAAGCGATTCTGAAGAGTCGGCGACGAGTCGCCCGAAAGTTTGTTTTTCGCTTCCCAGCAGTAAGGCTTAGTCATTCGAGCCGACTCTCCGTCTGGCCAATTTAGCCCGCCACGCGCAGGTGTAGGCTGGGATCCTGGCCCTCGGTAACAACCGCAATATGAAGGTACGAAGGATGGTGACATTCCCCAAATGCTTTTGCCGTCCCCATTTTTCAGTGTCTCAAGTTTGGGGTCCAGACCAGGTTATCCCTCTTTTATTCCGCCGCATTTGGCGCGGCGCAAGGTGGTTCAGACAGCGTGCCGGAATCCTAGGGGAAGTCAACTTAATGCAACCCGCCCAGGGATGGCCGTACGCAATTGCGGGTGGAGAGGGCCGGCGGCGCACCGGGTTGCAGGTGCAGCAAGGGGGTCTTGCCAGCCAGGTTCCGTAGGTACGCGTCGGTGAAGACGGTGGCACAGGCACGGGAAAGATGGGAAGCTTCCGGCAGAGTTAGATTCTGCGCTGCGGGGAGATCGTCGATGTGAACGCCGTTGCTGTGGGCGTAGGCGAGAATTGCGTCCCATGCCCTGGCTCGGGGTACGTGTTTATCTTCTATTGCGCGTAAATCGGGTGCGGAAGACGGGCGCACGAAGACTACATCGCCGCCGTGAGCACGAATCTTGTCGACCGCGACTTTTGTTCTGACCAGGACCGCGCTGATGGTTTGCCCGTCGAGCGGCTGGGACGGAAAGAAGTGAAGCCAGACGTTGTGCATATGTTCGCTCAGGCGTCGATCGTGTTCGAGTCTGCGCCAGAGCCAGGTTTGCCCGTCGGCGCCCGTTTCCTCGCCCTTCCAAATGGCATTACGCCGATCGCTCGCGCCAGGCCTCCAATTATGATCGAGGCGGAAGACCAGGGTGCTGAGTTTGTAGTCGTCGTCGAGCATCGCCAAGCCGTGAGAAAGCACGCGATGGATGAGGAAAGATCCGCGTTTGGAGGGCGATTCCCAGCGGCTCAACGCAATCGCTTTTTCCGGTCGTGCGCCCGCCAACTGGAGATCGAAGTAGGCCGTTTCAGCCATGCCCACGATGGCTAGGCCATGGAAGTGTGGATCGTCGGCGATGTCCTCAAGGACGGGCAATCCGCTGCCGCCGGCAATCGCAAGCTGTAACGGACGAACCCCGATGAGTTGCGTGGCGCGGTCGAGGTCGCTGTCAAACAGGATGCGCGAGTCGCCGAGGATGACTACGGGCACGTTGTGCTTATCCACCTGCCTTCGCAATTCCGCCCAGCGGTCAAAACTCCCGCCAAGATCGCCGGGGACGAGCTCAAGCGTGCGCATCTTCCACTCCCAGAGGGAGGTGAGCAGCAGGACCAGGACCGTGACGGCGAGTGCCATGCCGCGCCACGGTTGTTGTGGGATATCGCGCTCCGGGACTGGCTGCGCCATGCCTGGACGGTCGGCTGCGGTAAGCCGCAGGCCGGAGGGCACGGCGTGCCGTGTGTCGTGGACAATCTCCTCAGAACTGGAAATAGATGAAGCCATTGCTCTCCCCGTGTTGAATTACGACTGCGAAGGCCATGATGGTCCACAAGGCGGTGAGGGCTGCCGGGTGGGCGCGCGCTATGGCCGCCTCCAGCGTTTGGTTGCGCATGGAGCAGTGCGCCAGCACCAGGCCGCCGATGATCACTGTGGTGGTGAGGAGGTAGACCCCGGCCAGCTCGGGTTGGGCGTGGGTGTTTCTGCCGAACATCCCGCCGAGGATCAGGATGGCCTGGTGAAAGGTTTTCGCCCGAAAGAAGACCCAGGCGATGTTGACAAGAAGGAAGGTGAGCAGCCCGAGGGCCGCTGCGGCGGCGCGTCCTGGGCGATAGCCGGAGAACTGCTTGCGCAGCATTCTTTCGATGGCGAGGTAGAGGCCATGGAGACCTCCCCAGGCGACGAAGGTCCAACTGGCGCCGTGCCAGAGGCCGCCGATGAGCATGGTGGCCATCAGGGAGAAGTAAGTGCGCACGTTTCCGTGGCGGCTGCCGCCGAGCGGGATGTAGACATAGTCGCGGAGCCAGGCGGAGAGCGTGATGTGCCAGCGGCGCCAGAAGTCGGTGAAGCCGACGGCCGCGTAGGGAAAGCGGAAATTATCAGAGAGAGCAAACCCCAGGCACAGGGCGGCACCGATGGCGGCGATGGAGTAGCCGGCGAAGTCGCAGAAGATTTGTCCGCTGAAGGCCAGTGTCGCGACCCAGGAATCGATAAAGCCTGGGATGGCTTTGCCGTCGTAGATCTGTTCTACGACCGGGCCAAGGAAGCCGTCCGCGAGCACTGCTTTTTCGAACAGGCCCAAGGTCATCAGAGCTAACCCGAAACGCAGCTGGTCGGCTGTGGCTTTGTGGGGGACTTCAAATTGCGGGACCAACTCGGTGGGGCGCATGATTGGTCCGGCTACGAGATGTGGAAAGAAGGTAACAAAGAGGGCGTAGTCGAGGAAGCTGCGGGCTGGCTTTGCGCGGCGCAGATAAATGTCCAGGGTGTAGGACATGGTGGCGAAGGTGTAGAACGAGATGCCGATGGGCAGCACGATACTTGACTGCGGCGGCCTGTATTGGAAGCCCGCGAGCGATGCCAGGTGGGCGAAGTTCTCGATAAGGAAGTGGCCGTATTTGAAGTAGCAGAGTAAGCCGAGGCTGACGACGACGGAAAGCATCATCCAGGCGCGGCGCTTCCATGGCTCGTCTGCCTGCGCGAGCCCGCGCGCAGCAAACCAGTCGACCACGGTGGACAGCCAGAGAAGGATGACAAAGGGTGGATTCCAGGCCGCGTAGAAGATGTAGCTGGCGATGAGGAGGTTGATCTTCTTCGCTCGCCAAGAAAAGGGCATGGCGTGGAGGAAGAGAACGATGGCGAAGAATACAACGAAGATTAAGGAATTAAAGATCATTCGGGTTCCCCTGGATGCTCCGTCTGATGCGGGCGGAATAGCAGGACCAGGCTGCGGAGGGTTTTCCGTAGCGCTGTTCGCTGGGGCGTGGATTGCCTTCGCCGGACGGGTGTTCTAACCCGTTCAGCACGCGTGAGAGTCCGCGCGCAGGTTGCCCGTTGTGCGCGCAATGTTTACAGCGCGAGCATAGTTTCACCGGGGTCCATAGTCCGTTGTTGTTTTTCAAAATGAAGCCTGTCCTCTCGTAGCAAGTTGGCGGTTGCAAGCGTCCTTGACAGAACACCGAGGGTGGAGGATTTATTCCAGAGTTTTGGTGATAGGTGGAAGCGGCACAGATCGGTCCGCTTGCCAAAGTTAAACTCCGGCCCAGTTGGGATGACAGACTCGATCACGATCAGACGCGCAGTTGGGAGAGCTTTGTGAAGGACATCGCCCGTTCT
>DASYBJ010000515.1:0-6574 GCA_036500845.1 Acidobacteriaceae bacterium
AGGAGAAGTTGTTTTGGGTTTGCTGCACCGCTTCAGGCCATCTCTCGCCGCAGTGCTTTGCCTTCTCGGCCTATGGGCCATCGCTCTCCATCCTGCCAATGCCGCGGATCCAACGCGCAAACTCCCTCCCCAGTACCGGCACTGGGTAAACGAGGAAGTCAACTACATCATCTCTACCGATGAGCGGAAGGCGTTTATCGGCCTCGCTACGGACAAAGAGCGGGACCAGTTCATCCAAAACTTTTGGGAGCTGCGCAATCCCGATCCGCACTCCGACACCAATCTCTATCGCGAGGAGCACTACCGGCGTCTGGCGTATGCCAACCAGACCTTCGGCCATCCTATGCTCGGCGACGGCTGGCGCACGGACATGGGGCAGATCTACATCACCTTGGGCGCGCCTAAGCAGAAGGCCGATTATCAAACCGGGCAGAACGTCCGGCCGATACAGATCTGGTTCTATCAATCCGACAGTCCGGCCCTTCCGCCCTACTTCTATGTCGTCTTCTATAAGCGCAGCCCGGTAGACGAATATACGCTCTACTCGCCTTATCAGGACGGTCCGGTACGCTTAGTCACAACGCTCGAGAACATGAATGACCAGAAGAAGAGCCTCGATATCATTCGCAAATCGATGGGGGATGAGATTGCACGCACGACGCTCTCGCTCATTCCGAACGAGCCTGTGGATCTCTCGAGTTATAGTCCGAGCCTGACCTCGGACGTTTTGCTCAGCAACATCCGGGGATTGGCCGACAACCCGATTACCCTTCAGAAAATTAACGAGAGGCGGATGAACGAGCAGGTCACCACACGCTTGCTCTTCGGAACAGAGCAAACAGAGCTTCAGACCGCTGTCTTCCGTGGAGAAGACCATCGCAGCACGGTGCATTATTTGCTCCGCTTTCGCCAGCCTGAGGCGACGCTCATCGGGCCGGTCGACAAAGACCAGATCGGCTACAGGCTAACGCTTGAAACCACTGTCCTCACTTCAACCGGGAAGCCGGTGTATCGCGACGAATCGACTTTGACCGGCGTCTTCAACCCCGATCAGGCAGAGAGTGCGAGACATCAGCCTTTCGCGGCCGAGGGCAGGCTGCCGCTCGTGCCGGGAAAGTACAAGCTTGCCGTTACATTGACGAATGAGCTCAACCATGCGGCGGTCCGGCAGCAGCAGGACGTGGCCGTTCCCGACCCGAGCGGCATCGGTCTTGAGTTGAGCAATATCGTAGCGTTCTCTTCCACGCCGCCGGTTGCGGAGCCAAATAGCCATCTGCCGTTCAATATTTCCGGCATCGGTTTTGAGCCGATCGGTATCGAGAGCGCCACGATCCACCAGGGAGAGCCCCTGCGTGTACTCACTCAGGTCTGGAGCGACCTCCCGTCAGATGCACCGCGGCCGGGATACAAGTTGAACTTCCGGTATGCCTACGGTAGCCTTTCCGGCGGGAACGCGGAAACTGAGGTCGATGCCGTTGACGAAGGTAATTTCGACGCCAGCGGTTCGCTTCTCACCGGCAAGAAGCTAGCGACGGATCACTTGCTGCCGGGGAGTTACCGGTTGGTAGTCTCAGCACTGGACGAAGGAGCAGGACGTCACGCATATGCCTCCCTCAATTTCCAAGTGGTCCCCTCGACGATGCCTGCCGGCCTCTGGATAGCTCACGATCCTGGCTTGGCGCAACTCGTCGGCTACGGACAGGACGATTACAAGCGCGGCCTGAGTGCGTTGGTCCAAGGCAACACGGCGGAGGCGGCACATTGGTTCTCACTCGCTGTCAACGCGACGCCCCCTTATGAGCAAGGTTTGCCGAGGCTCGTCTCGGTGCTGGCACAGCAGCAGAAATACGCAGAGCTGGCGCAGCTCGCGCAACGCTTCGGCAAGTCGCACGTGCTCGATCAAAAAACTCTGATCCTGCTGGCCAAGGGAACCGCGCAGTCCGGCGACATCAAACTCGCGAAGCAGGTCCTCGAGGGCGCACTGAGTTGGCAAGCTCCAACCGCGGAGATGTATTCGACGCTCGCCGGGTTTTATCGGGACTCGGGAGACAGTGCGCGCGCGGCGGAACTCGAAGCACGCGCTAAAACTCTCTGATCTCGTCAGGGCTCGCCGGACCGCAGATGCTTCGTAGCTGATGGCACCATCCAAGGATCCCATTGGAGGCTTTTTTCCTTTTGGGAAATCTTCGCGGGAAAATGGCGGATGTATCCATATCCGTTTATATAAGTAAACGCTTATAGAACGGGGCTGTAACGTTTAGCAGGGCGAATCTAGAGGGGTTTCGAGCATTCCGGAGAGGCCTCGCAGAAGCCTCGTTTTTTGCGAGTGTCACTTATTTCAGAATATGAAACCGCTACGCGGAAAGAACCACAAGCCATCCGCACCACTCAGGTTCGATCCAATCTGAACCGGGATATACCCGTAAAAGGGACAGCAGTACACTGGCGTGGAAGTGTTGTAACGAGGAGGTCGCCAGGCGTGACTGAAACCGTGTCCGCAAAGCGAGTCATGTCAGTGAATGCAGGTGAGCCTCGGCAACTGCTCGTGGGCAATACTCCGGTCGTGACCGCCATCTTCAAGTCGCCGGTCGAGGGCAGGGTGACTGTCCGCGGATACAATTTAGCCGGGGACAGGCAAGCCGACCTAACGGTCCATGGCGGCCCACATAAGGCGATTTATCTTTATCCATCGGAACATTACAGCTACTGGGCGAAAGAGCTTCCCAATACCGAGCTCCCGTTCGGCATCTTCGGGGAGAATTTGACTACGGTCGGCCTTACGGAGGAATCGACTCGCATCGGGGATCAATTCCGCATCGGTTCCGTTGTGCTGCAGGTTACACAGCCGCGCATGCCCTGCTATAAGCTCGGCATTCGCTTTGACCGCTCCGATATGGTGAAGCGGTTCTGGATCAGCGGCCATTCCGGCATGTATTTCTCGGTAGTCGAGGAAGGCGAACTCGGAGCGGGCGACATCATCGAGCAGGTGGCTTCCGGGCCCGAGGAAATCATGGTGGCAGATGTTGTGCGCCTCTTCCGCGGTGATGAGAATGATCCCATCAAACTGCGCAGCGCGTTGAAGTCTCCCCTGCGTGGCGGTTGGAAGCAGGAACTCGAAGAGCGGCGTTGGGACCTCATCGCAGGCTGAGCTCAGATGCAGGACTCTAGATTCGTTTGCGGAACGCGAGTCGAAAACAGTGCGTCCGCGTGAACAGAGGGGACGTTCCTGCTTCTTCATGAGAGAGCAGTTTCCGGATGTGCACCACATCAGAGGAAGGGGCCGCCTGCGAAGTCAGGCCGGCTTCTCTGATTTTTCGTCTTCTTTGGAGTGGGCCCGGGAAGCGTATTTGATGATGTCCACATCGGAGAGAACGACTAATCCCTCAGCGACCATCTGTTCGACGATCGGTAAAAATGCTTTCAGCTTCGCTTCTGTATCGATGACGGACAGCATAATGGAAGCGTCGCGCGAAAGATGAAGCGGCTTCTCTTTGTGGACGCGACGGTGAGCGCCGTAACCTAGGATTCCACGATAGACCGTAACCCCGGCGAGATCGTTGGCTCGGAGTGCCTGGACCAAAGCCTCGTAGAGCGGCTTGTCGTGCCAGCGGTCGCTTTCGCCGATATGGATCTGCATCGACTTGGCTTTGCCTTCAATCTTCTCCTGAACCAGGGCCGGCGATTCCGCACGCTTGCGGACGTTTGCCGGTTTCGCGACGGTTGTCTCCTGTAACTCGATCATGCCGGTGCCCGCCATCTCTTCAAGCCTTCCGAGAAGCTCCTCGACCTTCTCCCGTGTCTCGATGAACTCGATCTTGATCGGAAGTTGATCGGAGAGCTCCACCATCGAGGCGGTGTGCAAATGATGATCCGCGCCGAAGCCCGCTACTCCCTTGAGAACGGTAGCGCCGGCGACGCCGCGGAAAAACAGAAAATCGAGAATGCTTGAAGAGGCCGGTACACCATGGTGCGTTGCGCCTTCGCTCAGGTAGATGGAAACCTTGACAGCTTTTCCGGTCTTCAGCATTGTTCCTCCTTCGCGAACACGGTTGTTCTCCGCCCCCGTTTGATTAGGAGACCGCCTTCGCAATCAGCGATCCGCACCACACGGCAATAAGCCCCAGAATGACACTCAGGCCGACATAAAGCGCTGCGATGAAAAATGCCCCTGACTGAAGATTTGAGAAGGTCTCCCACTCAAAGGTCGAGAAGGTACTGTAAGCGCCAATGAAGCCGACCGGGATAAGGAAACGCCACGCTGGATCGGTTCCCGTACGTCGGCCGAGGAAAGGGAGAAAGAAGCCGATGATCAGGCACGCAGTCAGATTGATGACAAAAGTCCCGTACGGAAACTTCGTTCCCATACGATCGGCTACGGTTGTGCCGACCCAAAATCGGGTAACCGAACCGAGAGCTCCTCCGAGCGCGATGAAGAGGTATTTCTGCAAGTGTCTTCTCTCCCTATTGCCGAATACGAAGCCTTACTCCTCTTTCAGTTCGACTCGGGAAAATGAGTTCTAGGAATAGTCGAAGAGGGCCATGAAGCCGAAGTCCATGTGCAATTGCTGGTGGCAGTGGAAGAGGGTTAGGCCGGGATTGTTGGCGACGAAATCGACCTCCATCTCCTGATAACCGCCGACCATCGCGACGTCCTTCATCACGCCGGAGGTCTGTTGGCCAGCGACGCGTGTCAGCTCGAAGCTGTGCCGGTGCAAATGGACGGGATGAATATCGTCGCTCTGGTTTCGCATGCGCAGGCGGTATCTGCGGCCTTCCTTTATGTGAAACATCGCCTCCATGCGATCCTCAGCGAATTGAACATCGTTGATTGTCCATAGATTGAAGCCCTCGCCTGCGGCATTTCGCTTAGCAAAGGTCATTTCGAAGGTCTGATCTGGCTCGGTTGGGCCCGCTTCAGCATTTCCGAAATGCGCGTAGTTCCACCGAAAGGGCACGGATTTGAACCATTGCGGCTTGCCTTTGTACCCTGCATATTCGACCACGATGCCCATCCCATGGCGGCGGTCGTCATCCGAGGTGTCGCCCATGATCCAAACACCGGGGTAATTCATCTCGACGATCGCGGATACGCGTTCTGCGGTCCCCAGCCATAGTCCGGCGACACGCACCGGTTTGGGAATCGGGTTGCCATCCATCGCGACGACAACGAAGGTGTGGCCGGGCAGCGTAAGGCTGCGAATCTCGGTCGCACTGCCGTTGAGCACATGGAAGAGCACACGCTCGCCTCGCTTGACCCGAATCGGTTCGCCATGGCCGAGCATGCGACCGTTGATCGTGAAGGACCCATACCCCACCTCGAAGCCATGCGGCATCCCTTTGGCAAGCGAGGCCTGCATATCCCGCTCGCCGGCCTCCTTGAGGCTCGGCACAGCGGCGGACGGAGAGAGGAAGTCCATTGCCATATCGCCGCCGCGGCTGAAGGTAGGCTCGAATTCCTTGAGCGTGAGAAAGACCTCGCGATCGTAGTCACCTGGATGGCTCTTCGGTTCGATGTAAACCGGCCCGACCAAGCCGCTGTATTGGCCCGCGCTGAGGTCCGCTTTGGCACGCACATGTGTGTGATAGAAACGATACCCGGCCGGCTTGGGCACAAACGAGACGCGGCGGGTTCCGTGTGGCGGGATGAATGGTGTGCCTTCTTCTGCGGCGCCATCGACATCGGTTGAAACAAACTGCCCGTGCCAGTGCAATTGTTCAGGCCGGTCGGTGTCATTGCGTATGTCGACCGTGACCTCTTGCCCTTCGTTGAAGTGCAGAAACGGGCCAGGGAACTGACCGTTGTAGGTCGTGACGGAGACGATGCGGTCCTTAGCCAGCTCGATTGGCTTGACGGCAATTCTCAGCAGATAGTTCGCGGGCTCTTCCGTTAGAGAGGCCGTCGGACTTGAAGAGATGACCGGTTGAGCAGAGACGCAACCCGCATCAAGCAGCCGGCTCCCGGCAATCGCTCCGGCAGCTCTGAGAAAATTCCGGCGCGAAAAATCAGAATAAGACACGAGCGCTCCCGGCAGAAATCTTCGCAGCAGCCACCACTGCTCGGATGAAGTATACGCCGGGAGACAGCCAGCAACGGTGTGGTTGCTGGGAAGGGAAACCAACACGAGCAGCAGTTCAATGTCCTCCGCGGAGGCCGAGACTGAGAAGCAACGGGAGCCGGACGCGTTCTGCGTAGAGGCAGGTTCATAGGAAGGGATCCTTCTAGAATGAACCTGTGATCCGCCCACGGTACCTGGTTCCTGCGATTTTAACGGCCGGGCTCTTCCTCGTCTTGCTCCTATGGCTTGTTTGGCCTGAGCGAACGAAAAGTTACGCGCCCGGTGGCCCGCCGAGCAGCGCGACACCCTCATCGTCACCGGCCTCAAATGCCACCGCCCGCATGCCCACGATGATCAATGCGCATAACCTCCTTCTGCGCAAAGGCCCGATTTTTCGGATTTATATCAGGTGGGTTCGGGGCGAAATGCAACGCACCCGGAGTAACCAGAATCCCTCGCTCGACGATCCGGAGTCCTTCGTCTTCCTGATCCAGAAGGGGGTAATCCACGCCAATCTC
>DASYBJ010000516.1:0-3704 GCA_036500845.1 Acidobacteriaceae bacterium
GGGCAGTTCCCCTGCAGCCGCACTTCGCGCAGCGAAACTGTCGCTGCTGCATTCGCAGGGAACGTTTCGCAAGCCATTCTATTGGGCGGCTTTTGAGCTTTACGCTGGGGCGTTCAGCTCAGAGAGCTGAGGACTCTCCGCGGCTCTCGATTCGCGCAATCGCTCGCGCAGCACCCTTCCTAGTTCCGGAGTGGGGAGGCGAAAGATCGCCGCGTCAACTTCCATTTCATAGTGGTTGTGTCTGGGGTGTGGGACAAAGCGCAAGACCTTCCCGCTGCTGGTCCGGAACGGGTCCGGGCGAACAGCCGCGAGAAACTTCCCGTGAGTGTCTGTGATTACTATGATCTTGGTCATATCGGCTTTCCTCACGATTGCATCTCCCTATTTGTGGTCAGTGATTGTTCGGGAATCGACTGCTCCATCCTTACTTTGGTGAAAGCGAGCAGAGGTGAGTTGGGGTCCTGGCGATACGTGGTCCGAGCAAGCGGGTTTTCGCCTACGCTCGGTACGACAACCTTACGTCTGTTGTGCAGAGAATGCCGTTCCAGGTCAAATCAGCCCGCCACCTTCGAGCCTCATCCAAGTCTCGACGCCAACATTGGTGACATTGAACGAGTACCAGGTGTTTCCCTGGATATCGAGTTGTTTTGCGTGGTGGGTGGAGATCAGGAGTCCGCCATGATCTTGCGGCGACCCTTGTGCGAACTGCGCTCCCTCATCGCAAGTGCCGTTGTTGAAACCATATCCAATCGTTACGTTGGCTCCTGATGCAATGAACGCCCATTTCGGAATGTTGTACCGCATACTTTTCTCCGGCTATTTTTCTTCTGGCCCTGAGATGATCTTTGCTGCAGTCCCTGGGAGGTAGGGGTCTATGAACCTAAGGACCTTCTCGGCCAGCGTGGTGCTGGTAGCCGAGGCCCAAGAAATGGCGGGGTGGAGTTGCTTGCGCTCCGGCGTTTTTTCACGTTCGATTCCGTTCCCGCTCTTATCAACCTTATCCACGTTCACCTAGCTCCTGTTATGATGCTCTCCGCGTCTATTGCGTTTTCACAATTACTGTGATCAGGCCAGTGTTGGTTATGTGCAGCTTTTCTTGATGAAAAGCCGCGTTCGGACTCCAATTCCTGGACTACGCCAATTATGAAAACGCCGTAGCGGGCTGCTGAAAAACTAGTCTGCGGCGAACGAACCGTCGATTCCTTGGGGTGCTCCGATTCGGGTGATACATCTTCTTGCGCCTCGCTTGTTGCTTCGGCGCGTTTTTCCGCAGCCTGCTAGGGCCGGAGAAGGTCGGCCCAGAACCAAATCATGCCGTCAACCGGCGAAGAGGCGCGAACAACGAAAGAAACCAAGGTAGAAAACCAAGATAGAAAACCAGGATAGAAAGGATCCAGAAAGTACTTCATTGTGATCTCACGTGCCACAGGAGGCGAACTATACGAGGACAATCGATTGTCTGTCAATTGGTATTCGCAACTTTCTCTGCCCGCGTGGTACGTGCCCCCCGACACATACCGCGCGAGCATCTGTGGAACATCAACATAGTGAGTAGAACCCGCGAATCGTTACAGAAGTTTCGAAGTTTCGAGCAGAAAATCGCGGCCATGCTTGAGCGATCCCAATTCCCTCGTTGCATTTGAGGCGATTCCGAGGCCGTTGGCCAACGTGAGACCGCTTGGACGCGCTGCTATGCTCGTGCCATGCGACTCGTCTCTGCTGCCGCCCTAACGTTCGTGTTATTGCCCCTGGGAACCGGCATGGTTCAAGAGTTAGAGGCGCAAACTGGGCGGATCACACTCGAGGTGGACGCATCGCAGATTGCGCGAAAGCTCATCTCCGCTGACGAGCGGCTGCCTGTGAGGCCTGGGCCCCTGACTCTCGTGTATCCCAAATGGATTCCCGGCGATCATGCGCCGCAGGGCCCGATCACCGATCTGATCAACCTGCACGTTACCGCTAACGGAAAGCCCATCCCCTGGCAACGCGATAGCGTGGATATGTTTGCATTCCACCTGACGGTCCCCCCGGGGACAACAGAGATCGAAGCAGAATTTGCGGCAGTTGGAGAGCTCTCAAGCGACGGCGATTTTCAGATAGGAAATACGTCGACTCCTGTTCAAGGAGATCTCAACTGGGATCAGATCGTGCTGTATCCGGAAGGAGCGCGGACGGATGACGTAGTCGTCGAACCCTCTGTCCATCTTCCGCCCGGCTGGAGTTATGCAACGGCCCTTCCTGGCGCGGCACGGCAGGGCGACCAAGTCCACTTCACTCCTACATCGCTCACGACATTGGTGGACTCACCTGTAATGATGGGCTCTCTCTTCCGGCAATTCGACATCACGCCTCAGGGAGAGAGGCGGCCTGTGCTGCTCGACCTGTTCGGCCAGACGAATGCGGACCTTGCAGTGAGTGACCAGCGCATTGCCGCCTTTCGCAATATGGTGGCGGAAACCGGGGCGCTCTTCGGGGCACAACACTATCACGACTATCACTTCCTCGTAGAGCTCCACGATCAGGCGAGCGATGGGTTGGAGCATCACCAGTCGAGCGACGATCAGGCACCCGGATTGGCCTTCGTCACGCAGTCGATGAATGCGGAAACCGGTTCCCTACTCGCTCATGAGATGACCCACTCCTGGAACGGCAAGTTTCGTAGACCTGCAGGGCTGGCGACGAAGAACTATCAGGATCCTATGCTTGGCGATCTGCTGTGGGTGTATGAGGGGCTCACAAGCTATTGGGCGGAAGTACTCAGCGTCCGCTCGGGACTCGATAGCTTGGACGAGTTTCACGATCGACTCGCGGGCCTTCAGGCGGTGTTGGCGTATCGCACGGGGCGGGACTGGCGTCCCCTGCAGGACACAGCCACTGCCGCACAACTCCTCTATGGCGCTTCCTCCCATTGGGAAGGGGTTCGCCGGTCAACGGATTATTACGTTGAGGGGCCGCTCCTGTGGCTCGAAGTTGACAGCATTTTGCGAACTGAAAGTCATGGGAGACGCAACCTGGATGATTTCGCGCACAGCTTTTTCGGACCACCGAGCCTGGACGCGCATGCCGAACCGCGGCCCGTTCCTTATACCTTTCAAGATGTGGTCGAGGCGCTGAACGCGATTGCACCCTACGATTGGGCAGATTTCTTTCACAAGAGGCTGAATGCTGTGCGGCCTGATCCTCCGGCGCCAGGTCTCGAAGCCTCGGGATGGCACGTCGTCTATAGCAGCGAGATGAGCCAAGTGGGCAGAGATGCCGAAGCCAACAGCGGCATCGTTGATCTGCGTTACTCGATCGGCCTGACGATCGATCAGGATGACGATATTGTGGATGTGTTGCCGGACTCTCCCGCAGGCCGCGCGGGCCTTGCACCCGAGTGGAAGATCGCCGCGGTCAACAAGTATGTCTATTCCGCGGACATCCTGCGCAATGCCATCACGGACGCGCACACCAAGGGCACGCCCATCGTTTTGATGGTGCTGCGGAACGGATATTTCGCGGATTTTCCTTTGAATTACAAGGACGGACTCCGGTATCCGCATCTGGAACGGGTACCTGCCAATCCAAACCTGCTCGATCTGATCGCCAAGCCGCGCCGTCCTTAGGGTCGCTACTTTAGGGTAAGGTCAGGTATCATTCGCTGCCCCAGATGTGGGCGGACTTCGATTCCATGGCGGGAAAGAAGAATATTCCAGAACTCGGAA
>DASYBJ010000517.1:0-27199 GCA_036500845.1 Acidobacteriaceae bacterium
AACATAGTCACCGCTGGATCAACTGGCAGCAGCAGAAGGTCCTGCTGGCGATCACACGCTGCCGCACCGCTGCACTCGGCGGACATCGTGATCGCTGTACCGACTGCGGACATACGACCGCCGTCTCCTACAACTCGTGCAGAAACCGGCATTGTCCCAAGTGCCAGGGCAACGCGCGACTGCGCTGGCTCCAGGCGCGTGAACGGGAACTTCTGCCCACCCCCTATGTGCACGTCGTCTTCACGCTTCCCCGTGAACTCGCTCCTCTGGCGCTGCAGAACAAGCAATTGATCTACAACCTGCTCTTTCACACCAGCGCCGCGACGCTGCTCGAAATTGCTCGCGATCCCCGACACCTTGGAGCCGAGATCGGCTTCTTCAGCGTGCTCCATACCTGGGATCAGCGACTGCAGCATCATCCCCATATCCACTGCGTGCTTGCTGCCGGCGGTCTCGCTCCAGACCACTCCCGCTGGATCTCCTCACGCCGATCCTTCTTTCTTCCCATCAAGGTACTCAGCCGTGTCTTCCGCGGTAAGTTCCTTGCCGCACTCAAGACTGCATTCCGCGAAGGCACGCTTCAGTTCCACGGTCACCTCGCCCCACTCATGGAATCGCGAACTTTCGCAGCGTGGCTAAGGCTCCTGTTCCGGCATAACTGGGTGGTCTACGCAAAGCGGCCCTTCGGTGGGCCAGAACATGCGCTACGCTATCTCGGTGCCTACACTCACCGCGTCGCCATCTCTAACCACAGACTCGTCGCCCTTTCTGGGGACAACGTAACCTTCCGTTGGCGAGACTCCGCGCACGGCAACAAGAAGAGGCTCATGACCCTGTCGGTCGAAGAGTTCCTGCGCCGCTTTCTGCTGCACCTGCTGCCGCGCGGCTTGGTGCGCATCCGCAACTTCGGCTTCCTCGCCAACCGGCAACGCGCCACGCTCCTTCCACTCTGCTTCGGCTTGCTCCAGAGTTCGGAACTGATCTCACCTTCGACAACAGCATTGACTGCAACGGACCCTCCTCACTCACTCTGGAACTGCCCTATCTGCGGCGGAGCCATGCATGTCCTCGAACGGTTCTCTGCAGCTCAACTGCAAGGCTCCTCCCACCGCCTATGCGGAACATGGTGCTGAGCACGGAAAGTCCCTTTCTGCAGCCTGTTTATGATCTGCGCGTTACTCGCCTTGCCGTCGGCCGGGCCGCGCTGGTCGGGGATGCGGCAGTGCTAGCGCGGCCTCATCCAGGTGCCGGCACCACGAAAGCATTTCAAGACGCGTGGGCGCTTCGTCAGGTGCTCCTAACGGAGCTGGGACCAGCTGGCAGCCCAGAGTGGAAAGACGATACACGCCTTCGAGCGGCGCTGGCGCAATATGATCACGAGCGCGCAGAGCCGAGCCGAGCTGTATGGGAGCATTCTCGCTTTCTCGGCACCCACTTGGTACCGGGCTCGGTCGGCGGCCGCGCGCCAGGCCAGGATCAACACCCGATTACACTGCTGCACAATACCGCCCTAGGCATGCACTGAGTAGAGACCGGGGGAAACTTACTATCCGCGCACACATGTGGATAGGTTAGAGACATCTGGGCTCTACCTATAGTCCGGCACTAATAAACGCTGGTATAACCTCAGGAGGAACAGGGAATGCATGAAGTACGTGTGATTGCGCGGGCTCAGAAATTCTTCAGCGTCGTTTCTCAATTCTTGAGCGAGTGAGCGTCACCTGTCCCGGAGGTGACTTGACCCACGGTTTCTCCAAATGGGGGGAAAGAGCAAGAGACGACGGTACCTCGAGTGAGTGCCGTCGTGCTGCGTTCCATCAATCAGTCTGCTTCCGCCTAAACCGGGTCGACACGTCCGCTATGCCGATTTAGGAGTCCTGTGAAAACTAAGCCATCAGTACCGAGTGTCTAACCGCTAACCGACGGCATGCAGAGTACTATCAGGTACCTCTAATCTTCACAAGATTTTATTGGCAGCATTCTCTGAAGGCCGCTCGATATGATCGATCACGATCACCCCCAACATGCCCCTTCCTTCTGACCAGCTCAGTCCAAGCCGCTACTTTAAGGCCACAAAAGAAAAGGATCAGTAGCATCCGGCTATGGCAGAGCATCACCGTCTACCACTGCAAACTGTTTCCGTGTCCAACTCATCGTGAAGTCGTACGGGCCAGTGAGTCGCGTTTTATCCATTACCGATCAGTCCCCAATCTCTGGCTGCATCTGGAACAAGGCCAAAGCTTCAAGCTTTATCGCAGTCGCTTAATCTCCAAGATCCTGCTCGTTAGGAGGCAGCAAAAGTTTTCTGCGCACTACTCCTCGTGCCGGAGAGCCTTCGGCACCCCCGTCGCGGCATGGCCCGAGGAGCCCATCACCGGGGCAGCTTTGGTCCACCCTGCGCAATCATCACTGCATACAGCGTGCGATTCACTTACGGACCTGCCCGTCATTTTTTAGGATTTTTTGGAATCAACACCTAATCTCTGGATTATTCCTAAGGGTCTTGAGACCGTGTGAGGTTTATAGACCAGGAGACAAACCATGTCATCGATACAAGACCGCAACATCGAGCGCTTCCAAGTAGTAATGAATGACGAGGGTCAATATTCTATTTGGTCAGAGTACAAAAAAATCCCTCTAGGTTGGCATGCTGTCGGAACGGCGGGCGAGAAAAGGGAGTGTTTGGATTACATCAGAAAAGCCTGGAACGACATGCAAAAAGATTTGGACCGCTGATACCAATAGAAGTTCTGGGAATCGAGCTTTTAGAGAGCATACAAAAATAGTGGGGGCCGAGCTAAGTCAACAACCTGGACCAGATCGGACCGATTGCGGATACTGCCAAAGCTGCTATCCATAGAGATTCATTCCATAGAACGGACGCGCCCAGGAAGCTCAGCACGACCGAGGCCGACAAGATCTTGATCCGCCATTGAATCGATTCGTCCCTGGCTGCGTCCCGAGATCGTCGCTTTCCTGCAGTTCATGCCGGCGCTCCTCCATGATGCCAATGCCACGTCGGACATGAATGCGTGGCCTACACCCGCTTCTGGGAGATGGCCTCGAACCTATTGACCGGCTTCGCGTGTCGACAGAAGACTGGCTTCTTCGCCGGAGCCACAGAGATCGAAGCGCAGTTGCTCGATGGTACTGTGGCCGGCAGCCACGACGGAGTTGGTGGCCTTCCTGCGGCTTCGTGGTCTGCCATCCATCGATGAAATCCTCTTGAACCCCGATACGGCACCGCTCCTCAGCGAGCCTTCCGCACAGATAGCGATTACCTCTGCATGAGGAAGTGAGGAAGAGTCCTCAGCGACCGTCGTTGACGAAAATCGTAGACCGTCTTTGCGCTACTGCAAATAAACTGTGCAATGTTTCAGGTACAGTTTGGAGCACGATGTCATGAGATGTGGCATCCGAGGGCCTATGTTCCGCAGTCGACTCTTGTTTGGATTGCTTCTCCTTTCTGCCTTTTCCCTCAAGGCAGAGCGGCCGGAGTCAGCGTACAAGGCTGGCGCTCAGGCCGAAAAGAAGAATGATATCGATCTGGCGTTCGAAGAATACAAAAGAGCGTATAACGCAAAGCCGACAGACCCGAAGTACGCAGCGGCATTTACTCGGGTGCGCTTCTACGCCTCAGCTCAACATGTGCATAACGGGGAGTTACTGCGCGATGACGGTAGGCTGCAGTATGCACTCGCAGAATTTCGTCAGGCGGCCCAGATAGATCCCACCAATTTCTCTGCGCTCCAGCAAATTGCTCGTACGACGGACAAGATTCGCCAGCAGGAGAATGAGAAGAGTGCCTCAGCTGAAGCTAAGGCGCATACTTCCACGATAGAGCAGCTGGCAAAGAATGCAGCTGGACCTGTGCAATTGGATCTCCCCTCGGCACCTCCGGTCACCCTGCACCTTACAACCACGACGGACGTCATCTATAAGACAATTGGGAGGCTGGCAGGCATCAATGTCCTCATGGATCCGGACTACAAACCTCAAAAACTGAGCGTCGATCTTAAGGATGTAGGTCTTCGCGAAGCTCTCTCAATAGTTGCTATGCAATCGAAGACATTTTGGAGAGCTGTCTCGACAAATACCATCATCGTCTCAGCGGATACGGCAGGCAAGCGCAAGGAGATTGAAGTAAACGTGATGGAGACCTTCTACTTGCGCAACGCCGCGACTCCAAGCGAGCTGCAAGAGGCAGCGGGAACATTAAAAGGCATCCTGGATATCAATCGGATCCAGGTCTCGCCAGAGCAGAGGGCTCTTACATTGCGGGGAACACCAGACCAGATGGTACTGGCCCGGAAGCTGCTCGACGACATCGATAAGCCCAGGGCGGAAGTATTGATCGAAATGGTCGTGATGCAGGTCAGTCGTGACAAGCTCCATACAATAGGAGTGAACCCTCCGACGACAGTCAATTTTTCGCTACAGCCGAATGGATCCACCTCCTCGTCGGGATCATCTTCATCAGCATCATCCTCCTCTTCTTCCTCCCCTAATTCGGGATCATCTTCCACATTCACGTTGAATTCTCTCGCATCGCTGAATGCAACGAACTTCTTTCTTTCAATTCCCGGTGGCTCTCTCTCGTTTCTCATGACCGACAGCAATACGAAAGTGCTGCAGCGCCCTGAAATTCGGGCTATGGACAGTGAGAAGGGCTCGCTCAAGATAGGAGATCGTATCCCGATTGCAACGGGATCGTTCCAGACAGGCATCAGTCCTCTGGTAAATACGCAATTCCAATATATCGACGTCGGCGTGAATGTCGACATCACTCCCTACGTGCACTCCGACAAGGAAGTAACGCTGAAGATGTCCCTGGAGATTTCTTCGGTCACCGGAGTGCAAAATCTCGGCGGTGTCAACCAGCCTACGATCGGCCAGCGGCGCATTGAGCACGAGGCGCGGCTTGAGGATGGGGAAGTAAACCTGATCGGAGGCATACTGCAGGACACTGAAACTTCCTCTCTGAGCGGCTATCCGCTTCTCTCACGCATACCGATCTTGAAGTACCTGTTTGGCCAGGAAAACAAGGAGCGCCAGCAAAGCGAAATAGTATTTGCAATCACTCCTCACATCCTGCGTAGCAATGAAGTTAACGATGACAACATCCGAATGGTCGACGTCGGAACCGGCAATTCCGTCGCCTATCGCCAGAAAGATTCAAAGGGAGAGCCGGCAAGGGCTTCTACCGCACCAGCACTGCCAACGTTACCTCAGTCTCCAGTGGGCGGAGGTCCTCCCTCTCCCCCACCCCCGGCAGGTGCTGGGAAGTTGTGAGCAGTACTTTTGATGGTACTGATAAGGTCCGACAACTTTCTAAGGTGTCGTCTTCTGGCCCTGTGTCATTTGCCGGCGTTGCTCGAATAGCTGCTGCATGTCGCTGATTAGGTCCTGAGTGCTCTTCCCCGGCGTACTCAATGCGGGGGTACCAGCTGTGGCCGCAGCAGGGAGGTTCGCGTTTGAAGCCGATGCCGTGCCTGTGGCAGGAGCATCAGTTGGGCTGGCGGGAACCTGAGGCGAATCGACTGCGGCGGGGGCAGCGGGCGTACCTACAGAAGTTGCTGATTCGACCGGTTCGGGCTCAACTTCGCCCGCTTCTTCCCGGGCTGCGCGCATGGCTGCTTCGGTGTTCCGCCGATTCTCCGACCAGGCACGGCGGGCAGGGCCGCCTGCGGAATCTGCGGTGGCTGGAGCAACATTCTCCTCGGTTCGGCGCATCAGCAACACAGTTTCTATCTTTTGCGGGTTCGACGGCGACGTGCCTATAACGAAATCATATTCAATTGAATATAGAAGTGAGACAAGCGTCTCCTCGATCGGACCTGGTCCGAATTGCATATAGAGACGTTCTCCGGCGGCGCCTTCTGGAACTTCTATTTTAGTTCCGATGCAGCCTCCGACGGCGGTAAGTACACTGCTAACAGTGGCGTTATCGGCCTTGATCGTGAGTTGATTACCAATGCAGGACACTTGTGGCTGGCTGGGAGGCGTGTCCAGCAGAGATTTTGGCCTTGCAGTTGACGCGCCCATATCTTGACTTTCATCCTGGAGAGCCTGACTCTCCTGCGCACGCGAGCTGTTTGTAAGCATCGTGAATATAATTGCAAAAGAAACTGGTTGCAGCAAACCACTTATCCACAGGAGCTGACTATGTTTTTGCTTCGGTGCACGCATCTGGTACCTACCTATATTCACAACGAATAATTGCAACGTGAAGACGGCTAGTTCAAAGCTGCTTCTAGCTGCTCAGGAATGTGATCAGCCTCCGGTGCGAGCAGGTCCTTCGAGGTATGCCGTTTCCACAACTCGTAGATAGCGGGATAGCAAAGCAGCTCCAGAAGCGCTGATGAGAAGATACCACCTGCCATCGGGGCAGCGACTCGTTTCATGACCTCAGAACCAGCGCCGACAGACCACATCACCGGAAGCAATCCGATGCAGGTGGTTGCGAAGGTCATGAATTTCGGGCGCAGTCTTTTGGCAGCGCCGTAGATAATTGCTTCGCGCAAATCGCCGAGGCACGTCAGGCGGCCGCTGGCTAACGCCTCGTTGTAAGCGAGATCCAGATATAAAAGCATGAATATGCCTGTCTCTGCATCGATTCCAAGGAGTGCAATTAAGCCGACCCCTACGGCGACAGAGAGGTTGTAATGCAGAATATATAAGAGCCAAATCGCTCCGACTGTTGAAAACGGGACCGCCAGCAGGACGATCAGTGTCTTGGCAAAAGAGCGCGTATTGATGTAGATAAGCAGGATGACTGTTGCCAAAGTGGAAGGTATGGCGATCCATAGCCGGTGGCGCACGCGCTCCATGGCTTCATATTGGCCGCTCCAGGATATTGAGTACCCGGGAGTCAAACTGAGTTTCTTCTGTAAGACGGACCTGGCCTCCGCGACATAACTTCCAGGATCGCAGTCGGCAAGACTGATATAGACGTATCCCGTCAACAGGCCATTTTCATCGCGAATCATCGACGGTCCATTGCGGATCTGAATCGTAGCGAGCTCGCCAATAGGTATTTGACGCCGCAAACCGGCAGGTACGAGAACGTGATTCAGCGCGTCGATGCTGCTGCGAAAATCCCGCATGTAGCGTACATTTACTGGATACCGCTCTGGACCTCTAAAGACGGCGGTAACGTTGTCGCCGCCGACTGCACTATCCAGAACTCTCTGAGCCTCTTCCATGCTTATGCCATAACGCGCAAGCTGTTCACGGCGCCAGTCGACGTCGAGGAAGTAACCGCCGTCGGTGCGCTCGGCGAAGACTCCGCGAGTGCCACGGACACTGGGAAGAATCGCTTGAACCTGAGTTCCGATTTGCTCAATCGTCTTCAGGTCAGCGCCGGATATTTTCAACCCCACAGTGGTACGGATACCCGTGGTCAGCATGTCGAGGCGGCCCCTGATCGGCATCGTCCAGGAATTGGAGATTCCGGGCAACTTGAGCGCGGCATCCATCTCACTGATCAGTTCATCGATGGAGATGGTGTCCGGGGTTATGTGGCGAAATACCTTCTTTGCCCCCTCTGGCGCCCATGCCGAGTACCAGGTATCGATGTGACGCCACTCCGATCGCGGCTTCAGCGTAATTAATGTTTCTAGCATCGAGAGAGGGGCTGGGTCGGTCGGCGTTTCAGCGCGTCCGGCCTTGCCGAGGACGGTATCGACCTCAGGAAACTCTTTCAGGATTCTATCGGTTACCTGCAGTACGCGCTCCGCCTGAGCAACGGAGATGCCCGGCATGGAGGTAGGCATGTAGAGGATCGCACCCTCGTCGATGGGAGGGATGAACTCGGAGCCTAAGGAGAAATATACAGGGATAGCGGTGGCCACCAGCAACAGCGCGGTGCCCAGCACAAGCCATTTCCAGCGGAGGGTCCAGGCAACGACAGGCTCGTAAATGCCAATCAAGATACGAGTGACAGGATGCGATCTCTCGCGCTGGATTCGTCCAACCAGCAGGACGTTAGTAAGGCTGCAGAGCCAGCGAGGCTGGAACGTGAATGGCTTGGCTCTGGCGAGCAGCAGGCGCAACGCCGGATCCAGAGTAATTGCAAGAACCGCAGCAACAATGAGTGCAATCGATTTCGAGTAGACGAGGGGCTTGAACATGCGCCCTTCCTGGGCTTCCAGAGCCAACACGGGAAGAAAGGAGATTGCAATTACGAGAAGCGAGAAAAAGGTCGGGCCTGCAACTTCTTTGACGGCGGAAAGAATGATGTCGTAGCGGCTGCCTCGGCATCCGGTCGCTTCCCACTGTTCAAGCCGCTTATGTGTTTGTTCGACGATGACAATGGATGCATCTATGAGTTCACCGAAAGCTATCGCAATGCCAGCCAGAGACATCACATTCACGTTCACGCCAAGCAGGCGGAGAGGGATGAATGCTAGAAGCACAGCGGCCGGCATTGTGATAAGCGGGATCACGGCGCTGGGGAAATGCCACAGGAAGATCACAATGATGAGAGCAACCGTGGCGATGACTTCTAGGATGGTTTCCTGTCCGCTATGAATAATGCGATGAATCAGTTGCGAGCGATCATAGACCGGAACAATTTTCACTCCGACGGGAAGGGAGGGTTCGAGCTCTCTTAATTTAGCCTTGACCCGCTCAATGACCTCAAGCGCATTCTCTCCGGTTCGCATAATGACGATTCCGGAAACGACTTCACCCCTGCCGTTAAGGTCAGTGATTCCGCGCCGCATCTCTGGTCCGGCAACGACCTCGCCAAGATCCTTAATCAGGATCGGCGCTCCGTCCAGAGGGTTAGCAACGACGATATTTTGAAAATCGCTAAGCGACGTCGCGTATCCTCTGCCGCGGATCATGTATTCCGTGCCACCGAAGTCCAATACTCGAGCGGTCGTTTCGCTATTTCCTTCGCGAACGGCGTCGACGACCTGATGGATGGAGATGCCATAGGCCTGCAGACGGCGCGGATCGACGTTAACCTGATATTGCCTTGAAAAACCGCCGACGGGCGCGACGTCTGCAACGCCAGGAATTGACTTCAGGTAATAGCGCAGATACCAATCCTGCACTGAGCGAAGATCGCTGAGACTGTGCTTGCCAGATGTATCGACCAACGCATACTGAAATATCCAGCCAAGACTGGTTGCATCAGGCCCGATCTCGGTTTTCACTCCTTCCGGCAACCGAGTCAGCACACCAGACAGATATTCAAGCGTTCGCGAGCGAGCCCAATAGAGATCGGTGTCTTCATCGAAAACTACATATACATAGGAGTATCCAAAGTCGGAAATGCCGCGTACCGCCCTGACACGTGGCGCCCCGAGCAAAGCTGTAACAATGGGATAGGTTACCTGATCCTCAATCAGATCTGAACTACGATCCCAATGCGAATAGAGGATGACCTGCGTTTCACCTATATCAGGAATTGCATCCGAACGCATCTGCAGAAGCGACCAGTATCCCAGAATGCAGGCGGCCGCGACGGCAAGCAAGATCGCCATGTTATGTCGAACAGAAAATATGATGATCCGATTGATCATTGCTTGAGGCTCCAGAATCGCTGTTAACCCATCACTACCTCGCAGGAAGAGCCGGGGCTAGTGGTGGGGTTGTTGCCGCCCCGCTCGAGCTTGCTGTTCCCTGCAGCTGGCTCTCGGAGTCGATCAGAAAAGTTCCTTCGGACACAACCCGATCTCCTTCCTGCAATCCCTTCACGATCTGCACACGATCATCGAGCTGCCAACCTGTTTCCACCTTTCGAGTCTCCAACGTGTCCCTGTCGGTTTTGACAAAAACGTGCTTCGACAATCCAGAGTCGAGCACAGCATCTCTGGGCACCGTAAGACCGGGCGGGAGCACTACAGGCAGTTCGACAGTTACATACATGTCGGGACGCAATGAGAACCGAGGATTGTCGACATCGAGGCGAATCCTCAGGGAGCGGCTTACAGGGTCAATTTGGGGAAGGGCGTTGCTCACGCGCGCTGAAAATACTTCCGTAGTATCTGGAATGATAATGCGGGCGATTGCACCGGGACGAAAGAGTTGAGTATCCTCACCAAAAACCTCGGCGATAACCCAGACATGGCTCAAATCGGCGATGGTGTAGAGCTCGGTGTGTCGTTCGAAACGCTGATCCGGAGAGATATTGCGCGAAATAACAAAACCGTTGGTGGGAGCGACGACGTACACGTCTTCCGGGATTTTGTGCGTTGTACTTAGCTCATTGATTTGAGAATCGCTCATGCCCAGATTACGTAGGCGATCTGCGCGAGCCTGAGAGGTTGCGGCTCCCTGCAATGACGCGGAGTTGTCTTTCGCGAAGCCAGCGGGAGAGCGCTCATTGGCTGAGAGATAACCCCCAGCGAGGGAGAGAAAGTCTGGTGAATAGACAATGGCGAGGTGTTGATCTTTCTTAACATAGCTGCCGACGGCGTCGTCCCGCGTTTCCTTCACGTAGCCGTCCGTGCCTAAATTAACGTGATAAATACGCGTCTCGTCGGCCGCCACCCTGGCGAAGACTCGAATGGAGCCGCGCCCAGCGCTCTTTTCAACCGTCGCCAGCTGAATTCCCAATAGCTGACGAGTTGCCGGATCAACGCGTACACCCCCATTCATCAGGGTAGACGCATTGACCGAAGACTTTCCGATATCTTCGGCATATACGGGAACCAACTTCATGCCGCAGTCCGGGGCTATGCCAGGTTTGTTTGACCGATAGGCCGGGTGCATCGGATCGATATAATACAGAGGTCGATGCGCCTCCGGGGCCTTGGCCTGGACCACGCGACCCACAGCAATTGCAGCAACCACGGCTGCCAACAAAAGAAGACAATATCCGGCTCTTTTCACGCCCAACTCCGGCCCCTATTTGGCGGGCACGGCTCTCGGGGACCGAACCCCTGCGACCGTATCCAACTGAGCCCTGGTAAACAGCAAATCGTTCAACCGAGAGTTCAATTCAACCTTCTCGAAAATAATCTTTTCTGTTGCAACATCCATCCCTCTCCCTCCGCCGCCAGAGGGTGTACTGAGCACTTTGGTTTCGAGCACATAGGGGATCTTGAGGGATCCTATCGGTCGATAGTCGCGATAATAGATTTCCACTGGATGGTATCTGCCGTCGAGGCGACGGGGAGTTCCTTCAATCTTGGCTTCCAGGAATGTTGTGGCGTCAATCCAGACGTGGAATACGTGCCCTTCTTTCGTGGTGAGCTTAAGTTTAAAGGTATCGTTGTCATCAACCTTTTCCATGCCCGCCAGTTCGACTTTCGTACCCTTGGCTGCATAGTTCACCAAAGGTCCATCAAGTTCGGACTGGAATGAGGCTGTTTTTGTCTCCTCTTCTGTGTATGGCTCGACATCCATCCGATTGAGAAAGGGCCGTAACATCCAGCCGTTTGCGCCATCGAAGACCTGTATGGCAGTCTGCCCTTTGTACTGCAGCTCGACGCGCATTTTCTTCGGCCGCTTCAGTTCCATCACAAATGGCAGTTGTGCCTGCTCGACGGGCCGGGCCAGCGAAGCAGCTTGCGGGTCTTGTGGATTTTGCGTAGGGAGCGCGGCGCGTCTGTTTCCTCCCGCCTCCATCTTTCCGCTCATCGTCATCGATTGCACGGATTGCCATGCCTGCTGGCCGCCACGGGCAGCGACGTTCCGATCCACAATCTCAGCTGCGGACAGCCGCGCTTGCGGTTGAGTATTCTGGCCGGTGGCCACGACCGGGATCGCGACCGCCAGTAAGGTAAAGTACTTGAGGGCCCTGCGGCACATGGATTTCTCCCCTTTATCTTTGCTTCTGTAACTAGATACCTTTTCCATATCGAGCAACCAAATGAAGGCCAGGGACTGGCAGATGAATCCATGAGTCGCGCGTTATGGAATTCGAGTTTCGTCTCAGCAAGTAGGGCTGGACTTGTGCTACTGAACGACTAGCCCATCTGCGTGGAACCTGCCGATGACTATGCTGACCGAGTCTCCAGGTTTGACCACTTTCCCTTTGTTTGAGAAGACCATCCAATAGGATCTTCCCGATTCCGGCGTACTGCTCTGGCGTAGTTGGCCTACCTTCTCCATGGTTGGAACTATCAGTTTCACGCGTGCTTTTTCATCGATGAGGTAGGGCGTCGCCTTCTTATCGTTCAGTTGTGCGGCCTTGCGTCCGTCCCGTACCAGATATGTAAACCGAATCATCTGGCCGGATTCCACGGACTTAACTTTGAGCATGTCGATGCCCCAGACGAGCTGATAGAAGTCCCTGGCGTGCGGGTTAAGACCCTCAGTCCGGAAGTAGCTGCTGCGTCTTGCCGGAGGATGTGCCGGAATCGGTACAGTTGCATTCGGCGCAGGTGCCTGCGTGGTCGCGTTGGATGCCTGCGCAGGCGCCGTTGGAACTACTGCAAGGGCCGGAGACTGAGCATATGCGGCTGCGAGAGGGCCGATGGACAATGCCAGCATGATGAAGATGCCTTTGCACCATCTTGATGCTGCTCCGGTCCGGCTCCCAAGTTCCTGATTGAGAAACATTACGATCTCCGGATGTTCTCTGTGGTGCGCTGTTGCCCAGGCAAAGGACCTGGGCAGCAGCGCTGTTGTGATGCGTTGATATCGCAGGTCAGCTAGTTTGCATGACCCACAAGGTTTCCAATCTGCGGACTTCCAGTTGCGTTATCCGTGAACCTGATCGTACCGGCTCGATTAACTCCTCTTGGGGAAGTAATGTTCGTGAATCTGACACCGACTGTACATGTACTGCTTGGTGCCAGCGTGGCGCCAGAGCATGTATCTGCGCCGACTACGGCATTGAAGAAGTAGGTAAGAATGTTTCCACCAGCGACAGTCACATCACCGACAACAATTTGAGCACCGCTGGCTGAAGAATTGGTCAATGTCACGGTTCCGGTTCCTGTGGTGACCCCAGTGGGCAGCGTAATTGTCAGCGGATTTGGGGAAATCGATACAGTCCCCGGAGCAACCCCGGTTCCAGTTAAGGTGACTGGCGAACCCGTCACCGGGACATTGGCCGTGATGGTTAGAGTCGAAGAAAATGAGGTTAACCCGTTGGGCGAGAAGACTACGTTGATGGTGCAGGAGCCCGTAGCTGGAGTGAGGGTTGCGCCGCACGTGCCACCGGCTGCGCCGGCAGGACGGGAGAAGCGTGCCCCAGCAGAGAAGGTCAGAGTAATTCCGGTTATATTCGCGCTGCCAGCGTTGTGCAGCGTTAGAGTCAAAGCGCTGCTGGTGGCGCCGGTTCCCCAGTTTCCAAAAGCCAGCGGGCCGCCTGTTACGGAAGCCACAGCGCCATGCGGAAGCACAACTTCAGTGGCTCCTATATCGTAGCCATCACCCTGAGGCCGCGGGGTACCAAAGAAATCATGGTTCGGCGCGGTGTCGGAATTCGCGGCATCGATGGCTGGTGACCCTGGCGAAGTTGCGTAATTGCCTAATGTGCCACCCGACGGATTCGTCAACGACAGTGGGCCGAAGGCCAGGTTGATCCAGTTATTGCCTTCATCCACGGTGGCAGCGGGAGTCAGATTGAACACCGGATTCGGAGTAGTTGCGTCGGCGATACCCGGAGGCACCTGATAGCCTAAGCCGCCATTTTCCGGAGGAACGCGCGAGCCATTGCAGTACTGTTGCATCAGCACCGGATTCGATCCAAAGTTGTGCGCAAAAACGGAGGAGTAATCGGACGCGTCGGTCAAAACCGAGTAAACCGGAGTGAGCGTAAATCCAGAGGAATGGTTGCTGGGAGCCGTGTCGCCCCGGACACCGATATCCCAATACTGCGCACCGTTGACACATTGTCCGGTCGCCGTCTGGTTTAACTGAGGTAACAGAGTGACAAGGTTCTGCTGGCTGAGGGGTCCAGTGCCCAGGCCTCCCACCTGGATATTGAAGGCGCGATTCTGCCAGAAGATATTATTTTGCAGCGAGGGGTATGAAATTTTTCTGCAGTCGCCGTTGGGCATTGGAAAGATAATTCCGAGTCCGCTGGAGTTGCCGATGGGGCAGAGAATGGTTGCCGGCAGAGACGCATCTAGATTCGCAGTGTTCTGCATCGTAACGAGTCCCGCGGGCTGCCTCGTGGAAGTCACGATTTGGTTGCCGGAGCAGGTCGGGTTTGTCGACGGATCACAGTTGCCGCCCCCATTCGTTGGTGGTGGCGTATTGGCGTTTGGAGCGCCCAGCGTGTTGAAGAGCACCCCCGATGAGGCGGTTGTGTCATTCGAAACAACGGTGTTGTTAATGAATTTCACCCGCAAGGCGTCCTGCATGGAAACTCCGCCTCCATCCCAGCCAGCCACGTTATTGACGATCATGTTGTTGGTCAGGGTGACGTCATACCAAGCGCCTGGCTTGAGTGGGTTGCGAGCGACCTCAGTGCCATTGACGCCCTGCAGTCGAATACCGCCACCGCTTCCGCTCTCCGCGGTGTTTCCGACGATCAGGTTCGAGTCGATGAGAAGTCCGGGTCCGGTGCCATCGCTAAGCTCAGGCGGGCAATCCATATCGACTAAAGCGTTTTCGCATACAGTACCGTCCGGGGGAGCGCCAAGGATCGCGATCGCTCCGCCGTGGGTCGGGATAGTTATGTTGTTGCTTTGGTTGAAGAGGAACCAGTTTTTCGAGATCGTGGCGTTGTAACTCAAGCCGAAGTGAACAAAGCCTCCGCCGTCACCCGTACTCAGGTTGCCGCAGACCCAGTTGTTATTGAACTTATAGCTGTCTGAACCGGTGCAGAACGAGACCCCTCCAGCTGCTTCGGGAGTCGTTGAATTGAGCTCATCTCCATAAGCTGTGTTCTGTGTCACTGAGTTGTGATGAACGTTGACATTCTTGTCGAATCCGAAGGCGGCTTCCCGGGTTCCTACAATGGTTCCGTCAGGATTTTCAGGTTGTCCAACTGTGATGCCGCCGGAGAGAGTACCGGCATTGCTGTGGATGCGGTTGTTGGATACCTCGGTGGAGTGGTTCCATCCGTGAAGAAAGATGCCACCACCACCCTGAGAGCTATTGACGAAAGTTATTCCATCGATGCGCGATGGGTTGCACAGGAAGTTGCTGGGGTAGTTAGTGCAATCCGCAGAGCTGTTGGTAAGTGGAGTGCATACGCCGTTCGCAATACAGTTGGGATCATATTGCTGAACACCATTGACGGTAACTCCCCGTACGCCTTTGCCGAGCACCGTAATGGCCGCCCCTTCGTAGGCTCCCATGAGCGTCGGTTCTTGCAACAGCTCCGCGACATTGCCATTCAAAGTGGGATCCCATCCAACAATGGGCTCGAGAGGAATCGGGTCTACCTGAGGTACGGATGAGCCATTTGGCGTAACAAAGGCGCACGATGTAGCCCCAGACGGATCGAACGGGTTGTTGCTGCTGATATTTCCACCGTTCAAAGCCAGCCCGAAGAGACATGCGACCTGGTTCCGCCACGCATCCATCTTCCCCGACGGGTGGGTGTTCGCGTTCACAGTAACCGAAGCCGCACCGACTCCCTGAAGGCGGACGGGTTTCCACATGAGGAGCATTTCGTTGTAGGTGCCCGGGCCAACCATGATAAGGTCGCCAGGAGTCGCGGCATCGATGGCCTTTTGTATCGCATTGTTGGCAGGATTTTCGCCTGCTACGTAGGTCGGGGCTTTTCCGCCGATTGTCACCGTTACGGTATCGATGGACTGTTTACCGTTAGCAGCAGTGATCTCTAGCTCACCGCACTGGATCGCACCGGATACCCCCCGCTGCGGCAGCGTGCAGGTTGACTGAGCCGCTGTCAACGACGGTACCTTCCCGGTAATCTGGCTATCTGTCCAGGTCACACCGGTGAGCGGCGCGCCTCCAATCGTCACGTTGGGGCAAGCCAGAGTCGAGCTCGAACCGGCATTGCAGGCTGCGCTGGGGGGTGGGCCGAATCCGTAATGCCGAGTTATGAACTTGTTGTTGTATGGAGGAGTTGTTGCAGACGGGCCTGAGTAAGCATTGTTCGGGACTTTCTGATCGCCCAGCGCACTGATCGTCAGCGTATGGCCGGCTGCCAATACCCATGGCCCGGCGCCGCCGCCATTTGTATCACCCGTTACGGATGAAATTGCAGGAGTTGCGTCGGGGTAAGCACAATCGGGCAGGTTGTATCCTTCTGCAAATGCCGCAGTCGGTACTACGGGCGTATCCATGTATTGCGTCTGCCCGGGCATGAATGGGATCTCGTAGCAGAACTGACTGTAGTTGGGGTTGTATTGGGGGTCGGTAATCATTGTGCCATTCGGGCCCGGAATTGGTCCCGGATCATTCATGCAGGCGACCATCATGGTCGGCGAATAGCCAGTTGGGTTGGGAGGATTGACTTCCCACGTGGAATAGTTCAAACCATTGAACATTCCCCATTGATCGGAGTAAGTGCGGGAAACCTCCAAGCCATTTTGATCTTTGAACGAAACCGGCACGTTTGGAATCGCAAATTTTTCGCCAAATTGCGGCGAGAAGGGATCGAATTCTGACGACAGGTCGTCCAGCATAATTCCTGTGTAATGAGCGGCGACGTGCGTCGAGCTGAAAATCCAGAATTTGGCGCGTGCCGCACTCTGGTCCGTTAAGGTGACCTCTTTACGGTCGCAAAGATGGCGTGTTTCTCCTGCGAACGGCGCAACTTGCTTGACGTGGGGGAAGATGCTCAAATAGTCGGGCACAACTCGCGCCTGACCCACACACGGCCAGAACTCTTCGGGACCGGCGGCGTTTGCTTCAGAGAGAGGCAGAGTGGTAACGCCCAAGTTCCCAGTGGGGTTCTGAGGATTGTTGGGATTATAGGTGCTTGCGACGTCCGCCTGGTCAGGCAGAATAAAAATCGATCCGAGGCTGCCGAATTCCTGCGTGACCGGCGCGATGTAGTTGTCGCCTATCAGGATGTTCTTGTCTTCTTCCTTCACCAACTCATAACCCGGAGGAACGATAATTTCGACTACGTACTTTCCTGCCGGCAGCATCTTCGTGCCGTCGCCAGTTGGGTTGTTGACGCAGATCGTGCAATTCGTTCCGCTCTCCTGTCCTGTTACAGGGTCCCTGGAGACCACACTGGGAAACTTGTACATGCCATCATAAGGCGCGGGCTGCACCTGATTGAAGTTAGACAGACCGTCGTAACACTTGAATTGAGAGTTATTGGGGAGGGGTGTGTCGGGATCGAGTGCTTGAGTAGAGTTCTTCAGGGTGAAGAAGTACAGACTGCTGGGATCTTGTCCGGGGCAGTTCATATAGGGATTCCCGTCGCTGCGGAATCCTTGAGCCCACGCGTCCCAGCTCGACGTAACGGTCGTGTCGACCAGCTTTAGGCTCTGCGTGCCGTCCGCTGCCGTGCCCTCCTGGTAGAGGTTGACGGTCACGCCAGGTACGTTAGGCGTCCAACTAGTGTGTACGAGCAGCGTCGGATCATCGAACGGACGAGTGGAGGCGTAAACGACTTCGCCGTGAATGCCGCCGTTCTCTCCCGATGAAAACGGTTTCTTGCCAAACTCGATGAACTCGTTCTCACCAATGAAGCCTTGCCATGCTTCAGTGGTTACCCAGGGTGGATCGATTCTGCCGGTTGACGGTGTCGCCGCGCTTGCTGACGGCCCAGCTTTGATCCCGGTGGGAATGTCGGTACAATCCGCATTCGCGCAGTACACGGAGCCCGGGAAGCGCAGCGTATTCGGAAGGTGGAATGTTTCGGCGGTATTGGCGCGGTTAGCGGCGACGTTCGACGAGGTTCCACCAGGACCGCCTCCGTTGCCGTCCACAGGTCCGCCTGCGTCATACACAACGTGCACGCCCGTCTGCTTGTAGCGGGTGGTATCGGCTTCAAGTACATACCAATTGAAGAGCGGGAAGATTTCGTTGTACGCAGCGAAGCCGTTCAGGTCGGTGTTATTAAAGTTGGAATAGCTGCCGTCTCTGAAATGATTATTTATGGGCACCAGTGCAAGACCCGGCTCCGTGGAACTGCCGTAGGTCGGGTTGCAGCCTGTTGGCGTATTGGGCGCTGTGCAGGGAGTACCGGATAAATCAAGGTTGGATACGCCATTCCCATCCAGGTCAAAGAAGGTACGCGTGTAGAGATTTGTGTGCCATTGCTGTACTGGAATCTGCATGTTGACGGCCTTGCCGCCCGATAGCGCCACCGGTGTTGAGAGGCCATCGACGATCTGATCATTCCACTGGTCGAAGATGGTGATCCGCCAATTTCCGTCCGGAATACCGGATAGAGTAAATGTCCCATCCGCATTGCACTTAGTGAAGGCGATATCATCGTCATCTGGATCTCCCAGACTCACATAACACTGAGTGAAGCCGAGTTCATCCCGAGTGCCAGTGCTGTACAGCCTCTGATCGGGCGTACGGCTCTGGTGCATGCCGGTGACGGTGCCGTTAACTGTGTTGTTGCAGTGTGTACCGGCTGTCTTGCAAACATCTGGCAGGCGCGCGTTGATGATCTTGGGGTTCGCGAAGCCAATAGATACGTGGAAGCCTGCCGGTCCGAATTCCTGAAAGTAGGCCGGGCCCCCAACCTTAATAAAGGCGTCGTGGGCCTTCTGGCCGTCCAGCGTATTGGTTTGCAGCCACTCTTCTCCGCGGCCTATTCTGTCAGCTCCTGGGGTGGCCTGAACGCCGAATCTTCCGGGCATCATGTTGGCAATCACCGCCTGTCCGACCAGTGGCGACACCGTCTTGCCATCCGATTCATAACGCGGGCAGGTGACGATCATGCCCACGATGCCATCGGGATTTGCGGTAATTGGGCATGCATTCAGTCCAGTAACTTGATCGATTGTGCCGGCAAGGCTATTCGACAAGGGCATGTTGAACATGTCATAGGTCATCTGCCCTGTTGCCTGTCCTGGCCCGCCGGCATCGTCGAAGAGCCGAATTTCGAAGCCGCCAAGCCCAGGCTCGCGTGCCGTTCCATAAGGAGTATCCGTGCCGCCATGAACGTCGTTTTCACCGTTCAGGGGGCTGTCATCCTCGAATACAAATACGGCAATCTTTGCGGTAGGGAATGGAGTTTCTTCAAGCTGCACGTTCACGGTGGTTTGTCCTGCCGCGATTGGACCCCCACCCATGCCGTGACCGCAGGTTCCCGTCCCGGCCGCCCAATTTGCGGCCTTCGTGGAATCGTTATACGCTCCGCAGTCCTGCGCGATACTGAAGGGCCTTTTTGGACCGTTCGGATTGTTGGGGTTTACAGGCACCGGCGCGCCCGCGCCGGAACCGAAGCTGTTTCCGGCATCGCCCGGAAGGATTGAGATGTAGTAGCGCTTGGCCGGATCGAGGTGTACCTCCGCCGGATCGATTGCAGTCTGCTGTGTTGCACTGGTCCGGCAGGCGCCGTTGCCGATGTCGCAGACCCCAGGTTGATGGCTATTCGATACCGGATCGAGGAAGGTCTGGCCCGCCTCGCAGGCAGCTGTGCCGACGCAACCAGCTGCAACAACCGGCATATAGCTGCTGTGGAAGTTGGTTCCGAGATTCGCAACGGGCGTGGGGGAGGTTGAGGTCGTCTGATTGGGGTCGATCGTGACAGTGCGGTCTTCTTCGATGATCCAGCGGTAGTCGGTGATGGCTCCACCGGTCGGAGCATCCTTGACATTCACTACAAGACCACTGCCTGGCTCAAAGGTCAGCGTCACTGTTGTAGGCGAACTCGGCGTGTTTTGTGAATTTATTGCGTGATAACTGAAGGTATAGGTGCCGGAGCCGCCAGGCGTTGCCACGAAAGAGCCATCCGGGTTCAAGCTGATCTGGTTCGATGCGAGACAAGTGGAACCGGGAGTAGCGACACAGGCATCGATCTGTGCAGTCATCGGATGCCCCTGGGGATCGACGTCGTTCCCCAAAACACCTGGAGGAGCGATCTGCAGCCGCGTAGCCACGGCGCTCGTATATGCGTCTGGGTTCGCGGTCGGGGGTCCTCCGAAACACGGATTGTTGGCTTGGCATTGAACGATATTCGCCGTTCCGGTCGCGGCGGCGGCGGAACTGCCGTTGAGATTGTAAGTAAAAGTCGCGCCGCATTTGGTGTTGCCTAAAGCCTGCGTATAAACAAAGGTTCCATCAGCCTGCAGATTCAAGGAATCGGCGGAGTTTACCAGCGTGAGAGCGCCAAGCGTTACACCATAGGCGTTAGCTGCATTGGCCAGAACGCCCTTACTCGGATCGGAAACTGTCAACGTCGCGCCTGGAGTGCAATAGTACGTCTGTGAGGTTGCGCTCGCGCTGGGAGTACCGCCGATCACAGGCAACGCGGCTCCATTCACATTGATGAACGCCTGCATGCCTCCATCTCGCTGGTTATTTGTGGAGAGGCTCAATTGGCGATCAAAGACGGGGAGTATCGCTGGAAAGGCCGGCGCCTTGATCATTACGTCGTACGTCTTGCCGGCGGCAAGAAATACCTCACTTTGGGTGCGGGGAGCACCAGGAAGAGGGTTGCCATCTTCGGCGATCAGCGTGAAGCCGGTATTAGGTGAAGGTGTTACCGCCGCAGAGCTACTTGTTTGCGTTTGAAAGACGATGGAGGGCACATGCATGCGCAGGCCCGCATTGACCAAGCGCACCAGTATCTGTCCGGAGGACGCAGGAGCCGTGACTGGGAAAGTCGAGTTAGCTAGATTTGCTTTGTCCAAAGAAACGCCGTTGATCAGGTAATAGCGCGGATCGTAATTGACGGCCGGCGGATAACACGTGCCGAATGTCGCCGAACTCGGGTTTCCGCATCCACCAGCCTGCCCTGACCAGACGGCGGTTTCAGAGAATCCTGATGTGTTGACCGCGCGATTGACCGCCGTGTTTTGGACCGGATCGATTTCGCTTAGAAGCATCGGAACATCGGCGTCATAGGCAACGCCGGGGTAAGCGGTACCCTGGGCGCCAGCGGAGGCGGCCGGGGTCGTTACCACAAGAACGCCGTAGAGGCCCATCGGACCCTGAATGGATGGGTGCGTGCCGGACTCGATCAGATACGTTCCTGGCTTCAACCCGTTCCAAACCAGAGACACTGGAGTTCCTGAACCGACTGCAGCGGGCGCGACCTCCGTCGTGAAAGACTGCACACGCTTCGGCTGATTTGGCGGAGTGAACTGCGGACCGCTCGCTGCAATCTGCCATGTAGTGTTCTGCGTGCTGTGGGCGGGACTCGCCACCTTGGTCGCCGTCGTTCCCAGTCCCCCGCCCAGCTGCCCCACGATGACGATCGATGTTGGTACACCGTTGGGACCGAATATAAGGTTATTAGACAGGTTGATCTGCAAACTCTGTCCAGTTGGCACCGTGATCAAAACTGGAGACCAGCCAGTGGCTGCGTGGTTTAAAGCGCTGCAGGCCGCAAGCGAGCCACTCACAGGCGCGCCGCAGGCGTATCCCCACATTGGCACAGTCTGACCATCGGGCAGAGTGGTGGAGGTTGGTCCAGCGCTCAGGTTTATCTGTTGTTGCTGGCCGGAGGCGACGGCCGATCCCAAGAGGAGCGCAACACTAGTAACCAATACCGGCAGACAAAGGCTTGCATTGAAACACTTCGACCGCATTTCTTCCTCCTCAGTTCGACTCGTCAATCTGGTATTCACGGGAATCGACGAGCATCATCATCATCATTCCGCCGGGAAAAATATCGTTCGTGGTGATTTCGCGTTCATTGTGTGAGTGCCACATAAAGGCAAATCCAGCTTCAGACGTAGGAGGATTCGCTATTGTTCCGGAGGGAGGAGTAGTTCCGGTTGGGCCTACGGCACGCACCGTTGCATCGGGTCCCAGATAAGCGCTGCCGCCGAACCACGTCCCGTTTGTGAAGTAGTTCGGGTCAGGCAAGGTAACTGGGCCTCCGGCGCCAACATCTCCGAAAGGAGCTTTCTCCATTGGTTTCATATGGTCCGCGCACCATTCGTAGTAGTTGATAGCGGTGGGATCGCTGGTGTAATAGCCGTTAGCGTCTGCAATACATGGGGGATGAGCAAGAGCATCCGAAGAAGCCTTGTTGTGTCCGTACACATCCCAGTTCAGACCCTTGCCCGTCCAATAAAAAATGCCGTCCATTGCCAGCCCGGGCGTCGTTGTGGTCGTAAACAAGAGCGGACCGGCCAGTTTCGTCGCGTCGGATTGGCTAAGGATTAAATTGCCATCGCGTGCCAAGACACGTACATGGTTGCCGTGTTCGTGAAAGGGGTGCTGCCATCGGCCCTGACCGATGACGCGTAACAAGACCAATTCGCCCGGGTGCATGTGCGGATTGCCGTTATATGGCTGGTGCGGGTAGTCAGCGGCATAGTTGGGGTCCATGTCGTCCGGCATCGACCGCCCGTTAATCATGAAGTATGCTGGGTGATATGGCTCGGTCTTGACGGAGAGCCCGCCCGGACATGACCCAGAGCACGCCTTCAGTGCATTCACCTGATCTTCCGCCTGGCGGTGAATCGAAGGATCGATCTCTGAAAACTGGAAAAGGTATTCGCGATCGTAGCAGCTTGCTGCATGATCATAAGCGGCCGCCGACAAGCGGAAATCGTGCTCGCCGTGGGATGCCCTTGCCTGATCGTTTGGGGTGGTTGAAGCACAGGCGGAAGGCACGGTCGCCGGCAGGACAATGATCGCTCCATAGAGGCCCATCTCTATTTGCAGGTCGCCTTGTGTTCCGCTGTAGTAAGCGCGTGTACCAGGGGAAGTCGCTATGAAGGAATAGGTCACCGTCCCTGAGTGCTGGGCCTCAGCTGTCAGCAGGCCGGGTACCCCGCCGGAGGTGGACACCTGAAATCCAGGAAACAGCAAGGAGGTATTGCCGGCCGCAGCTGGTAGATTATTTGTAAGTGTAACTGTTACCGTATCGCCTTCCTTGACGATTAATGTCGGGCCAGGGACCTGCATTGTCGGGCAAGTTTGACCGGGCATTGTTGGCGCAAAACTTGGAGCCGGGCCGTTGCATCCGTACCCCCACGAATAAATAGACTGGCCGTCCGGTTCCGTGATGTAACTGTCCTGAGCGACAAGGTTAAATGTCGGACCCATAATGCCGGGGGCGGCCGCGAACGCGCTCACACTGACTACAGAAATCAACATGAGCATCGAAGCCGGAAGCACACGCGCCATAAAAGTTACTCTTCCCGTGTTCATTGCACCCTTCCTGCTTTCCTAGATGATGTTGATTTCCGTCATCAAGCCGCCGAAATTTTCGGCGTCGTTTGAGAGATGATCGAGATTGGGTGTGTAGAGATAGTAGACCTGTCCGGATTGATACTTGCTGGTGTCGCTCGCATCCAGGATTACGTCGATGGACTCACCGCCACCCAGAGTTATTGAATTGGTTTTGTAGTAGAGATTCTGCCCAGCTTCGTCGCGCAACAGCCGCGCGTTGACGGCGATGACCTGCATCGGGATACCAAGGGAGGCCAACGTCTGGAACTCGCTTACGTCCAGATCCGAGATTCGTAATAATGCACGTCCGCCTGCAGGGATATTAATGATAGAGGGTAGGGGCTGCGAGTCGTGCATAGTCCCGTCTGAAGAAGGTGTCTTCATGGGACCCGGAGAAATTGTGTCGGGATAGCTGCGACCGTTCAGCAGGAAGTACTTGTCCTTGATGTCGGCAAATCCTTCCGGGTTGAAGGTCATGCCAACAAAATGAAAGTTCGGATCAAAGCCGTGAATTTGTATCGGATACTCCACGTCATAACGAGTGGACCCGTCGCCGTCATTATAGGCATACATATACGGCTTACCGGTTAGTGAATCATTCGTCTGAGTGACGCTGTTATCGGACGGAGGAAGAGGAGTCGTGCAGAGGATATCGTTGGCACAATTCGAAGCGGTGCGCAGATCCGCCTGCTGTTTTTGTAATGAGGCAAACAGACTGCTGCCTACCGGCACACGATTCTGCCGCGGACGCACATAGAGCTGCCCAACCATTCCCATCTGCAGATGTTCAGGAGGAGTAATGTGGCAATGCCAGAAATATGTACCGGCATCAGGCGCAAGGTAGTAATAAGTCATGCTTCCACCGATGTTGATCGCCACAGATGCGTCTGGAACGCCGTCGTAGAAAGAGGAAGCGTTAGGGTAACCGTGAAAATGAATTGTGTGCTGTTCAAACAGGTCAGGACGCATAAGCATGCCGACATTGCTCAGCGTCAGAAAAAACTCGTCATCTTCATCAATGGCCAGGAGAGGAGCTGGCATGTTGCCGTTCATTACTCCAACATCCATGATGGGTCGAGGATCAACGTGGCCGTCGATTGCGCCGCCAGCGTCGGGATCAGGAGCCAGACCTACGGCGCCATTGTAGGTAAAGGAGCCACCACCCCCAACGGTCGTGGCGGGATCCCCAACTTTGAGAATGATGGGCGCAAGAGTATTAAAAACACTCGCTGGCTCTGTTCCCGGAAGCCCGTTGCTGATGTCAGCAAGACCGGACAGAGGACCGAATGCGAACAGATAGGTTTGCGTGCCGTCAGCCATGGTGGCATAACCATCGCCTCCGGACACCTGCTGACATTTGATTTGTCCACCGTTACTGATATAAGTCAACCCAGTGGCAGCGTCGGACACTGGCACAGGACCGGTATAGGGCTGACCGGTTGGCGAGCTCGCAGGATGGAGCGATGTAGTAGCCGGGCATTGCACTCGAAACGCTTGAGCATTAGCCACGGTGTTTAGGCCAGCCAGAAGCAAAAGCGCTGCGAACGCACGCAGAGCGGTGTTGCCCATGTCGTCCTCCTAGGCATTCCCAAATGCATACACGGAGTCACGGGCGCCTAAGACAGGCGCCAGAGTCCAGGAATTTGGGAGAGTGGATGAATCATCCCGCTACAGCACGGTAAGCGTCTTTGCTAAGGAGCAAACTGGAAAGAAATTCTCGGAGTTCGGAGGTACCCGAGGGATAGCACGGAAGTCGCGTGTCTTTTGGATCGCAGCGTCTCTTCAATGGCGGCGCCGGCTTTCTAGGAGCCATTTGTTACTTCCTCGTTACAAACTGCGCCTGCTGAAAGTACGACGACGATACGTTAGCGTCCCGTGTCGTCTTTTGGGCACACGTAAGACCAGTCCTAGGGTTCGCACTAAAGATCAATTTGCCCTAAAACAAATCGTTGACACGCGAATACGCTACTGCTACTGTCGATTTGCTTTAAGACAAATCGTTGACACGCGAATACAGCACTGCAACTGTCGCGCCGACAATACGAAGAGCTCGATCCCTCCTCTCGAAAACACCCTCCCCGTCGGCTAATACGATTCCAACTATTGCTTTTGCACCACTTGTAGGTCCTTAACGTGGAGGGGAGCCTTGGCCACTGCTAGATTTCAGAGAGCGAGTCTCTGTCACGGAGAGCTGCCGCATCTGCCAATAGATGATGCCGAATCTCTAGGTGTTATCCGTACGTCTGCGCTATTCTGCGGCCTGCCGACTCAAGAGTGTCTTCAAATCGTTGGCGGAGCTCGAAGGCGAAGTTTCTCTCGCGACGAGAGTCTGTTTATGAAAGAGCAGCCGGTTCGTCATGTGCTGATGGTTAAATCTGGTTCTGTAAAACTTACTCAACTTAGTACCAATGGCAGCGAGGTCATTCTTTGGTTGATTGGTGCAGGCGATCTGATTGGAGGACTCGGGGGGGCTGCCGGAGGAGTCCATACCTGCTCGGCTCGGGTAGTGACTGACTGCACAGCGATTGTCTGGGACTATGCGAGATTTGAAAGCATCTTGACGGATTCCCCCCTGATTCGAAGAAATCTTGGTCTTATCATGTCCGAGCGTCTTACCGAACTTGAAGAGCGTTTTCGCGAAATTGCAACGGAACCGGTTGGCAAACGGGTAGCTTTAGCACTTGTCAGACTTCTACAGCGAGTGGGCGTACATTCAAGTACCGGGATAGAAATTAACATGTCACGGGAGGAACTGGCACAGATGACGGGCACAACGTTGTTCACAATAAGCCGCTTGATCTGCGAATGGGAAAGAAAAGGAGTCGTGTTGCCGCGGCGCGGCGCTGTGATAGTACGTTATCCTGACCGACTCTTGATGGAGGGTTGCAGTTCGGAATGATGCAATAATGAATCGTGTGAATTTTCGTGCGGCAAAAAACGCAAGTTTGACATCCCCTTGGGTGGCAGTGATCTTGTGCAGTGATCTCATCACGAGGCGCGCGAAGCGCGAGCCCCACGACGTTCTGGCAAGTGCCCTATTGTCACACTCGCAAAGGAAGGCAGGACCGCGCGATCTGGCTAGGACTCACGTGTTGGTAAGCTCTCTCCTCTTTACATGCAATTTACAACGTTTACGTGCGATCCCCTCGATAACGGTGTGTGATGGATGCTACGCACAGCAGGAAAGAGATGTGCAATCTGCGGCTGTACCCCACAGCTGAGGAACGAGGCGATAAACAGCCGTGAGGAACTGAACCGAGAGATTACCGCAGATGGAAGAAAACGAGAAAACATATACTCCGTTGGAGAGCCCAGGTGAATCGCTCCTGACTGCCAAAGAAGCATTAACAGAATTGATAGAATTGCTCCAAATGTATAGCCCCCCGTGGTATACAGAGGAACGCCATAACCGAGCGATTTCCGCACTTCGACGTGCGGATGAAGGTCACTGATCTCCCTCGATTTGGATGAACTTGAAAGCTGTAGCTGATCCCCGGAATGGGTGAGGATCATTGTCGACTTCTTGGAATCGACTCCCACTTTTTGAAGAACGCTGGCGATATGCACATCCACAGTGCGAGGCAAAAATCCGATGCGAGCACTGCCGTGGCGTGGTTTCTCTCTTCGAACCGAAAGCGGGCACGCAGCGCTTCCGGTACTAGCTCAACGCCCATTTACACTTTGTCCCCTAGCCGGTGAAGTGAATCGGCCCAATTGGTCGCTGCAGTGAACAAGCAACTCTCGGAGATGTCTGGGTTCGTGTATCGCCGTCCTTGACGCATGGCTGTCACGAAAAGGTTCGACATCGTTAATCGGTAAGCGACTGCTCCTAAGTCGAATCGCACTTCCCAAGTGTGAGCGTGAATTCGATTCGATGGCAGGGAAGACTGCCCCAACCGAACGGCTCCTGCTCCGCTCTCCGCCCTTCCACCAGCACGCCGCATGAACCAGCAATCACAGCCTCGACTCATACTCGCGCCTTGGTGCGAACAGAGATTTTGTCTCTCACTCATCTCAGACTGCTTTGCCGACCCTCATTTACATC